>CP099863.1:2909173-3227984 GCA_024134725.1 Bacillus sp. 1780r2a1 | reverse complement strand
CTGGGGGGGCGGCACAATTTTATTCGAAAAACTTCGTTACTCGGATGCAATGGAAATGCTAACGAGCTCTCAAATCTACAGCGTGGAGCGTGCCAAGCAGGTTGGCTTTTTATCTTACGTAACATCATACCAAGAGCTCGCTATGCGCTGTGAAGAATGGTTGTTACCAATTATTACAAAGCCTAGTACGGTGCTGACGGCATACAAACAAATGCCTATTGCAAAATGGAACCAAGTTGATTTATGGGAACGAATGGAGGCAGAGGTTAACCATTGTAGTTTGCTCTGGGAAAGTGAAGAACACAAGCAAGCGGTAAATAACCGACTTCAAAAGAAGGCTTAATAAAGCTAATTATGTGGATAAAGTATCTTGAAAAAGGCAAGTTAAGAAATTCTGCCTTGAGAAGTTGAACAATAGTCTATCTTATCTAGTAGTTGCATACTTATTTAATAAGTACGGATAAGGAGGGATAGAAAAATGACTTCTTCTCGTCAAGATGCATGGACTCAAGATGAAGATTTACTACTAGCTGAAATTGTATTGCGTCATATACGTGAAGGTGGCACACAACTCGCTGCATTTGAAGAAGTGGGAAAGAAACTTTCGCGAACATCAGCAGCTTGTGGCTTTCGCTGGAATTCTTTTGTGCGCAAACAATACAAAACTGGTATTGACATAGCGAAAATTCAACGAAAACAGTTAAAATCACGCGTGATCACAAAAGATGAAGAACAGCCCGTGCGCTTCTCATATATAGATGGTCAATCGATTACTTCGTTAAGTGAGGTTATTCGTTACTTAGAATCGATTGAACAAATTCAGCAGCAGTCGAGTGGGTTACTGGAAGCAAATGAGGAGCTGCAGCATAAACTTGAACAGTTACAGCAAAAAGTGACGGTTCTTGAAAAAGAGAAAAAAGTGTTAGAAGGCAATCTATACACGGTGGAAGAAGACTATAAAGCGTTGATTGAAATCATGGAACGGGCTCGTAAGATGGTTGTTCTAAAAGAAGATGAAAAAAGTAGAAAAGTTAAATTTCAAATGGAGAAAAACGGTAATTTAGAACGAGTTGAAAATAAATAATAAAGCTTAGTACCTCATTTATATAAAAGCCCTTGACTCTTTATCACACTGTAGCTTAAAGATAAAGAAGATTCAAGGGCTTTTTTATATTATCTATTAGTTTGAGGTTGATACATCTTCTGGACTCCAAAGCATTGGATTTTCTCCTAAATCTCGCTCTAAATCATAAGAAGCAGGAGTAAAGCCCATTTTTGTCCAGAAATGACTAGAATGAACTCGTGGATTTGTTTTAATAGGCAACTTAAAAGATTTAGCATATTCAATTAGACTCGTGCCCAGTCCCTTTGATTGAAATTCTTGGAGCACTTCAAGCTTCCATACTTCAAGGTAAGGTTGGTGTGGCTTAAAGTAGTGATCATGCTTTTTAGACTGTTGGTACAAACTCATTCGAGCTACAAGACGATTTCCAATATAAATACCGTAAAACGGGGAATGAATCTCGTTTTCAGATATTTGGGCATTTAATTCTTCTAACATGGACAATTCTTGGAGCCCATATTGCTTAAACTGCTTAAATTCTTCAAGTGTTTTATAGTTAATGCGCAACTGCTGGACTTCATACATTATCAATCACTCCTTAGAAATGAGCTGCTTGTATAGCATATGAACAAATTTTCAAATATAGGATAGATAGATGAGAATAAAAAAAGTAAGCGTTTGCAAAAAAACAAAGGGATTTTAAGAAAATTGTAGAATTATACGTTTTGGGAGATTTTTTTCTCTTTTAGTCTCATCGTACCATGGTTTTGAATAGACTTGAGAATATTTTATACTGCAGCGAAGGGAGAAGAAATATAATGAAAAAAGTTTTAATCGCTAATCGAGGCGAGATTGCTCATCGTATTATTAAAACTTGTCATACGATGGATATACAAACTGTTGCTGTTCATTCTACAGCCGATGAAAACCTACCTTATGTTAAAGCTGCTACAGTTGCTTATGAAATTGGAGAGCCTCCTGTTCAAAAATCGTATTTAAATATTGAGCGCTTGTTAGAAATTGCTCATAAAGAAAACGTTGATGCAATTCATCCAGGCTACGGATTTCTATCAGAAAATAGCACATTTGCTAAGCGTGTGGAAGAAGAAGGGTTTATTTTTATTGGACCATCTCCAAAAGTTATAGCAGATATGGGAGATAAAGTGAGAGCGAGAAAAATTATGCAAGAAGCAGGAGTTCCTGTTGTGCCTGGAAGTGAAGGGGCTGTAGCTGATATTGAAGAAGCGTGTAAAGTAGCTCAAGCTATTGGTTATCCGGTTATGCTGAAAGCTAGCGGTGGCGGTGGAGGCATTGGAATGGTTCGGTGTGATGATGAAAAGTCACTGCGTACAACATATGCATCGACAAAAGCGAGAGCTAAAGCATATTTTGGTCACGAAGAAGTATTTATTGAAAAATTAATTACAGATGCAAAGCATATAGAAGTTCAAATTTTCGGAGACCAGCTTGGGAATGCAGTTCACCTTTTTGAACGAGATTGCTCCGTACAGCGCCGCAATCAAAAAGTGATTGAAGAAGCGCCTGCAACATCGCTATCTATTGATACAAAACACCGTATGTATGAAACGGCCGTAGCCGCTGCTAAGGCAGTTCAGTATTACAATGCTGGCACTATTGAATTTATTGTAGATGCGCAGGAAAATTTTTATTTTTTAGAGATGAACACTAGACTTCAAGTTGAACACCCAATTACAGAGCAAGTTACGGGATTAGACTTGGTAAAGTGGCAGCTCTTAGTAGCTAGAGGGGACGCGCTACCCTTACAACAAGAAGAAGTTCAGCTTGCCAACCATGCGATAGAGTTTAGAGTATATGCAGAAGACCCTGTCACGTTTTTGCCTGCTCCTGGACAAATCACGCAGTTTTTGCTTCCAGAGCGTTCTTATGTTCGAGTGGATGCAGGGTATGATAGCGGAGACAAAGTAACACCTTTTTATGATCCGATGATTGCAAAGGTCGTTGTCACGGGTCGTACGAGAGAAAATGCAATTGAGCTTGCTAAAGCGTATTTCACGGAGGCATCAATTGAAGGAATTAAAACAAACTTACCTCTGTTTAAACAATTATTAAATGCAGAGCAATATGTAGCTGGAAAATACAACACAGCGGTATTGACAGAAGCTTTGAAGTGAAAAAGGAGGACTAAAAATGAAAGAAATGACAGCAACGATGGCGGGGATGGTATTAAATATTCATGTATCCGAAGGGGATTCTGTGACACAAGGTCAGGTGTTGATTATCCTTGAATCTATGAAAATGGAAATACCAATTGAAAGCACTGATGCAGGAACAATTGATGCAATTTTAGTTGGTGTAGGTGACTTTGTAAATGAAGGCGATGTATTAGTAACAATTTCTTAAAAGGAGTGAGCGTATGATACATACAAATGATTTACAAAAGCGCTATGAAGATAAATGTGAAGAAATTCGAGCAGGTGGAGACAAAAAATATCATGAAAAGTTAAAGCAACAAAATAAATTATTTGTTCGAGATCGTTTGGCTTTATTGTTTGATGAAGGTGAGTACAAAGAAGACGCGATGTTTGCTAATAATAAAGCGAAAGGCCTACCAGCTGATGGTGTTGTTACAGCCATTGGCAAGGTGAATGGTCAAACGGTATGCGTAATGGCGAATGATTCAACAATTAAAGCGGGGTCTTGGGGAGCAAGAACAGTTGAAAAGATTATTCGTATTCAAGAAACTGCTGAAAAGTTGCAGGTCCCAATGCTCTATTTAGTTGATTCAGCAGGAGCCCGAATTACGGATCAATTAGACATGTTCCCGAACCGACGAGGCGCAGGGAAAATCTTTCATAACCAAGTGCGTATGTCGGGAGTAGTTCCGCAAATCTGCTTATTATTTGGTCCTTCTGCAGCAGGAGGGGCTTACATCCCTGCTTTTTGTGACATTGTTATTATGGTAGATGGGAACGCTTCGATGTATTTAGGGTCGCCACGAATGGCTGAAAAGGTTATTGGAGAAAAAGTCACGTTAGAAGAGATGGGTGGTGCTCACATGCACTGTAGCGTGAGTGGTTGTGGAGACGTTCTAGTTTATTCGGAAGAAGAAGCAATTTCAAAAGCAAAATCGTACCTAAGCTATTTCCCTCAAAGCTTTCACCAAAAGCCAGCTGCGCTTGAAGGGAGGTTGCCTGTTAGTACGTCTAAAACACTAGGAGAGTTAATTCCTGAAAATCAAAACGTGCCGTTTGATATGTATGAGGCAATTGATACGTTGATTGATGAAGGAACGTTCTATGAAATTAAGAAATTATTTGCACCCGAACTTATTACAGGGCTCGCAAGGATGGATGGGAAAGTTGTTGGGATTATCGCAAATCAACCAAAGATAAAAGGTGGCGTATTGTTTGTTGACTCCGCTGATAAAGGAGCGAAATTTATCCAGCTATGTGATGCATTCCATATTCCACTTTTATTCTTAGCTGACGTACCAGGATTTATGATTGGAACGAAAGTGGAAAGAGCAGGGATTATTCGTCATGGTGCAAAATTGATTGCTGCAATGAGTTCTGCGACTGTTCCAAAAATCTCTGTAGTGGTACGCAAAGCATATGGAGCTGGATTATATGCTATGGCAGGCCCAGCGTTTGAACCAGATTGTTGTATTGCCCTTCCTACAGCACAAATTGCCGTAATGGGGCCGGAAGCAGCGGTTAACGCTGTTTATTCCAATAAAATTAATGAGATTACCGATCCAAAAGAGCGAATGATGTATATCAAGCAGAAGCAGCAAGAGTATAAAGAGCATATTGATTTATATACGCTAGCTTCTGAGATGATTATTGATGATATCGTGCCAGCTAACGACCTTCGCCAAACTTTAATTGAACGATTTGCTTATTATGAAACAAAAGCAATAGCTGAAGTTCGAAGAAAACATCCTGTATATCCAGTTTAATTATAAGAAACGAGAGTGTAGAAAAGCTAGGTAAGGGCTCCTTACCTAGCTTTTTATTATAAAGAGATATTATTTTAATGGTTAAAAATATTTGCTAAACTAATAGAGCGTATGCTACTTATGTAAAGAGGCATATCGAGAAAATAAACTAATAGAATGAGGAAGTTTTAATGAGGATAGCAGTTATTGGAGGCGGTGCAATCGGCCTTTTAATGAGTTCATACTTGGCTGAGCATGCTCACGTTACTCTGTATACGAGAAGAAAAGAACAGAGAAATCAATTACGGACGAATGGAGTAACACTAAAGCATAAAGCGACTGAGAAAAATGTAAAGGTAGATGCGCGGATTTTAACATCTAATGAAAACTTTGAACAGTATGAACTTGTTATTATAGCGGTTAAACAATATGGTATTAAAGAGGTTATTCCTTATTTAATGAAAGCTTCAAAGCATACATCGCTATTATTTGTTCAAAATGGAATGAGTCATCTTAATTTGGCGCAGAACCTTCCTCAGCATAATGTATACTTAGGTGTTGTTGAACATGGTGCAATGAAAGAGGCAGATGATGTTGTTATCCATTCAGGGGTTGGCATCACGCGCGTTGCTTTGTTTAGAGGAGACCACCTAATTCCCTTTCAACAGTTTCATTCGACTGAGTTTGGATTTGTTTGGGAGAATGATTGGTATGAGATGCTTATTCAAAAGCTAATTGTAAACGCGGTAATCAATCCTTTAACAGCTCTTTATCGAGTGAAAAATGGTGAGATTACAGCTAACCCATTTTTTTATAAAACAGCTAAAGCTGTTTTTAATGAGCTGCATGCTGTGTTACGATTAAAAGAACCAACAGCCTATTGGAATCGAGTAGTAGATGTTTGTGAAAAAACGGCTCAAAATCATTCATCGATGAGGAAAGATCTTCAACAGCAAAGAAAAACAGAGGTTGAATCCATATTAGGTTATATTTTAGAAGAAGCGGCTCAGCGCCAGGTTAATACTCCTATTATCCAATTTGTATATAATGGAATATTAGGGTTGGAAGATAGTGAAGGAAGGTGATCGGGAATGGGGAGCTTAGTTGCAAGCATCTTGGCTACGTTTATCACGCTGCCAGTAGTAGGTTTTTTTGTATTATACACCCTGCTCAAAAAAGTGATAAAAAATCGGCGTAAAGCAGTTCATATCTCTACATATGTCTCAACGATTTTTTTCATTGTATCCACGCACTACTTTGCCAAGCAAATTTTTGACCAGTCTTTTTTGTGGTTGATTATTTTAGTGCTGCTGGTTTTGGCGATGATTGTAATGCTTATAAACTGGCAGGTGAAGAAAGACTTACAGCTGAAAAGAATGACAAAAGGAATGTTTCGAATCAGCTTCTTTTTCTTTTTGTTTTCGCATGTGTTATTAGTTGTTAGTGGCCTAATCTTTGAATTATTAAAGTTATGAAGCATGTTACTAGACGTGTCGAGAAACAATATGGATAATGAAGCTAGGTAAACTGAACAAGTATTAGTTATAGAAAGGAAGTTCTTTCATGGAGATTACAGATGTCTCTTTATCAGCAACTAACAAGTTAACAGAAGAATATATACAGGATAGCAACCAGGCTATGTCATACTTTGATTACAATATACATAAGAGTGATGTTTATAAAGAGCGCTTACAAGATTTGAAAAGCTATACTCATCCAAGAGAAGAGCTTGTTGAATACTTAATGGCATTTAACAAGAAATTAAATGCGTCAAATAAAACGTTAGAAAATATTGAAAAGCTTCGTAATCGAGATAGTGTTGTGGTGGTTGGAGGTCAGCAAGCAGGGCTTTTGACAGGACCTTTATATACCATTCATAAAATTATTTCAATTATCCTATTAGCAAAACAGCAGGAAAAAGAGATGGGAGTGCCTGTATTACCAGTGTTTTGGATTGCTGGAGAAGACCATGATTTTGCTGAAATTAATCATGTGTATATAGAAGATAAAGGACATATGCTGAAGAAAACGTTTAAGCAGTCTCTTAAAACAAAAGACATGGTTTCTCATGTTACAATTAATAAAGAAGCCTGTAGTGAGTGGATTGATAGTTTATTTCAATCGTTTGGTGAAACAGAGCATACAAAAGAAGTGTTGGCTTTCTTAAAAAACTCCCTTCAGAACTCTCAGACATTCACTGATTTTTTTGCATACTTAACAACAGAATTATTTACACAGTATGGCTTAATTTTAATGGATGCCGCTTCAAAAGAAGTACGTAAGATTGAATCTTCCTTCTTTATTCAGCTTATTGAACAAAATGAAGCTTTATCTCAGTCAGTTATCTCTCAGCAGCAAAAACTAAGTGGAGAATATCAAAAGGTAATTGATGTGGGAAGTGAAACGGCACATCTTTTCTACTCTCATGAAGGAAATCGTATCTTGTTAGAACGAGATGAAGATCAGAATTTTAAAGGGAAACAGAATGAAGTATCCTTTTCAAAAGAAGACTTGATTCAACTCGCGAAACAGCGTCCAGAGTTACTAAGCAATAACGTAGTGACACGTCCGTTAATGCAAGAGTACTTGCTTCCAACGTTAGCTTTTGTTGCTGGACCTGGTGAGGTAGCGTATTGGGCAGAATTACAGCAGGCGTTTAATATCTTTAATTTTACTATGCCTCCAGTTGTTCCTCGGCTATCCTATACGTTAGTCGAGCGAAACATTGCAAAATATTTAGAAGAACTAAATATTGATTCAGAAAAAGCAGTTGTACAAGGTGTAAGTACAGAACGAGAAGCATGGTTACATGCAGAAGTTCGTAACCCTTATGAAGGCTACTTTAATGAAGCGAAGGCAAAAATAGAAGAAATTCATAAAACTCTTCGTGAAAATGTTCAAAAAGAAGACAAAACGTTTGAAGAAGTTCTATTGAAAAATCGAGCAATTCTTCAAAAGCAAATGGAGACTGTTCAAAAGATTGTCGAATCTAAACAGCTCGTTAAGCACGATGTAACGCATACGAAATATAATAAAATTGAGTGTGCGCTTCGTCCTAATGGAGCTCCTCAAGAGCGAATCTGGAACGTCGCGTATTATTTGAATAAATATGGCATGCAGTTCGTGTCACAATTACTCAATGAGGAAGTCGAATTTAATCATCACTTAAAGGTTTGTTACCTCTAATAAAATCCTGCTGCAAAGCAGGATTTTTCTTTTGCAAAAGAGAAACAGTGTACATACACAAAGCAACCAAACAAATCCTTAACAGTTATTTTTTTACAAACACTAAAAATCATCATGGCGCCTTACTTTTTATGTCAGGAATATGTCTCATGTTTAACAAAATAAAACCTTTTGTAACAGAAAGACAAAATTCTACTTAATTCTTGTATAAATAGCTGAAAAAATGTTGAAATTTGATATATAATGAAATGGTATTGAAAATGTATAAAAGTTGCCTTTATTTTAAGGTGTTTATACATAATTAAGTAGTTTAAAAAGAAGTAGGTGTCAACATGTTTAATCACACAACTGTTTTGCTAAAAGAAGCAGCAGAAGGCTTAAATATTAAGCCTGACGGAATTTATGTAGACTGCACGCTTGGCGGAGCAGGTCATAGTGAATATATCGTCAAAAAGTTATCTGATGAAGGTAGGTTAATTGCATTTGATCAAGATGACATTGCAATTGAAAATGCAAAGGATAAATTAGCCCCTTATCTAAATCGAGTAACGCTCATAAAAAGTAATTTTCGTTATTTAAAAGAAAAGTTAGAAGAACATGGAATCACAGAAGTAGACGGGGTTTTATTTGATTTAGGTGTTTCGTCTCCGCAGTTAGATACCCCAGAACGAGGCTTTAGCTTTCACCATGATGCACCTCTTGATATGAGAATGGATACGAATTCAAGCCTTTCTGCTTATCATATTGTCAATGAATGGCCGTATGAAAAGCTTGTGAAAATTTTCTTTCAATATGGTGAAGAGAAATTCTCAAAGCAAATTGCTAGAAAAATTGAGTCATATCGTGAGCAAAAAGCAATTGAAACAACTCTGGAGCTTGTTGACATTATTAAAGACGGTATTCCCGCAGCTGCACGTAGAACAGGTGGGCATCCAGCAAAGCGCGTGTTCCAAGCAATTCGTATTGCTGTAAACGATGAACTTCAAGTATTTGAGGATGCAGTTGAACAAGCAATGGACGTAATCAGCGTTGGTGGACGAGTAAGCGTTATTACTTTTCACTCGCTAGAAGATCGGATTTGCAAAGTAGCATTTAAAAATGCGAGTACAGGCCCGCAGCTTCCACATGGATTACCAGTTATTCCAGAAGAATTTCAACCAAAGATGAAGGTAATTACGCGCAAACCAATTGTGCCTTCTGAAGAAGAAGTGGTTGATAATAAGCGAGCTCGTTCTGCAAAGTTAAGAATTATTGAGAAACTAAAGTAAGCGTAACAGGCAAAGAAAAAAGAGGAGGGGATTGTGTTGAGTAATGTAGCGTATCAAGTTAAACCAAACACGCAACATGAACAACAAAAGCAGCCGGTTCGTAAAGTTGTAAAAAAGTCGAAACGAAAGATTTCAGTCGGTGAAAAGTTTGTTTATACAGGTACACTTGCACTTATGCTGTTTGGTGCAGTTCAAATGATTTCTAATCAAGCGACGCTTTACAGTACAAATGCGGAAGTACAGGCGTTAGAATCAAACATTCAACAGCAAGAAACAAAAAACAATGAGTTGAAGCTTCAGGTAACAGAGCTAAGTGCGTATGAGCGAATTTGGGCAAAAGCAAAAGAACTAGGACTAAGTTTAAACGAAAATAACGTTAAAGTAGTCGAAAATTGAACCAATGAAAATGCCTAAGAAAAATAGCAATATTAGTACGGGAGCAGCAATATTGATTGTAATATTTGCATTGCTCTTTTTTGTATTAACAGGAAGGTTCTTTTATATACAGGCCACAGGGAAAGCTGAAGGTCAAGCTTTAGCCGAAATCGCACAAAAGAAATATACGAGAGAAACAACCATTGAAGGACAGCGTGGAACGATTTATGATCGCAACGGGGAAGCTATTGCACACGATACGGGAGCATATACGGTTGTAGCAATCCTAGACCCAGACCAAACAAAAGATAAAGACAAGCCAAAGCACGTAGTAGATACGGAAAAAACAGCAAAAGAATTAGCACCGCTGCTTAATATGAAAGAGGAAGAGTTACAGAGTTTGTTAGATAAAGGTGTAAAAAAAGGTTCGTTTCAAGTAGAGCTTGGCCCCGGGGGACGGGATATCAATAATACGACTAAGCAAAAGATTGAAAAGCTGAATTTACCTGGTATTACGTTCTTGCGAGATGCGAAGCGTTTTTATCCAAACGGAGTATTTGCTTCTCACATTTTAGGTTACGCGCAAAAGAATGATGAAGGAAAAATCGTTGGAAAAATGGGGATAGAGCAAGTTTATGATAAGCAGTTAACAGAAGAGGATGGAAAAGTACTCTATCAAGCTGGTCAAAACGGAATTAAGCTTCCTGATCCCAAGGAGTCTATCGTTCCTCCTAAAAATGGTGATAACATTTACTTAACCCTTGATGAAAAAATCCAAACGTTCGTAGAAGACGCTTTGACAAATGCTCAAAAGGAATACGATCCGGATAACATTATGGCTGTGGTTGCAAACCCAAAAACAGGCGAGATTCTAGCAATGTCTACGAGACCAACGTTTAATCCAAACGTTCGTGATATAACGAATTATCGAAACCCTATTATTGAAGACAGCTTCGAGCTTGGTTCTACGATGAAAATTTTTACGCTCGCTGCTGCGATTGAAGAAGGCGTGTATAATGGCGAGGATATCTATCAATCAGGAGCTTACAAAGTTAGTGAAAAAGATGCGCCAATTCGTGACCATAACGGTGGTAATGGCTGGGGGCCAATTACATTTAATGAAGGTATTCGTCGTTCGTCCAACGTTGCCATTGCGATTTTAGCGAATGAAAAGCTCGGCACAGAAACGCTCTTTAATTATTTAAAGGATTTCGGATTTATGAAAAAAACAGGAATTGATTTGCCTGGCGAAGCTTCTAGCAAACTGATTTCTAAATATCCAAGGGACCGAGTAACGACTGCTTTTGGTCAAGGTTCAGCATTCACTCCGATTCAGCAAATTCAAGCTGCTACTGCCATTGCCAACGATGGTAAGATGATGAAGCCTTACGTCATTGAAAAAGTTGTAGACGGTACAACGAACAAAGTGAAAAAAGAAACGAAGCCAGAAGTAGTAGGAAAACCTATTTCAAAAGAAACGGCTGATGAAGTACTTGACATTCTTGAAAGCGTTGTGTCTGAGGATGATGGTACTGGAAAAGCATACGCTATTGAAGGTTACGACGTAGCCGGTAAAACAGGAACAGCTCAAATACCGAATCCGAATGGGGGAGGGTATTTGCGTGGATATGGTAAAAACTTATTCTCATTTATAGGGTTTGCACCAGCGAAAGATCCAGAGCTAGTAGTTTATGTAGCAGTACAAAATCCAAAATTAACTCCTCAAGAGTCAGGTTCAGCTCCGATTTCGATGATTTTTAATCCCGTTATGAAAAATAGCTTACAAGCATTGGGAGTTAAACCTAAAGAAACGGACGAAGAAAAACAGAAGCAAAAAAGCACATCGTCTGAAATTAAACTTGATAATTATGAAGGTAAATCGATAAGTGACGTCACGAAAGAATTAGAAGCAAAAGGACTAAAACCTGTCATTGTTGGAGAAGGCAAAAGCATCAATGACCAATTTCCTAAGGCTGATCACACCGTTATTAGTGGAGAAAAGGTATTTTTACAAACAACGGGTACACCAACGATGCCTAATATAATCGGGTGGTCTCATCGTGATGTGATACGATTTACTGAGTTTATGAATGTGAAAGTGAGTGCATTAGACAGTGGTTTTGTGGTGACTCAAAGCATTAAGCCTGGTAAAGCTGTTAAAGAAGGAAGCTATTTAGTAGTAGAGCTTGAACCTCCTGAATCCCTTTCAGAGGCTTTAGAAGCAAAAGAGAAACTGAAAGAAGAAGAAGTTCAAAGTGAAGAAGGTCAGGGAGATTCCGACGAAAAACCTGCTGAACCAACTGATTAGAAATACGTTCTACCCAAGAGTGTACAAGCATATATTGGAACGAGCCGATTCAGAGGAGGTTCTACTATATGCGGGTATCAGGAGTAACTGTTCGCAAACGATTAGCAGCAGTTTTAATTGCAGGTTTTTTAATCTTTTTAATTATTGACACAAGGCTTGGGTACGTACAGCTTTTTATGGGGGATACGTTGACAGAAAAAGCTAAGGGGCTTTGGAGCAGAAATATCCCTTTTGAACCAGAAAGAGGGAAGATTTTAGATCGGAACGATGTGCCACTAGCAACCAATAAAAGTGCGCCCACGGTGTTAATTATGCCAAGACAAATTGAAGATCCGGCAAACACAGCTGAACAGCTAGCAAAAGTGTTAAATACAACGAAAGAAAAAGTATATGAGCAGATTACAAAGTCGGCTTCTAGCGTCTATTTACGCCCCGAAGGTCGTAAAATCTCACATGCTAAAGCAAATGAAGTGAGAAACTTGAACCTAAAAGGCGTGTACATCGCAGAAGACTCTAAGCGCCATTATCCATTTGGTAGTTACCTCTCTCATGTGTTAGGGTTTGCGGGAGTTGATAATCAAGGTTTAATGGGCTTGGAACTTTACTATGATAAGGAATTAAAAGGTGAGCAAGGTTCAGTTAAGCTCTATTCAGATGCAAAAGGGAAAAAAATGCCCAATATTGCAGATGATTATACAGAGCCGGTTGATGGGCTGGATTTAAGACTAACCATTGATTCTAGAGTAAATACAATTATTGAGCGCGAGCTCGATAATGCACAAACTACGTATAACCCAGATGGGATGATTGCTATTGCAATGAATCCTAAAACGGGTGAAATTTTGGGGATGTCAAGTAGGCCGACATTTGACCCTGCTGATTTCCAAACAGTTGACCCAGATGTGTATAATCGTAACCTTCCTATATGGAGTGCGTATGAGCCTGGTTCCACGTTTAAAATTATTACACTAGCAGCTTCTTTAGAGGAAAAGAAAGTGGATTTATTAAAGGACCAATTCTATGATGACGGAGCGGCAGAAGTGGGCGGTGCCAAACTAAGATGTTGGAAGCGTGGAGGACATGGACAGCAAACTTTCTTAGAGGTTGTACAAAATTCTTGTAACCCAGGCTTTGTGGAACTAGGAGAGCGTTTAGGGAAAGAGACGCTTTTCAAATACATTCGTAACTTTGGTTTTGGTGACAAAACGGGTATTGACTTACAAGGGGAAGCAAGAGGCATTTTATTTCCGCTCGACCGTGTTGGTCCAGTAGAACAAGCCACAACTGCTTTTGGTCAAGGTGTAGCTGTCACTCCCATCCAGCAAGTTGCTGCCGTAGCAGCGGCCGTAAATGGGGGAACTTTGTATACTCCTTATATTGCTAAGGAATGGGTTGATCCAAAAACCGGAAATGTGGTTCAGAAAAATGAACCAGAAGCAAAGCGCAAAGTTATTTCTGAAGAAACATCAAAACAAGTTCGCTTTGCTCTTGAGAGTGTTGTTGCTCAAGGATCGGGTAAAAACGCGTTTGTAGAAGGATACAGAGTTGGTGGTAAGACTGGAACAGCTCAAAAGGCAAAAGATGGGAAATATTTAGAAAATAATCATATTGTTTCATTTATTGGATTTGCTCCCGCTGATGATCCTGAACTAGTGGTATATGTAGCGGTAGATAATCCGAAAGGAACTACTCAATTCGGTGGAGTAGTTGCTGCGCCAATTGTAGGAAAGATTATGGAAGATAGCTTGCCAGTATTAGGTGTACAACCTCGGACTGGCCAAATTGAGAAAGAGTTGACATGGTTAGATACACCAATGATAAAAGTACCAAATCTTGTAGGGTTATCAAAAAAAGAGTTACAAGAGCAGTTAGTTAATTTAAAATTAGATGTGAGTGGTTCAGGGGAAGAGGTCATTAAACAATCACCTGAGGCTGGAACGAAGGTGAAAGAAGGCGAAACAATTCGAGTATACATGAGTAATTAAGTCATATATATATGAGTGATTACGTGGTACAATAGAAGATGTTTCATTTTATAGAATAAGTAATGACATGAACTGACTCTTTTATTCTATTCGTTTTATTCACTATAAGTGGAATTATCTACTTGTATGTTTGAGACAATTAAGCCTTGAGGGAGTTCCCTCGTGGCTTCTTTTTCTGTAAAATGTTCAAGGTGATACTTCGCTTTACACATAGAGAGGACATGGTAACAATGGATTTAAGAAAGCTATTAGGGCATTTGCATGACTTCGTGCAAATTCCTGAAAACAACATTGAAATTACTTCAATTGAAATGGATTCAAGAGAAGTACAGCCGGGTGCACTATTTATTTGCATAAACGGTTATACGGTTGATGGACACGATTTTGCACAAACAGCTGTCGAAAAAGGTGCAGTGGCTATTCTGGCAGAGCGTCCGCTTAATGTTGATGTACCTGTTATTTTAGTCAAGAGTACCAAGCGAGCAATGGCTGTGTTAGCTGATGCTTTTTATAGCCATCCAACTCAAAAATTACGTTTAATTGGCGTAACGGGAACAAATGGTAAAACAACCATTACACATTTAATTGAACATATGTTTAAAGCACAACAAAAGAAAACAGGTCTTATTGGTACAATTGAAATTCGTATTGGCGATCAGTCATATGACGTGAAGAATACCACGCCAGAATCGTTAACTTTACAAAAAACATTTGGTCAAATGGTAGAAGAAAATGTTGAAGTAGCAATGATGGAAGTGTCTTCACATGCACTTGATATGGGAAGAGTGCACGGATGTGACTTTGATGTTGCCGTGTTTACAAATTTGACCCAAGATCATTTAGACTATCATGAGACAATGGATGACTATCGTCGAGCAAAAGGGCTATTATTTGCTCAATTAGGCAATGCTTATTATAGCGACAAGCGCCCTAAATTTGCGATTTTAAATGCGGATGATGATGCATCAAAAGAATATATTCGCAGCACGGCAGCTACAGTCATTACATATGGCATTGACAATGAAAGTGATATACGTGCAAAAAATATTCAAATGACAAACGGTGGTACAACATTTACGCTTGTAACTCCTATGGAGAGCGTGGATGTAACGATGCAGCTTGTTGGGAAATTTAGCGTGTATAACGTACTAGCAGCAACTGCAGCTTGCTTAGTGTCGGATATGCCGCTGTCCATTATTGTCGAGGAAATAACGAAATTGCAAGGGGTCTCGGGTCGTTTCGAGTTAGTAAATGAAAACCAAGATTTTACGGTTATTGTTGATTACGCACATACACCAGATAGCTTGGAAAATGTCTTACAAACGGTAAAACAATTTGCAACAAATAACGTCTATACTATTGTTGGGTGCGGTGGAGACCGAGATCGTACAAAGCGTCCAATTATGGCGAGCATTGCCGCTTCTTATAGTACGGAGGCTATCTTAACATCTGATAACCCAAGAAGTGAAGATCCGGAAGCGATTTTAAATGATATGGAACAAGGGATTGAAACCGATAATTTTGTTACAATTGTTGACCGAGCAGAAGCCATCAAGTTTGCGGTATTAAAAGCTCAAAAAGATGATGTTATTGTCATTGCAGGAAAAGGGCATGAGACGTATCAGATTGTTGGTAATCAGGTTCTGGATTTTGATGATCGTGAAGTGGCACGTAAAATGATTAGGGAGCGAAATTTGTAATGAATTGTTTGAAACAAAAAAGAAGAAACATCAATACATTCAATGAGGAGGGAATGACATGCTAGAGCCAGCTATTTTATTAACCATCGGCTTAGCCTTCCTCATTACGGTTCTATTGTCGCCGGTATTCATTCCGTTTTTACGAAGATTAAAGTTTGGTCAGAGTATTCGAGATGAAGGACCAAAATCACACCAGAAAAAATCTGGAACCCCTACAATGGGTGGAATTATGATTTTACTATCAATCATTGTGGCTACGCTTATCATGGCTAATCAATATGCAGAGGTAACATATCGCACATTCCTACTGTTATTTGTAACAATTGGCTTTGGATTGTTAGGTTTCCTAGATGATTTTATTAAGGTAGTATTAAAGCGAAATTTAGGTTTAACATCAAAGCAAAAGTTTTTAGGGCAAGTGGTTATTGCGATTATCTTTTACTTCATCGCTAGGCAATTTGAGTTTTCAACTGAGGTAACCATTCCAGGAATTCCAACACCAATTGATCTTGGTTGGTTCTATGTTATCTTCTTAATTATTTGGTTAGTTGGTTTCTCAAACGCAGTAAACTTAACAGACGGTCTAGATGGTTTAGTATCAGGTACAAGCGCAATTTCCTTTGGTGCTTTTGCTGTTTTAGCATGGAATGTAGGTCAATTTGAAATCTCTATTTTTTCAGTCGCTGTTGTAGGCGCGGTTCTAGGCTTTTTAGTATTTAATGCATATCCAGCAAAAGTGTTTATGGGAGATACAGGTTCACTAGCCTTAGGCGGAGCTATTGCAACGATTGCGATTTTAATGAAAATGGAATTTTTACTTGTTATTATTGGCGGTGTTTTTGTTATTGAGACATTATCCGTTATGATTCAGGTAGCATCATTTAAAACAACGGGCAGACGCGTGTTCAAAATGAGTCCATTACATCATCACTATGAGCTAAGCGGTTGGTCCGAGTGGCGCGTTGTTATGACATTTTGGGCTGTAGGGTTATTGTTTGCAATGCTGGGAATTTACATTGAGGTGTGGATATAAGTGAAAACAATTGATGGTTATCAAGGTAAACAAGTCCTTATTTTAGGGCTTGCAAAAAGTGGTTTAGCAGCAGCGAAACTTGTGAAGAGTTTAGGAGCAAAAGTGGTTGTAAATGATCAGAAACCATATGAGGAAAATGATGCAGCTCAGCAACTTGAAGCGATTGGAATTAAAGTCGTTTGTGGTCATCATCCGTTAGAGCTACTTGATGGCGTGGAGGTTATTATAAAGAATCCAGGGATTCCTTATTCCAATCCTCTGCTTCAAGAAGCATTAAAGCGCAAGCTCTCAATTATTACTGAAGTAGAACTAGCATATCAAATTAGCGAAGCACCTTTCATAGGGATCACAGGGAGTAACGGAAAAACAACAACTACTACGTTAATTTATAAAATGCTAGAAGAGGATCGTAAAAGTCCGCTAATTGCAGGTAATATTGGTACAGTGGCTTGTGAAGTAGCGCAGGAAGCAAAGCCGGAAAACGTTATTGTGACGGAACTTTCTTCTTTTCAATTGATGGGTATTGAAACGTTTAAACCTAAGATTTCTTTATTCTTGAATCTATTTGAAGCGCACCTAGATTACCACGGTACAAAGGAAGAGTATGCGCAAGCAAAAGCAAATATCTTTAAAAATCAAACACAAGATGATTTTGCTGTAGTTAACATGGATGATTCAGAAGTAAAAAAAGCAAGTAAAAGTATTGCTGCACAAATTGTGCCGTTTTCTGTTAATGAAGAAGTAAAAGACGGTGCCTACCTATTAAACAACCAGCTTTACTTCCGCAACGAAGCGGTTATGAATGTAAAAGATGTTGTTTTACCCGGTAAGCATAATTTAGAGAATATTTTAGCAGCGATTGCGGTCGTTAAGTTATTAGGTTGTTCAAATGAAGCGATATATCGAGTGCTTACAACATTTGCAGGAGTTAAACATCGCGTTCAGTATGTGACAACCATTAACAAACGTAAATTCTACAACGACTCTAAAGCTACTAATATATTGGCAACAAAAGTAGCGCTGTCTGCTTTTACACAGCCTACCATTTTGTTAGCTGGTGGATTGGACCGAGGTAATGAGTTTGATGAATTAAAGCCATCGTTTGAACATGTGAAAGCTGTTATTACATTTGGTGAAACGGCACCAAAAATTGAGCGTGTCGCAAAAGAAGCAGGAATACAAGTCGTTAAACGTGTCGATAATGTTAAACAAGCAGTAATTGAAGCATATGACTGTTCAGAAGAAGATGATGTTGTACTATTATCTCCAGCTTGTGCAAGCTGGGATCAGTTCAAAACTTTTGAAGAACGTGGAGACATGTTTATCAAGTCTGTGCATAAACTGAAATAAGGGCTTGTCTAAACACCTAGAAAACAAGAGCCCTAATCTATTGTTTCGAGGTGCATGACATTGTCGACGAAAAGGTCTACGCCAGATTTTTTTCTTATAATCGTTACACTATCTCTTTTAACGATTGGACTTATTATGGTTTACAGTGCAAGCGCGGTATGGGCTACATATAAGTTTGAGGATTCATTCTTTTTTGCTAAGCGTCAGCTTTTATTTGCTGGGCTCGGCATATGTGCTATGTTTGTCATCATGAACATTGACTATTGGACGTGGCGCACGTGGTCCAAAACGCTTGTCATTATTTGTTTTGTACTATTAATATTGGTTTTGATTCCGGGTGTAGGTTTAGTAAGGAACGGTTCTCAAAGTTGGATAGGTGTAGGCGCTTTTTCAATTCAGCCGTCGGAATTTATGAAGTTCGCAATGATTACCTTTTTAGCCAAATATTTATCGGAGAATCAAAAGAACATAACCTCTTTTAAAAAAGGCATGCTACCAGCTTTATCTTTTGTTTTCTTAGCTTTTGGTATCATTATGCTTCAGCCGGATTTAGGAACAGGAACCGTACTAGTTGGAACATGTATCGTTATGATTTTTGTCTCAGGAGCTCGTATTAGTCACTTTGTAGGTCTAGGGTTATTGGGGATTGGAGGATTTGTTGTACTTGTACTATCTGCTCCATATCGAATTAAACGAATTACATCGTTTTTAGATCCATGGGAAGATCCGTTAGGAAGTGGTTTTCAAATTATTCAATCCTTATATGCAATTGGACCAGGAGGGCTTTTAGGGTTAGGCTTGGGACAAAGCAGACAGAAGTTCTTCTACCTCCCAGAGCCTCAAACAGATTTTATCTTTGCGATTTTGTCAGAAGAGCTTGGTTTTATAGGAGGCTCACTAGTTTTAGTGTTATTTAGTTTGTTATTATGGCGTGGTATACGAGTAGCTCTAGGTGCGCCCGATTTGTACGGTAGTTTCTTAGCGCTTGGGATTATTTCAATGGTTGCTATTCAGGTTATGATTAATATTGGAGTAGTAACTGGATTAATGCCGGTAACCGGTATTACACTGCCTTTTTTAAGTTATGGAGGCTCTTCACTAACCTTAATGCTTGCCGCAGTAGGAGTATTGCTGAATGTTAGCCGCTATTCTCGCTATTAAAGATATGATACTAATGTAACGATAAACCGTCAATGAAACCTATGAAAAATAGGTGTTAATTGGCGGTTTATTTTGTTTCTTTACAGGTGTATGATATTTTTGAATGAAATGTTTTAAAAATGTAATGTTGTCATAACCAAATCTACTGTCAACTATGATATGATGTGAAAGATTGAGTGTTTTTTTATAATAAGCTAGCAAACCCTATTTACATAGGTTATTGCATGAAATATATTAAAACAATTGATAAAATAATATTGAAAGCTTCACTAAAATCTAAAATAGACGTACATTCTTTAGGTGAATGTCATACGATAAATAAATGTAATGATGGATGACAACAGTAAAAATGGTTAGTAGGAGGTTCTTATGGAAGCGTTAGTAAAAGAATTAATGGAATTAAATATTGGAAGAGTTCGTGAAAACGAACCGTTGTCCAAGCATACAACAATGAAGATTGGTGGGCCTGCAGATGTTCTTTTAGAACCAAGCTCTGTAGAAAATCTAAAAATAGCAATGGACATTATTCGCAAGCATAACGTGAAGTGGAGAGCTATTGGACGCGGCTCTAACCTATTAGTGTCAGATAAAGGAATTGAGGGTGTTGTCATTAAGCTTGGAGCAGGACTTGATGATTTACAAATTGACGGTGAGCGCGTTACAGTAGGTGGAGGATACCCTAGTATTAAACTTGCTACTGTTATTACCAAACAAGGTTTATCAGGGCTTGAATTTTCAAGTGGTATTCCAGGTTCAGTGGGCGGTGCAGTTTATATGAATGCAGGTGCTCATGGTTCTGACATGTCACAAATACTAGAAAAAGCTTACATTTTGTTTGAAGATGGAACGTTAGAATGGCTTTCAAATGAAGAGATGAAGTTTTCGTACCGCAACTCAATCTTACAAAAAGAGCGCCCGGGAGTTTGCGTGCAGGCAGTTCTACAGCTGAAGAAAGGAACTCGCGATGAAATCGTAGGGGTTATGCAAAAAAACAAAGATTATCGTCGTGAAACTCAGCCTTGGAACTTCCCTTGTGCAGGTAGTATTTTCAGAAATCCACTACCAAACTATGCGGGAGATTTAATTGAAAAGTCTGGCTTAAAAGGTTACTCAATCGGTGGAGCTCAAATTAGTGAAATGCACGGTAACTTTATTGTGAATACAGGCAACGGCACGGCAAGCGATGTCTTAGCATTGATTGATCATGTGAAAAAAACAATTAAAGAGCGCTTTGACATTGATATGCACACAGAAGTAGAAATAATAGGTCGTTAATGATAAAACAATGGAAAAAAGTGCAAAAACCAAGGGGATGGATCTTGATTGTATGCTATAATCAAGGTATTCTAACAAAGAATTTGGGAAAATGAGTAAGGGAGAGCAGGGAGCTTTCTCAACAGGGTAAGGGTGAAACAAAATGGATAAAGATAAAAGCAAGTTAATTGTTCTTGAAGATCGCGTGCCTAAGCTAAAAGAGCAGCGTAAGCATAAAGCAAATAGGCGGCTTATCTTTTATTTATCACTCTTTTTCATCCTTATTCTATTCATTGTATATTCGCAGTCATCCCTGAGTAATATTTCAAAAATTGAAGTTATAGGGAACGAATATGTGGGTAGTAAGGATGTTATAAAAGCAAGCAACCTAACAAATAAAACAAGCTATTGGGAAGTCGACAAAGATAAGGTCAGTGAGATGGTAGAAAAACATCCTGAAATTCAAACAGCGACGATTATTAAAAGCTTTCCTAATAAGGTAACAATTAAAGTGAAAGAATACGAGCGCACAGCATACGTATTTTCAAACGGTACATATTTCCCCGTCAATGAAAATGGAAAAGTTCTCAAAGCAATCAAGAGCAGCGAAATGATATCAAGTGCTCCTTTGCTTGTAGAATGGAATGACCCAGAAGCTATTCAAGAGATGGTACAAGAACTAGCGAAGACGCCGGTAAGCCTGGCAAGTTCTATTTCAGAGATTTATTATACGCCTACCAAAGCAGAACCCCTTCAAGTTGAGGTGTTTATGAACGATGGTAGAGAAGTTAGTGCTAAGATTAAAAATTTCTCAGAAAAAATCGTGTACTATCCGGCTATTGTAAAAGAGCTAACGCCAGAACAACAAGGTGTAATTGATCTGGAAGGAAACTCTTTTACACCATATAAGAAAAATGAACAGAAGAGTGATGAATAGCTGCCCATTCTTTGAATGGATAGAAATAACAGCGAGTGCAGAACATGATATAACCTTAATGTGTTAAAAAAGGTAACATAATTAGGTAAACGTTGAAATTTCGCTTTTCTAGCTTTCATTCATGGTGTAGACTTATAGTTATAGTAAATAGTTATTCTATGAAAAAATATGCGTTCAGTACAAAACTGTATTCAAACCGATTAACTGAATGAAATTGAAAGATTAACATGAAAAAGTCGAAAAAAATTGAATTTACAAAAGGGAAACAGCTTAGTTTGTTGAATATTTTCATATAATAAAAGCTAAATTGAAAGTTTGTTGTTCTTCTGACGTCAAAGTAGTAAAGATGTGTAGAATGTAAAAGGAGGTGCCAAAGAATGAACAGCAATGAAATATACGTTAGTTTAGACATCGGTACATCCAGTGTGAAAGTAATCATCGGAGAGATGAGTAACGATTCATTGAATATCATTGGTGTAGGGAATGTAAAGTCACACGGGTTAAAAAAAGGTTCTATCGTTGATATAGACGCAACAGTTCAATCAATTAGAAAAGCAATAGAACAAGCTGAAAGAATGGTTGGCATTACAATTAAAAAGGTAGTCGTAGGCATTAGTGGGAACCACGTGTTTTTACAAGATTGTCATGGAGTCGTGGCGGTATCAAGTGAAAATCGTGAAATTGCTAATGAAGATATTCACCGAGTAATTGATGCAGCACAAGTCATGTCCATTCCACCTGATCGTGAAATCATTGATGTTATTCCGAAGCAGTTTATCGTAGATGGATTAGAGGGAATTAATGATCCTCGTGGGATGATTGGCGTACGCTTAGAAATGGAAGGCACAATTATTACAGGGTCTAGAACGGTGTTACATAACTTATTACGCTGTGTAGAGAGAGCCGGTTTAGAAATCAGTGATATTTGCTTACAGCCACTTGCCTCTGGTTCAATTGCTTTATCTCGCGATGAAAAAAACCTAGGAGTTGCACTGGTTGATATAGGCGGAGGCTCTACGACTATTGCTATTTTCGATCAAGGACATTTAAAAGTGACGACCGTAGTAGCAGTTGGTGGGGAACATATTACAAAGGATTTATCAATTGGACTTCGAACATCAACAGAAGATGCAGAAGCTATTAAAATTAAGCATGGACATGCTTTCTATGACCATGCATCCGAAGAAGAGGTTTTTAGCGTACCTATTATTGGTAGCGATCAGCACCAGCAGTTTAACCAACTAGAAATCTCTGATATTATCGAAGCAAGATTAGAAGAGATTTTTGAAATGATAACGCAGGAAGTGAACCGTTTAGGATACAGAGATATTCCTGGTGGTTTTGTTTTAACAGGTGGCGTTGTAGCAATGCCAGGCATTTTAGAACTAGCACAAGTTGTGTTGAAAAATAACGTGCGCATTGCTGTACCTGATTATATTGGAGTTCGTGAGCCGCATTACACTACTGGTGTAGGCCTCATTAAGTTCGCTTATAAAAATGCAAAAATTCAAGGGCGTGAAATTGGAGCCCCAGTTGTGGAAGAACAGGTGTTTGAGGAAGAGTTTGTTCCAGCAGCGAAACCTCAGCAGCAACAAGTACAGCCACAGCAGTCAAGTGAGAAGCCAAAAAAGAAAAATGACCAAAATTTAATGAAGAAGTTCTTTGGATACTTCTTTGATTAACGTTACGGATTGGTAATTTCGATGAATTAGGAGGAACTATCATGTTGGAGTTTGATACAAGTGTAGACCAATTAGCAACGATAAAAGTAATCGGTGTAGGGGGCGGCGGTAACAACGCAGTAAACCGTATGATTGAACACGGTGTTCAAGGTGTAGAATTTATTGCAGTTAATACGGATGCCCAAGCGCTAAATTTATCAAAAGCAGAAACAAAAATGCAAATCGGCGCTAAGCTTACTCGTGGTCTTGGTGCTGGAGCCAATCCAGAGGTAGGAAAAAAAGCAGCGGAAGAAAGTAAAGAGCAAATTCAAGAAGCCTTAAAAGGTGCAGATATGGTGTTCGTTACTGCAGGTATGGGTGGTGGAACAGGAACTGGTGCTGCTCCTGTTATCGCTCAAATTGCAAGAGAACTCGGCGCTTTAACAGTAGGTGTTGTTACACGTCCGTTCACATTTGAGGGGCGTAAACGTTCTACTCAAGCAGCTGGTGGTATCGCTTCTATGAAAGAAGCTGTTGATACGCTAATTGTTATTCCAAACGATCGTTTATTAGAAATCGTAGATAAAAACACACCAATGCTTGAAGCATTCCGTGAAGCAGATAACGTACTACGTCAAGGTGTGCAAGGTATCTCTGATTTAATCGCGGTACCTGGACTTATCAACTTAGACTTTGCCGATGTAAAAACAATTATGTCTAACAAAGGCTCTGCATTGATGGGGATTGGTATTGCAACAGGTGAAAATCGTGCGGCCGAAGCAGCTAAAAAAGCTATTTCAAGCCCATTGCTTGAAACATCAATTGATGGTGCGCAAGGCGTACTAATGAACATTACTGGTGGAACAAACTTAAGCCTGTATGAAGTTCAAGAAGCAGCTGACATTGTCGCTTCTGCATCAGATCAAGAAGTAAACATGATTTTTGGTTCGGTTATCAATGAAAATCTAAAAGACGAAATCGTTGTTACAGTTATTGCGACAGGCTTTAGTGATCAAGACCTATCTCAAGGTAAGCCAGGACGTCCATCTTTAACAGCTAACCGTGTGCCGCAACAGCAACAGCCTGTGGCTGCTCCGCCAAAGCGTGAAGTGAAGCGTGAAGAGCCTGTTCAACAAGAATATTCTCGTCCAACGCAGCCTCAATCGTCATCAGATGATGCTTTAGATATTCCAACGTTCTTACGTAACCGAAATCGTAGACGCTAAAAAAATGCGCTGATCTTAAAAGAGATCAGCGTGTTTTTTTTTTTAATTCTTTGTTCAATAGATAAAGAATGACAAATATCGGATTATTTCCTCAAAAATACTGCTTGTTTCTCCCCATGAAATGACAGACTTTCTACTAGATTATGCTTTATACTAATTTTTAACAAAAGAGATTAAGAGGAATGGAGAGGTTCAATCATTGCCAATCTATTTAGATTTAATCTGGATTCTTAATTTTGGATTAGATACGATTTTGCTACTTTTATGCGCAACGGTTTTAAAGCGGCAGTTTAAATGGTGGCGACTTTGCTTAGGGGGATTTATTGGCTCTTTAATTGTACTTCTTATGTTTACTGAATTTTCTCATATTATGCTCCATCCTGCAGTTAAAATTATGTTCTCCCTCATTATGGTGTTAGTAGCTTTTGGGTATAAGCGTCTGCGTTTCTTTGTTGAAAATTTATTGACATTGTACTTTTCAACGTTTGTCGTAGGTGGTGGATTAGTAGGAATTCATTTCCTATTTGATCAACAATATTTGCTGGTAGATGAAATGGTGAGCACACAACCGCAGTTTGGAGATCCTATCAGCTGGTTATTTGTATGCATAGGTTTCCCTATTCTAGCCTATTTCTCTAAGGCGAGAGTTGAAGATATGAAAATGAAAAATATTACATTTGATCAGCTAGCAGATGTGAAGGTTAGTTTAAACGGTGTAGAAATTCATACAAAAGGTCTTATTGATAGCGGTAACCAACTTGTTGATCCATTAACGAAAACACCTGTTATGATTGTTGCAGCTTCCTTACTTGAAGAAGTCCTTCCTTCCTCCCTGCTTCAATTAAGTAAAAATGTCCAATCATTTTCGCATGATGAGGATATTGATCACGACTGGTATGCGAGAGTTAGATTTGTGCCGTATCGAAGTGTTGGACAGTCTAATCAGCTATTGATGGCTTTAAAGCCTGATCACGTAACGATTGTTCACAACTCCCAGGAAATTCATGTTGAAAAGGTGTTGATTGGAATTAGCCATACAACATTATCGGTTGAAGGACAATATGAATCAATTATTCATCCGAAGCTATTAGTCATTGGAGAAGTCAGCTCAGCTTCTTAATTTAAACAAAAATAAAAGGGGGAATTTGAATGTCTACATATCGTATTAGGTTACAGTTATGGTGGTACAAGTTATTAATCAAGTTAAAAATTAAAACGGATGAAGTATATTATATTGGCGGGAGCGAAGCATTGCCGCCACCTTTAACAAAAGATGAAGAAGAAGTATTACTGAAAAAACTTCCTTCTGGTGATGAGGCAGCAAGATCTTTATTAATTGAGCGCAACTTACGCTTAGTTGTTTATATTGCACGTAAATTTGAAAATACGGGGATTAATATTGAGGATTTAATTAGTATTGGGACAATAGGGTTAATAAAAGCAGTAAATACGTTTAATCCAGAAAAGAAGATTAAGCTAGCTACGTACGCATCGAGATGTATTGAAAATGAAATTCTCATGTACTTACGCCGCAACAATAAAATTCGTTCAGAAGTTTCGTTTGATGAGCCATTAAATATTGATTGGGATGGGAATGAGCTTTTGCTTTCGGATGTGATGGGTACTGAGGAAGATATCATTACAAAAGACTTAGAAGCCAATGTGGACAGGAAGCTCTTACTAAAGGCTCTACATCAGCTAAATGATCGTGAAAAACAAATTATGGAGTTAAGATTTGGATTAGCGGGTGGAGAAGAGAAAACACAAAAGGATGTAGCCGATATGCTTGGCATTTCTCAATCGTATATTTCACGATTAGAAAAAAGAATTATTAAAAGGCTTCGAAAAGAATTTAATAAAATGGTGTAACAAAATGCGGTAACAAGTAGGAGTTCTGATCCTGTTGTTACCGCATTTTGTTTCAGGAATAAAATGTAAGAAATTTGAATGTGCATATTTTTTCCTTTCAAGGAGATACTGAACTCAGAACATCATCTCCTGTGAGGAGGGAAAGAATTGACAAGAAATAAAGTAGAAATTTGTGGAGTAGATACTTCAAAGCTTCCTGTATTGAAGAATGATGAGATGCGCCTTTTATTTAAGGAGCTGCAAGCTGGTGATGAAACCGCTCGTGAGAAATTAGTGAGCGGTAATCTACGTCTTGTTCTAAGTGTAATTCAACGCTTTAATAACCGCGGAGAATTCGTTGATGATTTATTTCAAGTAGGCTGTATTGGGCTTATGAAATCCATCGACAACTTTGATTTAGGACAAAACGTGAAATTTTCTACATATGCTGTTCCGATGATTATTGGAGAAATTCGACGCTACTTGCGAGACAATAACCCAATTCGAGTATCGAGATCATTAAGAGACATTGCATATAAGGCACTTCAAGTGCGAGAAAGATTAATGAGTGAAACATCAAAAGAACCAACTGCAGAAGAAATAGCCAAAGTATTAGAAGTTCCACATGAAGATATTGTATTTGCGTTAGACGCTATTCAAGATCCAGTATCATTATTTGAGCCTATCTATAATGATGGAGGAGATCCTATTTATGTGATGGATCAGCTTAGTGACGAGCGAAATCGTGATTCTACTTGGATTGAAGAAATAGCCTTACAGGAAGGGATGCGTCGACTAAATGAGAGAGAAAAGCTAATTTTACGAAAGCGCTTCTTTCAAGGAAAGACTCAAATGGAAGTGGCTGATGAAATTGGGATTTCACAAGCACAGGTATCTCGTTTAGAAAAAGCAGCCATTAAACAGATGAATAAGAACATTCAAAGCTAATATTTTTGGCTTCATACGTATGATAAACCGCCGCATAGATTACTCTGTGCGGCGGTTTGTTTGATAGAAGAAAAAGCGCGTAAAATTACCTTTTCTTTCATGAAACCACTCAAGTTTAAATATACATATACAAAGGGATTTTTTCGTTTCTTAAAATGACGTGTTGGATAAGAGAGTAGGGGGAATAGGGATGTTAAAGATTTCTGAATTTCAAATTAAAGATGTAGTTAACGTAGCAGACGGCAAGCGATTAGGGCATGTGGGAGACATTGATATTGATTTGGCTACTGGTAAAATTCAGGCAATCGTCATCGGTAATTCAAGAATGCTTGGTTTTTTTGGGAAGGAAGAGGAAATTGTTATTCCGTGGCGAAACATCGTAAAGATTGGTTCTGACGTTATTTTAGTCCGCTATAAAGACAGCTATGAACTTGAAGAGAATTAATGTATTTTTATAAACAGCTATTCTCAATCTGTGGTACAATATTTGAGAACAATAGATAAAGGGTGTGTCACATACATGAATAAAGCTGCTTTTACAAAAAGCCATCATGAATCGTTTATGTGGCTTCGTCCATGGATGAATGAAAATAGTCAGCTGATTAGTGGCTTTACGACTAAAAATGGTGGGGTAAGCGAGCTCCAGTTTACGTCATTCAATCTAGGACTGCACGTACATGACAACAAAGAACACGTTATTTTAAATAGAGAAATGTTAGCTAACCATCTAAATATGCCCTTATCAAGTTGGGTTTGCGCTGAACAAGTACATAATTCAGTTGTACAAAAAGTAACGCGTAAGCAATCAGGAAAGGGAACGCATGTTTATGATGATGGAGTTGCACAAACAGATGGAATTTATACAAATGAATCAAACGTCTTGTTAGCACTATGCTATGCGGACTGCGTGCCTCTATATTTTTATGCTCCAAACCATCATATAGTAGGACTAGCTCATGCTGGATGGCAAGGAACGGTTAAAGATATTGCAGGTGAGATGGTTCGGAAATGGGTACAGGAAGAGAGAATACCTGTTGAAGATATTTATGCTGCTGTAGGTCCAGCGATTGAATCATGTTGCTATATTGTCGATGACCGCGTCATTTCAGCAGTGAACAAGATAGCGCCATCAGCGGACGTATATGTGCAAACTTCTCCCAATCAATATCGATTAGATTTGAAAAAACTAAACGTTTATTTGATGAAAAAAGCTGGTGTAAATGAAGCGAATATTACTGTTTCATCCTATTGTACAAGCTGTGAAGATGATCTATTCTTTTCGCATCGTCGCGATCAAGGTAAAACCGGTCGTATGTTTAGCTTTATAGGTTTTAAGGAGGATTGACTACATAGTGACAGCAAGCGTAGCAAGCAATTTAGAACAAGTAAAAGAACAAATTAAACTAGCCTGTGAGAAGGTAGGGCGTCATCCAGAAGAAGTAAAGGTTGTAGCCGTGACAAAATACGTATCTACTGAACGTGCACAAGAGGCCGTAGCTGCAGGTCTTATACACCTAGGGGAAAATCGTGACGAAGGTATGACGGAGAAATATGAGACAATTAGTAACAACGCTACATGGCACTTTATTGGGACGCTTCAAACGCGTAAAGTGAAAAATATTATCAACCAAGCATCGTACATCCACTCGTTAGATCGCTTATCGCTAGCAAAAGAAATTAATAAACGAGCAAGTGAACCAGTAAAATGTTTTGTGCAAGTAAATGTTGCTGAAGAAGAGTCTAAACATGGGTTATCAGCTGATGAGGTTGTTCCATTTATTCAAGCATTAGAGGAATACCCAAATGTTCAAGTGGTTGGACTAATGACAATGGCTCCTCATACAGATGATGAGCAGGTCTTACGAAGTTGTTTTAAAGACTTAAAAAAGCTACAGCAAGAAATTCAAACTCTTAATTTACGCTATGCTCCTTGCCAAGAGCTCTCAATGGGAATGTCAAATGATTATCAAATTGCTATTGAAGAAGGAGCAACATTTATTCGATTAGGAACCACGCTGGTTGGTTAAGAACGTTAAGGAGGTGTCAGGCGATGAGTATGAAGAATCGTTTTAAAAGCTTTTTTGCCATGGATGATGAAACAGAAGAGTACGTAGAAGAAAGATACGATCAAAAAGAATATGACAATGAACCTGCTGCTGTTCAACCTTCTAAGGCCCAAAAGCAAGTGAACAGTCAGCAACAAAATGTTATAAGCTTACAAAGCGTACAAAAGTCATCAAAGATGGTTTTATCTGAACCACGAGTCTATGCCGAAGCCCAAGATATTACCGACCATTTAAAGAACCGCAAAGTCGTTGTTGTGAATTTACAGCGCATTCAGCGTGATCAAGCAGTAAGAATAGTCGACTTTTTAAGCGGAACGGTTTATGCTTTAGGTGGTGACATTCAAAAAATCGGAACCGATATTTTTTTATGTACGCCAGACAATGTCGATGTTAGTGGCAGCATTTCAGATATGCTCACTGAACATGAAACAAGCAACGTAAAGAGGTGGTAACCGTATATGGAAATCGTACTTAGGATTTTACTCCAACTAATCGAGATTTACTCTTGGGCACTCATTATTTACATTTTTATGTCGTGGGTTCCGGATATTCGTGCATCTCGATTTGGACAAATGCTGGGAAGCATTTGTGAACCTTACCTTGAGCCGTTTCGACGAATCATTCCTCCGCTTGGAATGATTGATCTCTCACCATTGGTAGCTATTCTTGTGCTACGTTTTGCAAGTGGTGGACTCGTATCGCTATTTAGAATGTTAGGGTTCATATAAAAAGGAATCATTTGATTCCTTTTTTACATATGAGCAAGGAGAGTAGACATGTCTATTTATCAACATTTTCGAGAAGAAGAACGAGCATTTATTGACCTCGTATTGGAGTGGAAAGAAGATGTTCTTAATCAATATAGCCCAAAGCTGACGGACTTTTTAGACCCTCGCGAGCAGCAGATTGTTTCAGCTATCATTGGAACAGAAGGAGAAGTGCTTGTTTCGTTTGACGGTGGAAGTGAACAAGGAGAACGAAAGCGAGCGCTTTTGTATCCTGATTATTATGAGGCGAGAGATGAAGATTTTCAACTGAGCTACTACGAGCTGCACTATCCTAGTAAGTTTGTAAACGTGGAGCATCCTCAAGTACTAGGAGCTTTAATGTCGCTTGGGTTAAAACGGTCGAAGTTTGGTGATATTTTAGTGCAAGATGAGCGGATACAGCTGGTTATTGCCGATGAAATATCTTCTTACGTAGAAGCAAACTTCACTTCAGTGGGAAAAGCAAAAATATCCCTTGTGAAAAAAGGGCGTACAGAGTTGCTTCAAATTCAAAGTGAATTTCAGGAAAAAACGTATACCGTATCATCCATGCGGTTAGACGTTTTACTATCTACCATTTACAATCTATCTCGTCAAAAAGTGCAGCCGTTTATTGGTAATGGAGCGGTAAAAGTAAATTTTAAAACGGTTGAACAGCCTTCTTTTGAATGCAAAGCAGAAGATGTGCTTTCGTTAAGAGGGTTTGGTCGAAGTAAGGTCATATCCATTGAAGGGAAGACAAAAAAAGACAAGTGGCGAGTAGTTGTAGGAAAACAACAATAACAAAAATTGTAAGCAGGAAATAACAGAAATATGTCGAATATTCCATTACAAACAATGTAATGAGACAACGTGGAGGTGGCCTACATGCCTTTAACCCCTTTAGATATTCATAACAAAGAATTTAATCGTGGGTTTCGTGGATATGATGAAGACCAGGTCAATGAATTTCTTGACCAAGTAATTAAGGATTACGAATTAATTATTCGTGAGAAAAAAGAATTAGAAGCGCGAGTAACTGAACTTACTGAAAAGGTAGGACATTTTACTAACATCGAAGAAACACTGAATAAATCAATTTTAATTGCTCAAGAAGCAGCAGAAGACGTAAAGCGAAATGCAGAAAAAGAAGCGAAGCTAATTGTAAAAGAAGCGGAAAAAAATGCTGATCGTATTATCAATGAAGCTTTATCAAAGTCTCGTAAAATTGCGATGGATATTGAAGAGACGAAAAAGCAATCAAAAGTATTCCGTACTCGTTTTAAAATGTTAATTGAAGCTCAGTTAGAAATGTTAAATAGTGATGATTGGGATCAATTAATGGACTATGAAATGCCGGCGTTAGAAGAAAAAATCGACTAGTCAAGACAGAACCTTGACTTCTTTCGTTTTGTTGTCATATAATTTGGTAACAGATGAAATTTCATACGTATAGTACGGAGATAGGGACAGTAGTTTCTTGCATGATTACGTTTAGCGAACCGAGGAGGGTGAGAGCTCGGTCTAATCAAAGAAACGAATATCACCCTGGAGTATTGCTGCTGAAACGAAGTAAGCAGCGACGTGTTATTCACGTTACGAATGCTGAGAGGACAAGCGGAAGTGCAGTTTGTCTACAAGGGTGGTACCGCGGGAGACCTTCTCGTCCCTTTTTGGGATGAGAAGGTCTCTTTTTGTTGTAGCTATATACGGAATGAAATTTACGATTTTATGGAGGTTAGAACTTTGGAATATAAAGATACGTTATTAATGCCGAAAACAGAATTTCCTATGCGTGGAAATTTGCCAAATCGTGAGCCACAAATGCAAGAAAAGTGGGCAGAAATGGATATTTATGCAAAAGTTCAAAAGCGTACAGAAGGTCGTCCGTTATTCGTTTTACATGATGGCCCTCCTTATGCAAATGGTGATATTCACATGGGTCATGCACTGAATAAAATCTTAAAGGACTTTATCGTTCGCTATAAATCTATGTCAGGTTTTTGTGCACCTTATGTACCTGGTTGGGATACGCACGGTTTACCAATTGAAACAGCTTTAACAAAGAATAAAAAAGTTAACCGTAAAGAAATGAGCGTTGCTGAATTCCGTAAGCTTTGCGAACAGTACGCGTGGGAGCAAGTGGAAGGTCAGCGTGAACAGTTTAAACGTTTAGGTGTACGTGCTGATTGGGATAATCCTTATGTGACACTTCAGCCTGAATACGAAGCTCAGCAAATTAAAGTGTTTGGAGATATGGCGAAAAAAGGTTATATCTACAAAGGGCTAAAACCAGTTTATTGGTCTCCATCTAGTGAATCAGCGCTAGCAGAAGCTGAAATTGAATATTACGATAAGCGTTCTGCTTCTATTTACGTTGCGTTTAATGTAAAAGATGGTAAAGGCGTAGTGGAAAGCGATGAGAAATTTATCATCTGGACAACAACGCCATGGACAATGCCGGCAAACTTAGCTATCGCTGTAAACCCAGAGCTTCAATATAGCGTAGTGGCCGTAGATGGTGCTAAATACATCGTGGCATCAGAACTTGTTGAGACCGTTGCAAAAGAAATTGAATGGGTTGAATATGAAGTAGTGCGTACTATGAAAGGTGCTGAACTTGAGCACGTAGTAGCAGAACATCCAATTTACAAGCGTGATTCTCTACTCGTTTTAGGTGACCATGTTACAACTGATGCGGGTACTGGTTGTGTTCATACGGCTCCAGGACACGGGGAAGATGATTTTATTGTGGGTCAAAAATACGGTTTAAGTGTACTTTGTCCAGTTGACAGCAAAGGTCACATGACAGAGGAAGCACCTGGATTTGAAGGCTTATTCTATGACGAAGCAAACAAGCCAATTACAGAAAAACTTCAAGCCGAAGGCGCGCTGTTAAAGCTATCGTTTATCACGCATTCATATCCACATGACTGGCGTACGAAAAAGCCGACAATTTTCCGTGCAACAGCGCAATGGTTTGCATCAATTAAAGACTTCCGCAAAGAGTTATTAGAGGCAGTAGAAAAAACACAGTGGGTTCCTGCTTGGGGCGAAACGCGTCTTTATAACATGGTTCGTGATCGTGGAGACTGGTGTATTTCTCGTCAACGCGCATGGGGCGTACCAATTCCTGTGTTTTATGCTGAAAATGATGAGCCGATTATTACGGATGAGACAATTGAGCATGTATCAGAGCTTTTCCGTCAGCACGGTTCGAACATTTGGTTTGAGCGTGAAGCAAAAGATTTATTACCAGAAGGCTTTACTCATCCTGGTAGTCCAAACGGTCAGTTTACAAAAGAAACGGATATTATGGACGTATGGTTTGATTCTGGATCTTCTCACCAAGCTGTACTTGAAGAGCGTGAAGGGTTACAGCGTCCTGCTGACCTTTATTTAGAAGGATCTGACCAATATCGCGGTTGGTTTAACTCAAGCTTATCTACAAGCGTTGCTGTAACGGGTGAAGCACCTTATAAAGCCGTTTTAAGTCATGGTTTTGCTTTAGATGGTGAAGGTCGTAAAATGAGTAAATCACTTGGTAACACGGTTATTCCAGCTAAGGTTATGAAACAGTTAGGTGCAGATATTCTACGCTTATGGGTAGCGTCTGTTGACTACCAGGCAGATGTACGCGTATCTGATAACATCTTGAAACAAGTAGCTGAAGTATATCGTAAAATTCGTAATACGTTCCGATTCCTATTAGGAAACCTGGCAGATTTCAATCCACAAACGGATGCAATTGCAGTAGAGCAGCTTCGCGAAGTGGATCGTTACATGCTAGTTAAGCTAAATAAATTAGTCGATAAAGTCAAAAAATCATACGATGCATATGAGTTCTCAAGTATTTATCATGCGGTTCATAATTTCTGTACAATTGATATGAGTTCGTTCTATTTAGATTTTGCAAAAGACGTATTATATATCGAAGGTGCAAACAACGTAGAACGTCGTAGCATTCAAACCGTTCTTTACGAAACGCTACTATCTCTAACAAAGTTAGTATCTCCAATCCTTTCTCATACAGCTGATGAGGTATGGGTTCACATTCCAAACGTAGAAGAAGAAAGCGTACAGCTAGTGGATATGCCAGAAGTGAAAGAAATTGCTGGTGCAGATGAGCTAGAGAAGAAGTGGGATGCGTTTATGGAACTACGTGATGAAGTGTTAAAAGCACTTGAACAAGCTCGTAATGAAAAGGTAATCGGAAAATCTCTTGAAGCGAAGTTGACTCTATACCCAAATGCTGAGACGAAGCAATTGTTAGCATCTATCTCAGAAAATGTAGGTCAATTGTTTATCGTTTCAGCCTTAGAGATTGCTGGTGATGTAGCAGATGCACCGGAAACTGCACAGCGCTTTGAGCATGCAGCAATCGCTGTAACACCTGCTGAGGGAGAAAAGTGTGAACGTTGTTGGACAGTTACAACAACAGTTGGTTCAGACTTAGCTCATCCAACATTATGTGCAAGATGTGCAGATGTTGTGAAAACGAACTACGTTCAGCAGTAAATGGAAAAAGCACGCTCTTTATGAGCGTGCTTTTTTTTGAGGAGAAAAGACTGTACGAAATTCCCAACACCTATTGCTATTAGGTTTTTCAATGAAGGAAAAACTTGTCGTGTTGTATTCGTCCTCATATCGGTAACGATAAAATCAAGAAGATTGATTTCATCGATAAGGAGGCGGTTTAATGTACGAGCAGTACCTTTCAATTGGACAAGAACTATCAGTTATAAAGGAAGAACTACAAGAACGCCTAATTCAATATGATGGTAATACGAATGAGATGAAATATGACCCCTATAAAGAACGATATGTTATTGATATGATTAAAGCAGATTTAAAAGATGTAGAGCGAGCTTTAGCAAAGCTCGATGTTGGAGCGTTTGGAATAGATGAAAATACAGGGGAGCAAATGTGTATTCATAAATTAAAAGTTATTCCAACGGCCAGAACGGAACAAGATTTATTTGTTTTATGGTAAGAAGCGAGAAAAAATATAAAATGTATGCTAAAATGCTGTAGTATGGATTCGTTTGACTTTACGGCAGGAGGAAACGGCTTTGTTTTATTATATGATCGCTTTAGCTATTATTATTTTTGACCAGTTAACAAAGTGGATTGTAGTTAAAGAAATGGAACTTGGTGAAAGCATTCCGGTGGTTGAAAACTTTTTGTATATTACTTCACATCGAAACAGAGGAGCAGCTTGGGGCATCTTAGAGGGACAAATGTGGTTTTTTTATGCCATTACTGTTGTTGTTGTAATAGGGCTTATCGTGTATATTCGCAAAATAAATAAAGCGGATAAGTGGCTTGGAGTAGCGCTTGGACTGATGTTAGGTGGAGCAATAGGAAACTTTATTGACCGTGTTTTTCGCCAAGAAGTGGTGGATTTCGTTAATACATACATTTTCACATACGATTTTCCAATCTTTAACGTTGCGGATTCAGCATTGGTAGTCGGTGTTGGAATTATGTTTATCCTCACGTTATTTGAAGGAAAGCAAAAGAAGGAGAGCACGAAAGAATGAGCGTAGTTGAAATTATTATTGAAGAAGGACAAAAAAGTGAACGTATTGATAAGGTATTAGCAACTGCTAATGCAGAATGGTCACGTTCACAGGTTCAGCAGTGGATTAAAGATGAGTGTGCAAAAGTAAACGGCGATACGGTAAAAGGAAACTATAAATGTAAAGTTGGGGATGTTGTCACTTTAGAGGTCCCTGATTTAAAAGAACCAGATATTGTTGCTGAAGAAATGGATTTAGATATTTACTATGAAGATGAAGATGTGTTAGTCGTTAACAAGCCTAGAGGTATGGTTGTTCATCCAGCTCCAGGCCATTATACAGGAACCCTTGTAAACGGCTTAATGGCTCACTGCAAGGATTTATCCGGTATTAATGGAGTAACGAGACCAGGAATCGTACATCGTATTGATAAAGATACCTCTGGACTGCTAATGGTAGCAAAAAACGATATGGCTCATGAATCACTTGTAAATCAGCTTGTTGCTAAAACAGTAACGCGACGTTACAAGGCGATTGTACACGGCGTTATTCAACATGATCATGGTACAATTGATGCACCAATTGGCCGTGATAAGCAAGATCGTCAAAGCATGACCGTTACAGATGATAAATCTCGTGATGCCGTAACGCATTTTACAGTATTGGAACGTTTTAAAGATTTTTCTTTAGTGGAGTGTAAGCTTGAAACGGGAAGAACCCATCAAATTCGCGTTCATATGAAATACATTGGTTTTCCACTTGCAGGAGACCCAAAGTATGGACCGAAAAAGACGCTTCCTATTGAGGGACAAGCACTTCACGCTGGCGTTTTAGGCTTTGTACATCCTCGTACAAACGAGTATATCGAGTTTGAAGCACCTGTACCAAAAGTATTTGAAGAAATGCTGGAGCTACTTGAAAAAAGAAGTTGACAAGAAGTAAACAAACTGTCATACTGTAGATAACTTAATGAGAACCTTTAAAGACAGTCCCGTGAGGCTGAGAAGGAAACGTTCAAAAACGTGGGGTATTTCTACCCTTTTCTACAGATTAACGTAGACGTTTTAATCCTCTCACCTTAGCGGTAGAGGATTTTTTTATGTCACAATTGGGGTGAAGAACAGATGAATGTAAAAGCAACTGTACTAGATAACCAAGCAATTCGTCGCGCATTAACAAGAATCGCGCATGAGATTATTGAAAAGAATAAAGGGATTGATAACTGCGTCCTTGTTGGAATCAAGACGCGTGGAATTTATATAGCAAAGCGTCTAGCTGAGCGTATTGAACAAATTGAAGGAAAAACGCTACCAGTTGGAGAGCTAGATATTACGCTTTACCGAGATGATTTATCAAAAGTAACGAATAATGATGAGCCACTTGTAAAGGGATCGGATATCCCTACAGATATTACAAGCAAAAACGTCATATTGGTTGATGACGTATTGTATACGGGTCGTACGGTTCGTGCAGCGCTGGATGCGCTCATTGATATCGGCAGACCTGAGCTAATTCAGCTAGCTGTGCTTGTGGATCGAGGCCATCGAGAGCTTCCGATTCGTGCGGACTACGTTGGGAAAAACGTGCCAACAGCGAAGTCAGAAAAAATTGCCGTTCAGTTAGCAGAAGTTGATGAACTGGACCAAGTAGCCATTTACGAAAAATAATATACACGCCCTTTTAAACGGTAGTCCCGTGAGGCTGCAAAAGGGGGAAACACTGCGTGAAGCAAATGATTTGTCATGTTGTTTTATGCTGTGGAAACCTCTTTGCGCACTTGTGTAAAGAGGTTTTTTTATGGGCGTAAAAGGAGAAGAGAAAAATGAAACAACAAATTATACTCGATATACACGATCGACCAAGTCCGATAAAATGGTTAGCTCTTAGTATTCAGCACCTGTTTGCGATGTTTGGAGCAACGATTTTAGTTCCGTTTCTAGTAGGATTAAGCCCAGCCGTAGCACTTGTATCAAGTGGAGTGGGGACCCTGGCATTTCTGCTAATTACGCGAGGGCAAGTACCGGCTTACCTTGGGTCATCCTTTGCGTTTATCGCACCAATTATTTCAGCCAAAGCAACGCTTGGACCTGAACAGGCCATGGTGGGGTGTTTCCTAGCAGGGTTAGTATACGGAATTGTAGCTCTTGTTATTAAAGGAACAGGAATTAACTGGGTCATGAAGATATTGCCACCAATCGTAGTAGGGCCCGTTATCATTGTAATTGGCTTGGGCTTAGCGAACACGGCTGTAAGCATGGCGATGAATGATGCTGATGGGAATTACAGCAGTCAATACCTGCTTGTAGCCCTTGTTACACTCGCTATTACGGTCATTTGCTCAGTATACTTTAAAAATATTATTAGCTTGATTCCAATCTTTATCGGAATTGTTGGAGGCTATCTTTTTGCCTATACACAAGGCTTAGTAAGCTTAAAAGAAGTAAAAGAAGCACCATTCATTGCAGTCCCAGATTTTTATATTCCATTCGTGTCCTACACGCCATCGATTTCGCTAGGCATTATTCTAGTCATGGTCCCTGTAGCTGTAGTGACGCTTTCAGAACATATTGGACATCTGCTGGTGTTAAATAAGATTGTGGATCGTAACTATATTGAAAAGCCAGGCTTGCATCGCACTGTGTTAGGTGATGGAGTTGCAACGATGCTTGCAGGCTTAATCGGAGGTCCTCCTAATACAACATACGGTGAAAACATCGGAGTACTTGCAATTACAAGAGTGTTTAGCGTCTTTGTACTAGGAGGAGCAGCGGTCATTGCCATCTTGTTTGGATTTAGTGGAAAAGTGACGGCGCTTATTTCAAGCGTACCTTCACCAGTCATGGGTGGTGTATCAATCCTCTTGTTTGGAATTATAGCTGCATCAGGGCTGCGCATGATGGTTGACGGACAGGTTGACCTTGGAGATAAACGCAACTTAGTCATCGCATCAATCATTCTCGTATTAGGAGTTGGGGGAGCACACCTTGAGCTTTCTGAACAAGTACAGATCGACGGAATGGCACTTGCAACGATTGTAGGAATCATCTTAAACCTTGTACTGCCAAAATCGAAAGAACAAGAAGCTGTGACTTCAGAAGTGGAAGAAATGCAAGGAAATCAAAAAATTTCATAAACGCCTTTTAAAAGAAATCCAGAGAGGTTTCCAAGGGTGTAGTACAGCGCGTCAAAGACGATGCTTGTTTTCTCACACCCTTTCTATATCAAGAGAGGGTGTTTTTTATTCCGCCTATACCGCTAAATAACATTTAACAAGTTTAACTAACAGACAGTAGAGATGAAGGAATTCTTCACTTAGGAAAGTTGAATGTTATAAAAAGTGAATGAGATGAAACAAATGGAGGGAATCGATATGAAACATTTAGTGACAGTCTCAACGCTAGAAGTAAATGAAATTCTACAAATCTTAAGCGATGCTGAAAACTATCGAATAAATAAAAAAGGGTGGTACCCAAAAGAAAAGATGTTTGTGGCAAACCTGTTTTTTGAAGCGAGCACAAGAACGCGCTGCAGTTTTGAAATGGCTGAGCAAAAGTTAGGATTAACAACCATTCCTTTTGAAGTGACAACGTCAAGTGTCCAAAAAGGAGAAACTCTTTATGACACCATTGAGACGCTAGCAGCAATTGGAGTCCAATCAGTGGTCATTCGTCATCCAGAAGATCGTTATTATGAAAAACTTCAAGAACAAGTATCGATTCCAATTCTTAATGCAGGAGATGGCTGTGGTCAACACCCAACGCAGAGCCTATTGGACTTACTCACGATTCAACAAGAGTTTGGATCTTTTAAAGGCTTAAAAATCGCCATTATGGGTGATTTGAGGCACAGCCGCGTTGCCCGCTCAAATGCTGAACTGTTAACAAAGCTAGGCGCAACGGTTTATTTCGCTGGACCAGAAGAGTGGCGGGATGAATCAAATCCATATGGTACATATATAGACGTGGATGAGGCTATACAAGCTGTTGATGTGGTGATGCTACTGCGGATTCAGTTTGAACGACATTCAAAAAGTAACTCTACTCTAGAGGAAGAATATCATAGCCGCTACGGTCTTACGATTGAGAGAGAGAAAAGAATGAAAGATGGCAGCATTATTTTACACCCAGCCCCAGTCAACCGTGGTGTAGAAATTGCAGATGAACTAGTTGAGTGTCAACGCTCAAGAATTTTCAAACAAATGGAAAATGGAGTTTACATCCGAATGGCTGTTTTAGCACAATCATTACAATCAGTTGAAAGGGGAATGAACAATGAAAACAATCATCAAAAATGCTACATGGTTAACTGAGGGAAAGCGTGAAAGAATTGAATTAAAGATTGAAAATGGCATAATCACTGAAATTGCAAACGAGATTCCCGCAGCGGATGAAAAAATTATTGATGCAAACGGTCATTTAGTAGCACCAGGGTTTATCGATGTACATGTTCATTTAAGAGAACCGGGTGGGGAAAAGAAAGAAACGATTGCAACTGGAACATTAGCAGCTGCCAAAGGTGGATTTACAGCAATTGCAGCTATGCCAAATACGCGTCCAGTACCAGATACTGTTGAACAAATGGAATGGCTGAATAAACGAATTGAAGAAACGGCTCACGTACGTGTGCTACCTTATGCATCCATTACAACTCGTCAGCTTGGAAAAGATCTTACAAACTTTGAAGGACTAAAAGAAGCAGGAGCGTTTGCTTTTACAGATGATGGCGTAGGTGTTCAGTCAACAGGAAAGATGCTAGAAGCAATGAAAAAAGCTGCTGAGCTAGATAAAGCAATTGTTGCACACTGTGAAGATAATGAACTGATTAACAAAGGGTGTGTGCATGACGGAAAGTTTGCAAAAGAGCACGGGCTTAACGGAATTCCATCCATTTGTGAGGCTGTACAGATTGCAAGAGATGTTCTATTAGCGGAAGAAGCAGGTTGTCACTACCATGTATGTCATGTAAGTACAAAAGAGTCCATTCGTACAATTCGCGATGCGAAAAAAGCAGGTATTCGAGTAACTGCCGAAGTAACGCCGCATCATCTGCTATTAAGCGAAGATGATATTACGGCGCTTGATGCTAACTTCAAAATGAATCCACCGCTTCGCGGAAAAGAAGATCAAAAAGCGTTAATTGAAGCATTATTAGACGGGACGCTTGACTTTATTGCAACAGATCACGCGCCGCATACGGCTGAGGAAAAAGCGGAAGGAATGGAGCTTGCTCCGTTTGGAATTGTTGGGCTTGAAACAGCGTTCCCCCTTCTTTATACAAACTTAGTTTTAAAAGGAGTCATTACGTTAGAGCAGCTCATCTCGTACTTAACGAACAAGCCAGCAGAAACATTTAAGCTTCCATACGGAACGCTTGAAGTTGGAAAGCCAGCAGATTTGACGCTCATTGATTTAGAAACAGAAAGAAAGATTGACCCAGAAGAATTTGTATCAAAAGGTAAAAATACACCATTTGCAAACTGGCCTTGCAAGGGTTGGCCAGTCATGACATTAGTAGAAGGTAAACAAGTATGGGAGGATGTTAAAGTATGCAACGTCAACTAATTTTAGAAGATGGAACAGTATTTATTGGGGAAGGATTTGGGAGCGAAAGAGAGATGACGGGAGAAGTTGTCTTTAATACAGGAATGACGGGATATCAAGAGATTCTATCAGATCCCTCTTACTGCGCGCAAATCGTCACTTTAACATATCCTATGATTGGAAATTACGGAATTAACCGCGATGATTTTGAATCGATTGAACCAGCTGTGCACGGTTTAATTGTTAAAGAAGTTTGCGAAGTTCCATCAAATTTCAGAAGTGAACTTTCAGTTGATGAGTTTTTAAAACAAAAAGACATTCCGGGTTTAGCTGGAATTGATACGCGCAAACTAACGCGTAAAATTCGTCAATACGGCACGCTTCGCGGTCGAGTATGTGGGATGGATGTGAACGTAGAAGAAGTAGTTGCAAGTCTTAAAAGCTACAGCTTGCCAACAGATTCAGTTGAAAAAGTATCAACAACAAATGCATATCCAAGTCCAGGACGCGGTCAAAAAGTAGTACTAGTTGACTATGGAATGAAGCACGGTATTCTTAGAGAATTAACGGCTCGCCAGTGTGACGTTATCGTAGTCCCTTACAATGTGACTGCAGAAGAGATTCTTCGCTTGAACCCAGATGGAATAATGCTTAGCAACGGGCCTGGAGACCCAAAAGATGTGCCGGAAGCTATCGATATGATTAACGGGATTTTAGGGAAAGTACCTCTGTTCGGAATTTGCTTAGGACATCAATTGTTTTCATTAGCCTGCGGAGCAGATACAGAGAAAATGAAGTTTGGTCATAGAGGTTCTAACCACCCTGTAAAAGATTTACGAACAAATAAAGTTGCTCTTACTTCTCAAAATCACGGCTATACGGTACGTGAAGCATCACTAGAAAATACGGATTTAGAAATTACGCATATCGCGTTAAATGATGGAACAGTTGAAGGAGTTAAGCATACGAAGTATCCAGCGTTTACTGTACAATATCATCCAGAAGCATCACCTGGACCAGAGGACGCAAACGGATTATTTAATGAGTTTATGGAACTTATGAAAAACAATCAGAAAGTAGGTAATTGCTAATGCCAAAACGTCAAGATATTCAAACTATTTTAGTAATCGGATCAGGTCCAATTGTCATTGGGCAAGCAGCAGAATTTGATTATGCGGGTGCACAAGCATGTATTGCATTAAAAGAAGAGGGATACAAAGTTATTCTTGTAAACTCTAATCCTGCAACGATTATGACAGATTCCGAAATGGCAGATAAAGTATATATCGAACCTCTAACGGTTGAATTTGTAAGTTCAATTATTCGCAAAGAGCGCCCGGATGCTTTACTTCCAACACTTGGAGGTCAAACGGGTCTAAACTTAGCTGTGGAGCTACACAACACAGGCATTTTAGAAGAATTTAATGTTGAAATTCTTGGTACAAAGCTGTCAGCTATCGAACAAGCAGAAGATCGTGAGCAGTTCCGCTCTCTAATGAACGAGTTAAACCAGCCCGTTCCAGCAAGCGAAATTATCCATACGCTTGACGAAGCATATTCATTTGTTGAAGAAGTAGATTATCCGGTTATTGTTCGCCCAGCATACACGTTAGGTGGAACAGGCGGCGGTATTTGCCACAACGAACAAGAACTCATTGAAATTGTTACAAGCGGTTTGAAGCACAGTCCGGTAACGCAATGTCTGTTAGAAAAAAGTATCGCTGGATTTAAGGAAATCGAATATGAAGTAATGCGTGATGCAAACGATAATGCGATTGTTGTATGTAATATGGAAAACTTTGATCCAGTAGGGATTCATACGGGTGATTCGATCGTTGTAGCACCGAGTCAAACGTTAAGCGATCGCGAATACCAGCTGTTACGAAATGCTTCACTAACAATTATTAGAGCATTAAAAATTGAAGGTGGATGTAACGTGCAGCTAGCGCTTGATCCAGAAAGCTTTCAATATTATGTCATTGAAGTAAATCCACGTGTAAGCCGTTCTTCAGCACTTGCATCGAAAGCAACGGGATACCCAATTGCAAAGCTAGCCGCTAAAATTGCTGTTGGATTAACTCTAGATGAAATGATGAATCCTGTTACAGGAAAAACGTATGCATGCTTTGAACCAGCGCTTGATTACATCGTATCAAAAATTCCACGCTGGCCGTTTGATAAATTTGAATCAGCTAATCGTAAGCTTGGAACACAAATGAAAGCAACAGGCGAAGTAATGGCAATTGGCCGTACGTTCGAAGAGTCACTTTTAAAAGCAGTTCGTTCACTAGAAGCAAATGTTCATCACTTAGAGCTTAAAGATGCGCATGAGTTTAGTGATGAAATCATCGAAAAAAGAATTCGTAAAGCAGGCGATGAGCGTTTATTCTATATCGCTGAAGCAATTCGCCGCGGTGTAACAATTGAACAGATTCACGATTGGAGCAAAATTGACTTATTCTTCTTAGTAAAGCTTGAACGAGTAATTCGATTTGAATCTGTGCTAAAAGAAGAGGTTCATAATATTGAAGTGTTACAGAAAGCAAAAGAAATGGGATTTGCGGATGATACCATTGCAAAGCTATGGAATCAATCAGAGCGTGAAGTATATGATTTCCGCAAGCAAAACGGCGTAACACCAGTTTATAAAACAGTTGATACATGCGCAGCAGAGTTTGAATCAAGCACACCTTACTTCTACGGAACGTTTGAAGAGGAAAATGAGTCAATCGTAACAGATCGCAAGAGCGTGATGGTGTTAGGCTCTGGTCCGATTCGTATCGGTCAAGGAATTGAGTTCGACTATGCAACGGTACATTCCGTATGGGCCATTAAAGAGGCTGGTTACGAAGCAATCATCGTTAACAATAATCCAGAAACGGTTTCAACTGACTTTAGTATCTCAGATAAATTGTACTTTGAGCCGCTTACAGTAGAAGATGTAATGCATATTATCGACTTAGAAAAACCAGAAGGTGTGGTTGTTCAGTTCGGTGGACAAACAGCTATCAATCTAGCAGAAGAGCTTGCAGCAAGAGGTGTAAAAATCTTAGGAACATCTCTAGAAAGCTTAGACGCAGCCGAAGATCGTAAAAAGTTTGAAGCAACGCTTGCTCGATTAGATGTACCACAACCTTTAGGCAAAACCGTAACTTCAGTTGAAGAAGCGGTCGTTGTTGCAAGTGAAATCGGCTATCCAGTTCTTGTTCGTCCTTCTTATGTACTCGGTGGACGTGCAATGGAAATTGTATACAAAGAAGAAGAGCTGCTACATTATATGAAAAATGCAGTAAAAGTACACGCAGATCATCCTGTTTTAATCGACCGTTACTTAACAGGGAAAGAGATTGAAGTAGATGCAATTTCTGATGGTGAAACAGTGGTTATTCCAGGAATTATGGAGCATGTAGAGCGCGCGGGTGTCCACTCAGGAGATTCAATTGCAGTATATCCTCCTCAAACACTGTCAGAGGAAGTAAAAAGCACAATTATCGACTATACAACAAGAATTGCGAAAGGCTTGAACATTATTGGACTGCTGAACATCCAGTTTGTTCTATCAAAAGGTGAGGTTTATGTACTAGAAGTAAACCCACGTTCAAGTCGTACGGTACCGTTCTTAAGTAAAATTACGCGCATTCCAATGGCTAACGTTGCAACAAAAGTCATTTTAGGAACAAGCCTAAAAGATCTCGGCTACGAGTCAGGCTTACACCCAGAAGAAGAAGGCGTATATGTAAAAGTACCGGTGTTCTCATTTGCAAAGCTACGCCGTGTTGATATTACGCTTGGACCAGAAATGAAGTCAACGGGTGAAGTAATGGGGCAAGACTCTACGTATGAGAAAGCTCTTTATAAAGGCTTAATCGCGTCAGGAATGTCAATCAAGCCATACGGCTCAGTACTGATGACCGTATCAGATAAAGACAAAGAGGAAGCAACAGAGCTTGCAAAACGATTTGCAAATATCGGTTATCAAGTTATTGCAACAGAAGGAACAGCTGAAGTGTTTGAGAAAGAAAATATCCGCGTGAAAGTTGTGAACAAAATTCACGACCAAGATCATAATCTATTGGATGTCATTCGAACAGGTGAAGCACAGCTTGTGGTTAATACGTTAACAAAAGGTAAGCAGCCAGCTCGTGATGGATTTAAAATTCGCCGTGAAGCGGTTGAAAATGGCGTACCTTGTTTAACATCACTAGATACAGCTGAAGCAATTCTACGCGTGCTTGAAACAATTAGTTTCCACACTGTACCGATGAAAGAAGCGCGTCCAGCTCGTGAGGTGACAACTGTATGAACAAACATGAAATGATGCAAGTCGTCAAACAGCGTCCTTTAACTCATAACGTTTACGAATTAACACTGAAAGGCGAGCTTGTTCGTTTCATGAATGAGCCTGGTCAGTTCGTTCACATTCGCGTTGAAAATCAGTATTTGCCTCTTTTAAGAAGGCCGATTAGCATCGCTGAAATTAATCAAGATGCAAATGAGTTTAAGATGATTTATCGTGCGGAAGGTGCGGGAACAAAGCTGCTTGCTAGCAAGCAATCAGGCGAAGCAGTAGATGTGTTAGGACCTTTAGGTCACGGGTTTCCAACAGATGTACTAGAAAGTGGGAAAACAGCTGTATTGGTAGGTGGAGGAATTGGAGTTCCTCCTCTATACGAGCTGTCCAAACGATTAACAGCAAAAGGAATTAAGGTTGTTCATATACTAGGCTTTCAGTCAGCTGCTGATGTGTTTTATGAAAAAGAATTTAACGAGCTAGGAGATACGCATATTGCAACGGTAGATGGAACGTGGGGAATAAAAGGGTTTGTGACGGATATAATCGATCAGCTTCAGCTGCCGTACGATACGATGTTCTCTTGTGGTCCAACGCCTATGCTACGTGCTTTAGAAGCAAACTATAGCGATAAGCCCCTTTATATTTCATTAGAGGAAAGAATGGGTTGTGGAATTGGAGCTTGTTTTGCATGTGTCTGTCGTCAAAATGAAGAGTCTAATGCATATAAGAAAATTTGTAGTGATGGACCGGTTTTCCAAGCAGGGGAGGTGCTTTTATGAACATGCTTCAAACGACATTACCAGGCCTAGATTTAAAAAATCCCATCATGCCAGCTTCAGGATGCTTTGGGTTTGGAAGAGAGTATGCACAGTTTTATTCATTGGATACGCTTGGAGCTATTATGATTAAGGCTACAACTGCGGAAACAAGGTTTGGAAATCCAACACCACGCGTTGCAGAAACGCAGGCAGGGATGCTCAATGCAATCGGATTACAAAACCCAGGGTTAGAAAAAGTCATGTCAGAAGAATTAGTTTGGCTCCAAAAATATGATGTACCCATTATTGCAAACGTGGCAGGTGCATCTGTTGAAGAGTATGTCGAAGTGGCAAAGACAATTTCAACTGCTTCGAATGTAAAAGCATTGGAATTAAATATTTCATGTCCGAACGTAAAAGAAGGTGGTATCGCCTTTGGTGTTGATCCAGTAATTGCTGCGCGCTTAACAAAAGCAGTAAAAGAGGTATCAGAAGTGCCTGTATACGTTAAATTATCTCCCAACGTGTCAAACATTGTAGAAATGGCTACAGCTGTAGAAGCAGCGGGAGCAGATGGTTTAACAATGATTAATACGCTTTTGGGAATGCGTCTTGATTTGAAAACAGCACAGCCAGTGCTAGCGAATGGAACTGGGGGATTATCAGGTCCGGCAATTAAGCCAGTAGCTATTCGCATGGTCCATGAAGTGAGTCAAAAAGTAAACATTCCAATCATCGGAATGGGCGGAGTGACAACGGCTGAAGATGCGCTAGAATTCTTATACGCAGGTGCGAGCGCAGTTGCAGTAGGAACAGCAAACTTTGTAGATCCTTACGTCTGCCCAACTATCATCGATGAGTTGCCAAAATTAATTAATTCTTTAGGGTATGAACACGTATCTGAATGTGTAGGAAGGAGCTGGAAAAAGTATGAAAAAGCCGTTTATCATTGCTCTTGATTTTTCATCACTGCATGATGTGAAGAAATTTTTAACATCGTTTGAAGGAGAATCTCTTTATGTGAAAGTGGGAATGGAGCTTTTCTATAAAGAAGGATTAGCAATTATTTCTTATCTGAAAGAGCAAGGGCATGAAATTTTTCTAGACTTAAAGCTTCATGATATTCCAAACACAGTAAAAAATGGAATGAAATCATTGGCTTCTCTAGACGTTGATTTAGTAAACGTTCATGCAGCTGGAGGTACACATATGATGCAATCGGCTATTGAAGGGCTGGAAGCAGGCACTTCTGTTGGTAAACAGCGCCCGCTATGTATCGCAGTGACTCAGCTCACAAGCACATCAGATACGATGTTGAAAGAGCAGCAGCTTATTACACATTCAATGCAAGAAGTTGTAACACATTATGCTTCTCTTGCTCATCAAAGCAAATTAGATGGTGTGGTCTGCTCAACTCATGAAGTGCCAAGTATACGTAAGGCTGTAGGTGAATCTTTTTTAACCGTAACGCCTGGAATTCGAATGGCGCTTGATTCAAATGATGATCAAGTACGAGTAGCAACACCTGAGCTTGCGAGAGAGTATGGAGCAAGTGCTATTGTAGTAGGGCGCTCTGTGACAAACGCAAGGAATCCAGTAGAAGTTTATTATCAAATGTTAAAGCAATGGAAAGGGGAGCATGTATCACAATGACAAACTTACGAAAAGAAATCGCAAAACAACTAATTGATATCGAGGCAGTTAGCCTTCGGCCAGATCACCCATTTACTTGGGCTTCTGGAATTAAATCTCCCATCTATTGTGATAATCGTCTAACGCTATCTTATCCAGGCGTTCGAAAAGAAATTGCTAAAGGTTTACAAAGTTTGATTAAAACATATTTTGCAAATGCAGAAGTAATTGCAGGAACAGCAACGGCTGGAATTCCACACGCAGCGTGGGTGAGCGAAGCGCTGGAGTTACCAATGTGCTATGTGCGCAGTAAAGCGAAGGGGCATGGTCGCGGCAATCAAATTGAAGGAAAAGTAAAAGCAGGTCAAAAGGTTGTTGTAATTGAAGATTTAATTTCAACTGGAGGCAGTGTTTTAACAGCAGTGAATGCGTTAAAAGAACAAGGTTGTAACGTACTCGGTGTCGTATCTATCTTTACATACGAACTGGAAAAAGCGCGCCAATTATTTAAAGAAGAAGGTTTGCAAGTTTACTCTTTAACGGATTATTCAACGCTTGTAGAAGCGGCAAGTGAAGCAGGGTATATTCAAGAAGGTGCAATGAAAAAGCTCTTTAAGTGGAGAGAGAATCCTTCGGATCCAGCTTGGATGACAGCTGAAGAAACAGTTTAAGCTAAATAAAAAAGCGTGTCCAAGGTAAAGGACACGCTTTTTATGCTGGCATTAATCTCTTAATTTTAATACAAGTTCTTCACTAGGCGTTACGTAAACTGTTTGCTGATTATCGTAAGTAACAAATCCAGGTTTAGCACCACTTGGCTTTTTGACATGGCGAATCTTTGTAAAGTCAACTGGTACGGAGCTAGAATTTTTCGCCTTGCTAAAGTAAGCAGCAAGATGAGCGGCTTCAAGAATGGTTTCTTCTGTTGGCTCAGCGTTACGAATAACGACGTGAGATCCAGGTATATCTTTTGTATGGAACCAAATATGATCTCTCGCTGCAAGCTTATTTGTTAAATATTCGTTTTGTTTGTTGTTCTTGCCGACTAAAATGATGGTACCGTCACTGGCTTTATATTGCTCAAGCGTTGGAGTTGAATTCTTTTGCTTTTTACTTTTCTTTTGTTGGCGATTGCGTAGGTAGCCTTCTTCCACAAGCTCCTCTCGAATTTCAGCGATATCTTTGTGAGAAGCCGTCTCCATTTGCTGTAGTAAAGATTCAAAGTAGACAATTTCTTGTTGAGCTTTTTCAATTTGCTCATGAACAATCGCTACTGAATTTTTTGCTTTTTGATATTTAGTAAAGTAGCTCTGTGCATTTTGAGCAGGCGTTTTTTGAGGATCAAGCTCGATTGTTAGTGTCCCACTGTTTTCGTCATAGTAGTTTATAACGTCAACGGTCTTATCCCCTTTTTTAACAAGGTGTAAATGGGACGTTAGCAGCTCTCCTGCAAGTTGGTATTCACCAGCTTTTTCAGCTTGCTGTAGCGTCCTCTGCAACTTATTAATTTTCTTTTCATTTTTCTTTTTTTCAGTTGTCATGAACTGAAGTAAATCATGAGCTTGTTGCTTAACACGATCGCGCTCTGCTTTTCCATAATAGAAGCGGTCTAAAAGTTCACTAATAGTTTGGAACGTCTTTTCTTCACCTTGTAAGTGACTAAGAGATAAAAGGTGGAAGTAATCTTTTCCTTGTACCGAAGTGAGAGTTGGCTGCATGTCGCCCTCTTTAATAGCATTCATTGTATTAATAAACGCTTTGGGTAACGTAGTTTGGTTAGCTAGACCAGCGCGATAAACGATTTCATTTGCAAGCAGAGGTGAAAGCCCAGCAAAAGCTTGAACAAGTTGATTGCCAATCTTTCCGCTGTTGAAGTCTAAGCTTCTTAAAATCATCTCTTCATCTGCTTCAAATGGATCAAGCTTTTCCTGATTTGGTGGAAGTACATAAGTTGCACCAGGCAGTAGTGTGCGATGACGATTCATGGCCATTGGGATGTGCTTAATGCTATCGATAATGACATTTGTTTCTTTATCCACAAGCATGACGTTACTGTGACGTCCCATAATTTCAATAATAAGTTGCTTAGATGTTACATCGCCAATTTCGTTGCGCCCTTTTGTTTCAATGATAAGAATACGATCAAGCCCTAACTGATAAATTCGCTCAATAATATTTCCTTCTAAATGTTTACGAAGAAGCATGCAAAACATTGGCGGTTCAGCTGGATTTTCGTATGTTTCTTTTGTAAAGTGAACGCGTGCATAATTGGGGTGAGTTGAAATAAATAACTTTCGATTTTCCCCTTTAGCGCGAACTTGTAAAATTAGTTCATTTGGAAATGGTTGATAGACTTTTGCAATTCGACCGGATGTTAATGCGTTATCTAGTTCTTGTAAGATTCCGTATGTAAAGATTCCGTCAAATGACATGTTGTTCACATCCTTTAATGTTTCAAAAATAGTCCTTCGTAAAAGTATAGCATTTTTTAGGACGAGTCTGAATAAGCATACGATATAAGATTGTAACAATCTATGTGACTTATTTACAAACAAAAGGGTGTGAAGGAATGCGATGAAATGGTATGAGCTGAGTGAGCGAGCGACATTAGAAGTGACAAAAACAAATAAAGAAAATGGGTTAACCGCAAAAGAAATCGCATTGAGGCAGAAGCAAGAAGGTTTTAATGAGCTTGCTGAAGGTGAAAAGCAGTCTGCACTGCTCGTATTCTTGGAACAGTTTAAGGATTTTATGGTTTTGGTTTTATTAGCAGCCACGCTAATATCAGGTTTATTAGGAGAGTATATTGATGCAATTGCCATTATTGCAATTGTCGTGATTAATGGGTTCCTTGGTTTTTTCCAAGAACGTCGTGCTGAAAAGTCACTGAATGCATTGAAGGAATTGTCGGCGCCGCAGGTACTTGCTTTACGAGACGGTAAATGGTCAAAGACCCTTTCAAGAGAACTTGTAGTGGGAGACATTGTAAAGTTCGGAAGCGGTGATCGGATTGGTGCTGATATTCGTCTTATTGATGCCAAAAGTTTAGAAATTGAAGAATCAGCGCTTACAGGTGAATCTGTCCCTGTTCCAAAGTATACACGGGTATTAGAAGGAAATGAAATTCCACTTGGAGATCAAGAGAACATGGCGTTTATGGGAACTCTTGTAACGCGTGGGAGCGGTGTTGGAGTTGTAGTAGGGACAGGCATGAAGACGGCGATGGGGCAAATTGCTGACTTGTTGCAAAATGCAGAAGCCGTTATCACACCCCTGCAGAGGAAGCTTGAACAGCTTGGGAAAATTCTCATTATTGTTGCGCTTTTATTAACGATTCTTGTAGTTGGAATTGGTGTCTTACAAGGGCATGATTTATACACGATGTTTTTAGCGGGCGTATCACTAGCGGTTGCCGCAATTCCAGAAGGATTGCCGGCTATCGTAACCGTTGCTTTATCATTAGGTGTTCAGCGGATGATCAAACAAAAATCTATTGTTCGGAAGCTTCCAGCTGTTGAAACACTGGGCTGTGCATCTGTTATTTGCTCAGATAAAACAGGAACACTTACTCAAAATAAAATGACGGTTACTCACTTATGGTCAGGTGGGAAAACGTGGAACTTGTCTGGAACAGGCTATGACCCAAGTGGAACTTTTTCTGTTGAGGGGAAAGATGTGAACGTTAGTCGAGAAAAACCATTGCAGCAGCTGTTGCTATTCGGTTTATTATGTAACCAAACAACGGTTACGAAAAAAGACAAAGATTATGTAGTTGATGGTGATCCTACAGAAGCCGCTTTAGTCGTAGCCGCAATGAAAGCAAACTTTACCCGTCAAAATGTAAAAGGAGACTTTAAAGTAATTGAAGAGTTCCCTTTTGACTCTACTCGTAAAATGATGAGTGTTGTGATTGAAGGTAAAGATAACAAGCGGTATGTGGTAACGAAAGGTGCACCGGATGTACTGCTAACAAACAGTAAGTCGATTGTATGGGAAAACCGTCATCAGTCCCTATCAGTTAGCGGTCGTGACGAGGTGCAAAATGCTATCCATTCTCTAGCAAGTAAAGCTCTTCGAACAATTGCCGTTGCTTATCGTCCACTTGAATCGTACGAAACGATTACTACTGAACAGGAAGCTGAAAAAGAGCTTGTATTCTTAGGACTTCAAGGGATGATTGATCCTCCACGCCCTGAAGTAAAGCAGGCTGTAAAAGAATGCCGAGATGCTGGAATTAAAACGGTTATGATTACAGGAGATCATGTGATAACCGCTGAAGCAATTGCCAAACAGCTAGGGATCTTACCAAAGGGAGGACGAGTGCTGGAGGGCTATACGCTAAATTCGATGTCTCAATCTGAACTTGAAGATGTGGTAGATGACGTATATGTTTATGCACGGGTATCGCCGGAGCATAAACTAAAGATTGTTAAGGCGCTACAAGCAAAAGATCACGTGGTAGCTATGACGGGTGACGGTGTAAACGATGCGCCTGCAATTAAAGCTGCAGATATTGGTATAGCGATGGGGATTACAGGAACGGACGTTGCAAAAGAAGCTTCAGCACTGGTGCTTTTAGATGATAACTTTGCAACGATTAAATCAGCAATTAAAGAAGGCCGAAACATTTATGAAAATATTCGAAAGTTTATCCGATACTTACTAGCTTCTAATGTAGGAGAAATACTTGTCATGCTGTTTGCTATGATTCTAGCTTTGCCACTGCCGTTAGTACCTATCCAAATCCTATGGGTCAACTTAGTGACGGATGGCCTTCCTGCGATGGCATTGGGGTTAGATCAACCTGAAGATGATGTAATGAAGCGCAGACCAAGGCATCCAAAAGAAGGAGTGTTTGCACGGGGATTAGGTTGGAAGGTAGTGAGCAGAGGGTTTTTAATTGGAATTGCGACCCTTGCAGCGTTTATTATTGTCTATGATAATAACCCTGATAACTTACAGTACGCTCAAACGATAGCATTTGCCACGCTTGTTATGGCTCAACTGATTCACGTATTTGACTGTCGAAGTGAAAAATCCATTTTCGATCGGAACCCTTTTGAGAACCTTTACTTAGTTGGTGCGGTTATTTCATCAATTTTGCTAATGCTAGTTGTTATTTATTACCCACCTTTACAGCCAATCTTCCATACCATGGCTATTGCGCCAAGGGAATGGTTAATTATTTTAGGTTTAGCGAGTGTTCCAACATTTTTGCTAGCGGGTTCACTTTTAACAAGAAAAAAAGCATAATTAATGATATAGTAATAAAGCACTGGTGGAAGCATACGGTTTGCTTTCACCAGTTTTTAAAGAGTGAAGTACATTGCTGTTACTCTTTTTTTGAGTAACACTTTCTTTTATTCCTTTTTTTTTGTAAGATGTACATAGTGGATGTGATGATAATGATAAGAAGTATGACAGGTTTTGGCCGAGGACGAGCAGATAATGACGCTCAAGCGGTAACGGTAGAAATGAAATCGGTAAATCATCGCTTTTGTGAAATTACTGTGCGAATGCCAAGGCAATTAATGGAAATTGAAGATAAAATAAAAAAAATCATTCAAACATACATAAAACGTGGTAGAGTAGAAGTATTTGTTACAATTTCAGGTGAAGGTTTGGCTAAAAAGACGTTGCAAACGGATTGGGAGCTGTTAAGTGAGTATATGAAAGCTTTCCAAGAAATTAGCGAGCGTCATGAGCTTTCCAAGTCTGTCGAAATTCAAGATATTCTACACATGCCTGACGTAATGACGACTTCTGAAGAAGAAGTAGACCAAACATCAATTCACCAGCTGGTATTTACAGCGGTTGAACAAGCAGTGTGTCAGCTGCTAACGATGCGTGAAAAAGAGGGGCAAGAATTATATCAAGATTTAGTTCAGCACCTTACAAACATCCAGCAGCTTCGGGAAGAAGTAGAATTGCTTGCACCAACTGTTAGTGAGCAATATGAAGATCGCTTGAGAAAAAGGTTAACTGACTATCTTGAAGGTACAATCGATGAACAGCGAGTGCTAGCAGAAGTGGCTATTTTTGCTGAAAAAGCGGATGTTAACGAAGAATTAACGCGTATTAACAGTCATCTTACTCAGTTCTTTCAAACCATCGATACAACTGATGTTATCGGAAGGAAGCTTGACTTTCTTGTACAAGAGTTAAATCGAGAAATGAATACAATTGGAGCGAAAGCAAACAGTGGTAAGATTGCTCAATGTGTCATCGATATGAAAACGCAGCTAGAGCGTTTGAAAGAACAAGTTCAAAATATTGAATAGTTACTAGTAGCCTTCGGAATAGACGGACACAATATGGATACAGTAGGGGGCTTTGTATGAGCGGTAAATTAGTTAATGTTGGGTTTGGAAATTTTATTTCTTCTAATCGCATCATTTCTGTCGTTCAGCCGGAATCAGCGCCAATTAAACGAATTGTGCAGGAAGCAAAAGATCGCGGAAGTTTAATTGATGCCACGCAGGGAAGAAAAACCCGAGCTGTGATTGTAATGGACAGTAATCATATTATTTTAGCTCCTGTTCAACCGGAAACTGTAGCACAAAGGCTTGTGAATAAAGAAGAATTAGTAGAAGGGTAGGGCGTATAAACCAATGATTGAAAGAGGTTTATTAATCGTTCTTTCAGGACCATCTGGTGTTGGAAAAGGAACGGTAAGAAAAGCATTATTTGAACAAGATGATATTAAACTTCAGTACTCTATTTCAGCAACAACACGTCGTCCACGTGAAGGCGAAGTTGATGGTGTGGATTATTTCTTTAAAGAACGCGAAGAATTTGAGCACATGATTGAAAATAAAAAGCTTCTAGAATGGGCAGAGTACGTAGGTAATTACTACGGTACACCTATTGACTACGTTGAAGAAACGTTAGCTTCAGGGAAAGATGTCTTTTTAGAAATTGAGGTTCAAGGTGCCCTTCAAGTAAAAGAAGCATTTCCAGAAGGATTGTTTATCTTTCTGGCACCGCCAAGCTTATCAGAGTTGAAGAGTCGTATTGTAAACCGCGGTACAGAAACAGAAGATTTAATTAACAACCGTATGCGCGTAGCGAAAGAAGAGATTGAGCTTATGCATGCATACGATTATGTAGTAGAGAATGACAAAGTAGAAAATGCATGTGCACGTATCCAAGCAATTGTGACGGCAGAACATTGCCGCCGCGACCGTGTATCAGCACGCTATAAAAGAATGTTGGAGGTAGAATAAATGCTTTATCCGTCAATTGACTCATTAATGCAACGTTTAGATTCTAAATATACACTAGTAACAGTAGCTGCAAAGCGCGCACGTCAACTTCAAATGCATAATGATACACCAATCGAAAGACCTGTATCTCATAAATTAGTAGGTTGTGCATTAGAAGAAATTAATTCAGAACAGCTTACGTATACGCACGTACCTTCAAAAGACGAGAATGAAGAAAGATAATTGTTAAAATAACAACCTATTCGCAGTAGGTTGTTATTTTTTTCTGTTAGAAAGAGGGTTTATCAAAATCAACTTCTATTCTTGAACATGTTATAATATGGACATTGTAAAGGTTGTTCAGTAGATAAAAAGATGGGAGTATGGGTAAAGATGTTGAAAGGAAAACGAATTTTATTATGTGTTAGTGGTGGAATTGCTGTTTATAAAGCATCAGCACTAACTAGTAAGTTAGTGCAAGCAGGAGCTGAAGTAAAAGTCATCATGACAGATTCTGCTCGTGAGTTTGTTACGCCGCTAACATTTCAAGCACTTTCAAGAAATCCTGTATACACAGATACATTTGATGAAAAAGATCCGGCTGTTATTGCACATATTGATTTAGCAGATTGGCCAGATTTAATTCTCGTCGCACCTGCCACTGCTAATATGATAGGGAAATTAGCAAATGGAATTGCCGATGATATGATTTCAACTACTCTTCTTGCTGCCACAGCTCCAGTTTGGATTGCTCCAGCAATGAATGTTCATATGTATGATCACCCAGCTGTGAAAAAGAACATGCAAACATTAGCTTCATTTGGCTATCAGTTTGTTGAGCCTGGAGAGGGTTATTTAGCATGTGGTTATGTTGGAAAAGGTAGGTTAGAAGAACCTGAAACAATTGTTAGCCTTCTACAGTCTTACTTTCATGACCAAAAGGCACCTCAAGCGCTAAAAGGTACGAATGTTTTGGTTACCGCAGGCCCAACGGTTGAGCGAGTGGATCCTGTGCGTTTCTTTACTAATCGTTCTACTGGTAAAATGGGCTATGCTATAGCAGAAGAAGCAGCGAAGCAAGGAGCCAATGTAACGTTAGTATCTGGTCCAACGCAGCTTACGCCTCCTGCTAATGTTAAAACAGTGCAAGTTGAGAGCGCACAGCAGATGTTTGAAGCGGTGATGAAGCATTATACAAATATGGATGTTGTCATTAAATCCGCGGCGGTTGCTGACTATCGTCCAAAGAATGTTCATCAACAAAAGATGAAGAAGCAGCCTGGAGAGGCAGTGCTAGAATTGGAGCGAACTACTGATATTTTGAAAACGCTCGGAGATTACAAAGATTATAATCAGGTGCTTGTTGGATTTGCAGCAGAAACAGAACAAGTAGACCTATATGCTCAAAAGAAGCTCGAGAGCAAAAATCTAGATATGATTGTCGCTAATAACGTAACAAGTGAAGGCGCAGGCTTTGGAACAGATACGAACATTGTGACATTTTATAAGCGAAACGGTGAGCAAAAGCAGCTTCCGCTCATGTCTAAATCATCCGTTGCCAAAGCTTTATTAGAAGAAGTGAAGCAGTTGCTAGCGAGTGTTCGACAATGAACTTTGCTAGCGTAATTGTTGATGTAGCGGCAAAGCAAACGGACAGAGTATTCGATTACTCAATTCCTCAACAGTGGAGAGAGGTTCTTGTCCCAGGAATGCGAGTAATCGTTCCGTTTGGCCCACGCAAGGTGCAGGGATTTGTTGTAGACGTTAAAGTAGAAACAGATGTAAAGCGAACGAAGCCAATCGCTGAGCTGCTTGATTTAACACCAGTGTTAACGCCTGAACTATTAGAGTTAGGCCATTGGCTCACTGAAAAAACACTTTGCTTTAAAATATCGGCTTTTCAAGTAATGTTACCCGCTGCGATGAAAGCAAAATATGATAAAAAAATAATGCTTCAATCAGGAGTAGAAAGTTCACAGCTTCACTCAAAGGTGCAGCCATACTTTCAACATACGTCTGAAGTGATGTGGAGCGATATTGAGAAATCAGAGGCTGTAAATAGTTTTTATCGTGATATCCAAAAAGGTCTCTTAGAAGTTGTATATCTAGTCAAGAGTAAAGGGAATAAAAAAACTGTGAAAGCTCTTCGCTTAGCTCAGCCTTCTGAACGTGTGAAACAGGTTATGAAAGAGCTGCCTAAACAAGCTGAAAAGCAAAAACAAGTCCTTGAATTTATGTTGGTGCAAGAAGAGGCGGTAGCACAAAAGGACATTATGACCGCACTTAACGTAACGGGAGCACCTATTAAAGGATTAGTGTCAAAAGGTTTGCTTTACGAGGTTGATATGGAGATTTATCGAGATCCTTATGCCAATCGCGATTTTGTTCCATCAAAACCTTTTCCGTTAACAGATGAACAATCTGCTGCTATCAAACCAATTCTACGTGACATTGAGAACGATGAACACGATGTTTTTCTCATGTATGGTGTAACGGGAAGCGGTAAAACGGAAGTGTATTTGCAGTCAATTGACCAAGTATTGAAACAGGGGAAAGAAGCGATTATGCTTGTTCCCGAAATATCACTAACGCCTCAAATGGTCAAAAGGTTTAAAGAACGATTTGGTTCGAAGGTGGCCGTGATGCATAGTGGTTTGTCAGCCGGTGAGAAATACGATGAGTGGCGTAAAATTCAGCGTAAAGAGGTATCCGTGGTTGTAGGAGCAAGATCAGCTATATTTGCTCCGTTTCAACATGTGGGCATCATCATCATTGATGAAGAGCATGAAACAAGCTATAAGCAAGAAGAAAATCCTCGGTATCATGCGCGCGATGTGGCAATTAAACGTGCAGAGTTTCACAACTGTCCAGCGATTTTAGGGAGTGCAACCCCAACGCTAGAGTCATTTGCACGTGCTCAAAAAGGCGTTTATAAACTTTTAACACTGCGTGAACGGATGAATAAATCAGCTCTTCCAAAAGTAGATATTGTGGATATGCGTGAAGAGCTCCGAGACGGAAATCGGTCAATGTTCTCTACGCTTCTTCTTGAAAAAATACATGAGCGCCTTGAAAGAGGAGAACAAATTGTATTGTTCTTAAATAAGAGAGGACACTCATCTTTTGTTATGTGCCGTGACTGCGGTTATGTTCCTTCGTGTCCTCACTGTGAAATTTCATTGACATATCACCGCTACCAAAACCGAATGAAATGTCATTACTGTGGGTATGAAGAGCCAACTCAAACGGCTTGTCCAGAGTGCGAAAGCGACCATATTCGCTTTTTTGGATCAGGAACGCAAAAGGTGGAAGAAGAGCTGGGAAAAGTGTTGCCTGCAGCGTCTGTCATTCGAATGGATGTTGATACAACAAGCCGCAAAGGAGCTCACGAAAAACTACTAACAAAGTTTGGAGATGGAGAAGCGCAGATTTTATTAGGTACGCAAATGATTGCTAAAGGCTTAGATTTTCCAAACGTAACGCTTGTTGGAGTTTTATCAGCAGATACAATGTTAAACCTTCCGGACTTTCGAGCGGCTGAAAAAACGTTTCAGCTCCTTACACAAGTAAGCGGAAGAGCAGGACGCCACCACCTGCCTGGTGAAGTTGTAATTCAAACCTATGCTCCTGAGCATTACAGCATTCAATTAGCAAGTCAGCACGACTATGATACTTTTTATCTTGAAGAAATGAAGCTTAGACAAGCTCATCGCTATCCGCCGTTCTTTTATTTGGCGTTGGTAACTGTCTCACATGAAAACGTGGCAAAAGTGGTGTCTGTAACTGGGAAAATATCGCAGTATTTAAGGCAAAAGCTCACTCCGCAAGCCGTTATTTTAGGGCCTGTTACCTCTCCGATTGCTAAGATAAAAGATAGATATCGATATCAATGCATGATAAAATACAAGCTGGAACCGAATATGATACCAGCGTTAAAATATATAGTAAACCAGTACCAAGATCAAATGCAGCAGGAACAACTAACGATTACGATTGATTTACACCCGTATTCAATGATGTAAATCGACAACGAAAACGTTAAATGACTGCTGTTTTGGATATAAATAGAAAGAGTTGAAGGAGGGAGTAGCTTGGCTAAATTAAAGCTAGTTTACCACCCCAATGAAGTATTAGAGACAAAGTGTGAACCTGTCACAGTGTTTGATAATAAATTAGCTAAGTTAATGAATGGCATGTATGATTTAATGCTTGAAGCAGATGGAGTAGGACTTGCTGCTCCACAGGTTGGTGTATTACAGCAAGTAGCAGTGGTTGATATAGGAGATCGACACGGCAAAATTGAATTGGTTAATCCAGTCATTCTTGAAAAACGTGGTCAACAAACTGGTCCTGAAGGCTGCTTAAGTTTTCCGGGCCTTTTTGGTGACGTAACTCGTGCTGACTATGTGAAAGTACGAGCACACAATCGCCGTGGGAAAGTATTTGTAATGGAAGCAAAGGGTTTTTTAGCGCGTGCCATTCAGCATGAAATTGACCACTTACATGGGGTGCTTTTTACTGAGAAAGTATCGCGTTACTATGAAGATGGAGAACTAGAAGGGTAGGAATTTAAAATGAAAGTTGTGTTTATGGGAACACCGGATTTTTCTGTACCGGTATTGCAGACTTTAATTAAGGATGGATATGAAGTAGTGGCCGTTGTAACGCAGCCTGATCGTCCAAAAGGAAGAAAAAGAGTTATGACTCCACCACCAGTAAAAGTAGAAGCACAAAAGCACGGCATCCCAGTGCTACAGCCAGAAAAGATTCGTTTAGAAGAAGCGTATAGTGAGGTATTAGCGTATAACCCTGAATTAATTGTAACGGCAGCATTTGGACAAATTTTACCAACACCAATCCTAGAAGCGCCGAAATATGGCTGTATTAATGTTCATGCATCATTGCTTCCTGAGCTTAGAGGAGGAGCACCAATTCATTATTCTATTTTACAAGGTAAGCCAAAAACTGGCGTAACGATTATGTATATGGTTGAAAAGCTAGATGCCGGTGATATCTTGACGAAAGTCGAAGTGCCTATTGAAGAAAAAGACCATGTTGGAACGTTGCACGATAAACTAAGCGAAGCGGGAGCTAAATTATTATCTGAAACTATTCCATCTCTCGTATTAGGTGATTTAACACCAATAAAGCAGAACGAAGATGAAGCTACATTTGCATTTAACATAAAGCGCGAACAAGAAAAAATTGATTGGACGCGAAGCGGTGAGGAAATTTATAATCACATCCGTGGTCTTCACCCTTGGCCAGTGGCGTATACGACGCTAAATGGTCAAGTGATGAAAGTTTGGTGGGGAGAAAAGGTTGCGGCAGAAGGAGAGCCAGGTAAGGTAGTATCGCTTGAAAAAGATGGGTTTATCGTGGCGACAGGAAACCGTACAGGAATTAAAATTACAGAGCTTCAACCATCTGGAAAAAAGAGAATGGAAGCCGCACAGTTTTTACGCGGAAATGGTATTGAAGTAGGGGCTGTGTTAGGAGCTCATAATGAGTAAATATAACGTTCGTGATATTGCGCTTGATATTTTACTTTCGATTGAAAAGAATCAAGCTTTCAGTAACTTGTTGTTAAACAAAAGTATTCAAAAGTACGGTGTTCAAGGGAAAGATGCCGGCCTCTTAACAGAAATTGTATATGGTACAATTCAAAGAAGAGATACGCTAGACTATGGCTTGGCTCCGTTTTTAGCAAAAGCAAAAAAGCTACAGCCTTGGGTTAGAGTACTGCTTCGCTTGTCTCTTTATCAAATGTTGTACTTAGACCGTGTTCCTGATCGCGCAGTTATTCATGAAGCAGTGGAAATTGCTAAGCAGCGTGGTCATAAAGGAATTGCTTCAATGGTGAATGGTGTTTTGCGTAATGTACAACGAAATGGCGTTCCAAGCGTAGAAGAGATTAAAGATCCTATTGAGCGCTTAGCGATAGAAACAAGTCATCCTTTATGGTTGGTGAAGCGATGGGTGGAACAATATGGATTGGACAAAACGCGTGAAATTTGTTTAGCTAATCTAATGTCCCCTAAGCAAACGCTTCGTGTAAACACAGCGCGTTTCACTATTTCTGAAGTGATTGCACAGCTTGAACAAGAAGGTATTTCTGTAGAAAGTGGTGGACTTGTTAAGGAAGCTCTAGAAGTTCAAAGAGGAAATGCAGCATATACAGATGCGTTTAGAAATGGGATGTTTACTGTACAGGACGAAAGTTCAATGCTTGTTGCTCATGCTCTTGGTGCTGAGCAAGGAGAAACGATTTTAGATAGCTGTGCGGCACCAGGTGGGAAATCAACTCATATCGGTGAAAAGCTTAACAACACGGGACAAGTCATTTCTTTAGATATTCATGATCACAAAGTCAAGTTGATTTCTGAGCAGGCAGAACGCTTGCAACTTATGAATATTTCACCAACAGTGCAAGATAGTCGTAAGGTAGCAGAGCGCTTTGAAGAAGAAACGTTTGATCGTATTTTAGTCGACGCTCCGTGCTCAGGGTTCGGTGTTATGCGAAGAAAACCAGATTTAAAGTATGTTAAGACCGAGCGTGACGTTCAGCAATTGTCAAAAATCCAGCTTGATATTTTATCAGCTGTTGCTCCACTATTAAAAAAAGGTGGGACACTTGTATACAGTACATGTACGATTGATCGGGATGAGAATGAAGATGTAGTGGATGCATTTCTCGATAATCACCCAGAATTTATGGTAGACTCTACCTTGGCAGAACGTATGCCAGAAAAGATTAAACAAAACGTTAAACACGGTCAAATCCAACTTCTTCCAAGTGAAGAAAGTGATGGGTTTTACATTGCCTGTTTACAAAAGAAGGTGTAAAAATGGAAGGAACTATTAGTAAAAGAGCCAAAGATAAAAAAGTAGAAAATAAAAAGCCGTCAATTTATTCATTACAATTACATGAGTTAGAGGCATGGTTAGTATCTCAGGGAGAGAAAAAATTTCGTGGGAAACAAATTTTTGACTGGCTATATGTAAAGCGCGTGACTGAATTTGACGATATGTCGAATTTGTCAAAAGGACTCCGTGATAAGTTAAATGAGGCCTTTGTTTTAACTACGTTAAAAACCGCTGTTCAACAAACTTCTTCAGATGGAACAATGAAATTTTTATTTGAACTTCACGATGGCTATACAATTGAAACAGTACTTATGCGACACGAGTATGGAAATTCAATTTGTGTAACAACACAAGTTGGCTGTCGCATTGGTTGTACGTTCTGCGCGTCTACTCTTGGCGGATTAAAGCGCAACTTAGAAGCTGGTGAAATTGTTGCTCAAGTAGTGAAAGTACAAAAAGCGCTTGATGAACAAGGAGAACGCGTAAGTCATGTCGTAATTATGGGTATTGGTGAACCGTTTGATAACTACGACCAAATGATGGGCTTCTTAAAAATCATTAATCACGATAATGGCCTTAATATTGGTGCTCGTCACATTACGGTATCAACAAGTGGAATTATCCCTAAAATCTATAAATTTGCTGATGAGCAAATGCAGATTAATTTTGCCATTTCCTTACATGCACCAAACAACGACATTCGTTCAAAGTTAATGCCAATTAACCGTGCTTACAAACTACCTGACTTAATGGAAGCAATTAAATACTATACCGACAAAACAGGTCGTCGTATCAGCTTTGAATATGGTTTGTTTGGTGGAGTAAATGACCAGGTGGAACATGCTGAGGAGTTAGCAGCGCTTATTAAAAACATTAAATGTCACGTGAATTTAATCCCTGTAAACTATGTTCCAGAGCGTGACTACGTTCGCACACCGAGAGAACAAATTTTTGAATTTGAAAATACGTTGAAAAAACATGGTGTTAACGTAACAATTCGACGTGAACAGGGACATGATATTGATGCAGCTTGTGGTCAATTGCGTGCGAAGGAGCGTAAAGAAGAGACGAGGTGATTGTATGGAAACTGTCTTTATGACAGACCGAGGGAGAATACGTCAACACAATGAAGATAACGGAGGGGTATTTTTGAACGCTCATGGCCAAGTGCTTGCAATTGTAGCAGATGGTATGGGAGGTCATCGTGCTGGGGATGTAGCCAGCGCGATGGCGGTTCAAAAATTGCAAGATGTCTGGACGAGCAGTCCAGCTATAAATGAACCGAACGATGCTACTACTTGGATACGTGAACAAGTAATGAATGTAAATGAAGCTATACATCAACATGCAAGCGAACATGAGGAATGTAAAGGAATGGGGACAACCATTGTACTAGCTATTTGCACATCTGAATTTTGTACAATTGGTAATATTGGAGATAGCCGTGGCTATTTATTCAGTGAAGATGGTTTTAGGCAAATTACAGAAGACCATTCCCTTGTCAATGAGTTGGTTAAAAACGGTCAAATTTCACGAGAAGATGCGGAACATCATCCTCGTAAAAATATTTTGTTACGTGCATTAGGTACGGAAGAAAAAGTAGATCTTGATGTAAAAACTGTTGAAATCGAATCAACAGATTTATTATTATTGTGTTCAGATGGGCTTTCCAATAAAATAAGCGAAGAGAAGCTCCAAGACATTTTACAACCTGGAACGTCTCTAAACGAAACAGGTGCACGCTTAATTACATTGGCTAATGAATTAGGTGGAGAAGATAACATTACACTAGCAATTGTGGACTTTACATCTGAAAGTGGGTGAGAACGTTGCTAATCGGGAGACGGCTAAACGACCGTTATAAAATTCTACATGTCATTGGTGGAGGTGGCATGGCCAACGTTTATTTAGCACGTGATATGATTTTAGATCGCGACGTGGCAATCAAAGTTCTGCGATTAGATTTTGCTAATGACGATGCTTTTATTAAGCGTTTCCACCGTGAGGCACAATCTGCAACAAGTATTGCTCATCCAAATATTGTGAGTATTTATGATGTTGGAGAAGAAGAGGACATCTATTACATTGTAATGGAATATGTTCCTGGAATGACCTTAAAGCAATATATTTTACAAGAGTCACCGCTATCTTTAGAGAAAGCGATACATATTATGACTCAAATCACATCCGCAATTGCTCATGCTCATCAATATGGAATTATTCATCGAGATATTAAACCACAAAATATTTTAATTGATCATGATGATACGGCAAAAGTGACAGACTTTGGAATTGCTGTGGCTTTAAGTTCAACAACTATTACACATACAAACTCTGTGTTAGGGTCTGTTCATTATCTCTCTCCAGAACAAGCGAGAGGAGGTCTAGCGAATAAAAAGTCTGATATTTATTCATTAGGCGTCGTTTTGTTTGAATTATTAACTGGTCGAGTGCCATTCTCGGGAGAGTCTGCTGTTTCGATTGCATTAAAGCACTTGCAAACGGAAACACCATCACCAAGAAAATGGAATCCTTCCATCCCACAAAGCGTAGAAAACGTTGTATTAAAAGCAACAACAAAAGATCCGTTTTATCGCTATAGTACGGTAGAAGAATTTGAAGAAGATTTACGTTCTGCGATTCATCCTACTCGACATAATGAACAAAAGTTCATTGTACCAGATGATGATGAAGTAACAAAAGCTATTCCAATTATAAAAGATGAGCTATATGGTCATGAATTGGAAAAAACGCCTGTTCGTAAACCTTCAAATACAAATAAAAGTGAAGTAGAATCCAAGAAAAAGCCTAGAAAGAAAAGTAAAGTTATTTTAACGCTCGCGCTTATTTTTTTATTGTTAGCGGCAGCGAGTGTCGCTGCGGTGACTTTTATCCCTTCTTTACTATTGCCTAAAGATGTTACGGTTCCTGATTTACATAATGAGGACTATGAGTCAGCCGTTACTGAACTTGTATCGTTAGGGTTTAATGTCAAAGATCCAAAAGATATATCTGATGATGAAGTAGAAGAAGGAGATGTTGTTAAAACATCGCCTAAAGCGGGAAATGTTGTAAAAGAAGGTACAGGTGTTATTATCTATCGAAGTACTGGAAAAGCAAAAGTAGCATTTGACCGCTTTAATGGACGAGATGTAAGTGAAGTTCAAAAGCTGCTTGAAAGTCAGAAATATCGTGAAGTACGAACAATTGAAATTGATAGTGAGGAGCCTAAAGGAACAATACTAGATCAAAGTCCAAAAGAAGGCGAAGAAGTTGTTCCAGAAAGCACGGCCGTAACGTTATGGATAAGCAAAGGCCCTCCAGAAATTAAAGTTAAGGATTTTTCAGGATGGACGGAAAAAAGCCTTCGAGATTATGTAGCAGAAGAAGAATTTGAAATTGCAGTAGAAAGTGAATATTCTGATACTGTTGAAAAAGGTTTGGTTATTTCTCAAACACCCAAAGCGGGTTCTGTTATTAAAAAAGGTGATAAACTAACGTTTAAAGTTTCCTTAGGAAAGGAAGAAGTACCCCCTCAAACCGTCAATGTACAGGTGACGATTCCATATGAGGACAAGAGTAGCACAGGAGAAAAGGCTGAGCAAAAAGTAGAAATTTACGTAGAAGATGCAGATAATACAATGTCTGTACCTATTAAAGAATTAACTATCACAGAAACGGTTACTGAATCATTCGATGTATTAGTGAAAAAAGGCGAGCAAGCTAAATACAAAGTAGTTCGAGATGGTCAAGTAATTGAAGAAAAAGCTGTAGAATATCCAGAAGAATGATAGGAGTGAGGTTATGCCAGAAGGAAGAATTATTAAATCCTTAAGTGGATTTTATTATGTTCTTCATGATGGACAAGTAACCCAGTGTCGCGGAAGAGGAGTATTTCGAAAGAAAAAAGTCACTCCTTTAGTAGGCGATGAAGTAGTGTTTCAAGCTGATAATGAGCTTGAAGGGTATATACTTGAAATTAAAGAACGTAAAAATGAGTTAGTTCGACCCCCAATCTCAAACGTTGATCAAGCGTTGTTAGTATTTTCAGCTATCGAGCCTGATTTTAGTACGGTGCTTTTGGATCGCTTTTTAGCTTTGGTAGAGTCTAATGATATTCAACCGGTTATTTGTATTTCAAAAGTTGACTTGTTGTCAGAGAAACAAAAGCAATTAATTGAGCAATATGCCGAAGATTATCGTAAAATAGGATATGAGGTAATTTTAACATCAACCGTAACGGAAAACGGGATTGCAGAAATTAAGCCGCTGTTTGAAAATCAAATAACGGTTATTGCAGGACAATCAGGAGTTGGTAAATCTTCGTTGCTAAACGTTTTAAAGCCTGAACTAGAGCTGAAGACAAATGATATCTCAACATCATTAGGACGAGGAAAGCATACAACCAGACATGTGGAGCTTATATCATTTGGTGACGGACTTGTAGCAGATACACCGGGCTTTAGCTCCTTGGAGTTTCTAACTTTAGAGGTAGAAGAACTTTCTCACTGCTTTCCAGAAATGTCTCGCTTAAGTGAAGACTGTAAGTTTAGAGGATGTCTGCACGTGAAAGAACCAAAGTGTGCAGTTAAGAAAGCGGTAGAGAATCAATCAATTCCAGCGTACCGTTATGAGCATTATTTGCAGTTTATTGAAGAAATCAAGCAAAGAAAGCCGAGGTATTAAACATGACAAAAATTGCACCTTCCATCTTATCAGCTAATTTTTCTAAATTAGGAGAAGAAATTCGTGAAGTAGAAGCTGGTGGAGCTGATTATATTCATGTAGATGTAATGGATGGCCATTTTGTTCCTAACATTACAATTGGTCCTTTAATTGTAGAAGCAATTCGTCCAATTACATCTCTTCCGCTAGATGTACACTTAATGATTGATAACCCTGATGCGTACATTCCAATGTTTGCAAAAGCAGGTGCTGATATTTTAACTGTGCATGCGGAAGCATGTACACATTTACACCGTACGATTCAATTAATTAAAGAACATGGAATGAAAGTTGGAATTGCGTTAAATCCAGCTACGCCAATCGATGTTGTAAAACATGTTTTGGAAGACATCGACTTAATTTTATTAATGACGGTTAATCCAGGTTTTGGAGGCCAAAAGTTTATTAATAGCGTACTACCAAAAATTGAACAAATATCTCAGCTTATTGAGATTCGTCAGCTATCTATAGAAGTAGAAGTAGATGGTGGAGTAAACGAAGAAACAGCAAAAAAATGCGTAGAAGCTGGGGCAAACGTTTTAGTAGCTGGCTCAGCGATTTATGATCAAGAAGACCGCGCAGCTGCAATTGATCGAATTCGCTCAACTATATAATTAGTAGATAAAAGTTGTCAAAGGAAAAGTGAAATCTGTTTTTCCTTGGCAACTTTTTTAAATAGTTCGTAAAGAGAAAGGGTGGCTTATTATGATTATTCATATTTTGGCAGGTGGTCCAGATAACTATGTGCCGGAACTTCACAAGTGGAAGGCATGCGATAAGTGGATAGGTGTAGATCGCGGTGTGTTCACTCTGCTTGAACAGGGAATTATTCCTGATGAAGCGTTTGGAGACTTTGACTCTATCAACGCGGAGCAGCTGAAGGTTATTCAGGATAGGCTTGGAGATTTACATATTTATCCGTCTGAAAAAGACGCAACGGATTTAGAACTTGCAGTTGAGTGGGCTGTATCGAAAAAGCCTGCATACGTTCGGATCTTCGGAGCCACAGGCGGCAGGATTGATCATATGTTCGGAGCTGTTCAACTTCTGTATAAAAGCCTGCAAGAAAACGTAAAAGTAGAGCTAGTTGACAAGCAAAACAGCATCCAATTGTTTTCGCCTGGAACGCATGAGATTGAAGAAAGAATTCATGCAAAATACGTCTCGTTTATTCCCTATGCTGGAGGTGTGGAAAACCTTACGCTAACAGGCTTTAAGTATCCCTTAACAAACCACTATGTAGAACTTGGCTCTACTTTATGTATAAGTAACGAACTTCTTACACAAAGAGGTACTTTTTCATTTACTACAGGCATATTAATGATGATAAGAAGCAATGATGCAGATTGCTTATGAAACACTTTAATAATGTTGATGGAAGAATGGGTGAAAGTAGGCCATTAAAAGTAGATGAATGGTGGAAATGGTGAGGAGGAGTAGTATGAAATTTTATACGATTAAACTTCCAAAGTTTTTAGGCGGTATTGTAAAGGTCATGTTAAATTCATTTAAAAAAGATTAAAAGGCGAGATAATAAAAGAAGCACCATATACATGGTGCTTTTTCGTTATCGAAAATTAAACGCGTTCAACTTTACCTGATTTAAGGGCTCTAGCTGATACGTATACACGTTTTGGTTTACCGTCCACAAGGATACGTACTTTTTGAACGTTAGCACCCCATTTACGCTTTGTAGCGTTCATAGCGTGAGAACGTGCATTACCTGAACGAGCTTTTCTGCCAGTGATTACACATTTGCGTGCCATAGTTTTCCCTCCTAACACAAAAAAACTACTCAATTCTGCTTCTTGAGAAATACTATATTAATTTATCACAGCATTCTTTATAATGCAATACTTCTCAACAAAAGCTTTCAAGAAATTTTCCTTGACATATAAATTGAATGTATGTTCAATAATAAAGAGAGTTAAATTTGGGTAATTAGGGAATGTTCTTTTAAAAAGAGATTGATTATAGTAAAATATTTATTAGCCTATGTATAGAAAGGGGAAAAAGTATGTCCATCGAAATGAAAACTAAGTACGGTCAAATTGATATCTCCACAGACGTAATTGCAACGATTGCTGGAGGGGCAGCTATTGACTGCTATGGAATTATCGGCATGGCTTCTAAGAATCAAATCAAAGATGGTCTTACTGACATTCTTCGTAAAGAAAACTTTACACGCGGTATTATCGTAAGGCAAGAAAATGATGAAGTACATATTGATATGTATATCATTGTTAGTTATGGAACGAAAATCTCAGAAATTGCTCATAACGTACAGACTAAAGTGAAATATACGCTAGAACAAACAGTTGGTCTAACGGTTGACTCAGTAAATATTTACGTGCAGGGTGTTCGTGTAACGAACGTGTAATTAAGGAGGAAGATTCGTGTCAATGACAACATTGAACGGAAAACGTTTTGCAGAAATGGTGCTTCAAGGAGCACAGCATCTGTCAAATAATGCTGACTATGTAGATGCACTAAACGTTTTTCCAGTTCCAGATGGAGATACAGGTACCAACATGAACCTGTCAATCACATCAGGTGCTAAAGAAGTAAAAAGAAATGTATCAAATCATATTGGTCAAGTAGGACAAGCTTTATCAAAAGGACTATTAATGGGGGCACGTGGTAACTCAGGTGTTATCTTATCACAGCTTTTCAGAGGTTTTGGCAAAGCGATTGAACAAAAAGAGTTTATCACAACTGTAGATTTTGCACATGCGCTTGAGGTGGGTGTTGAAACAGCCTACAAGGCTGTTATGAAGCCTATTGAAGGTACAATCTTAACGGTTGCAAAAGATACGGCTAAAAAGGCCGTTGAAGTAGCTGAAAAGCAGCCAGAAATGATTCCGTTTATGGAAGAAGTGCTAAAAGCATCAAAAGCATCTCTTGATCGCACTCCAGAATTGCTTCCTGTTTTAAAAGAAGTAGGCGTTGTAGATAGCGGTGGACAAGGTCTAGTGTTAATCTATGAAGGGTTTCTAGCCGAGTTAAAAGGTGAAAAGCTTCCCGGCGTACCTTTGGCAATCCCGTCAATGAATGAGCTTGTAAACGCTGAACACCATAAGCACGCTCAAAGTCATATGAACACTGAAGATATCGAATTTGGATATTGCACAGAATTTATGGTTCGTTTAGAAGCAGACAAAATGGAAAAGCATGCATTCTCAGAAGAAACATTTCGTCAGGACCTGAGTAAATGGGGCGATTCTTTATTAGTTGTGTCTGATGATGAAGTCGTAAAGGTGCATATCCATGCTGAGCATCCGGGTGAAGTATTAAACTATGGTCAGCGCTATGGTAGCTTAATAAAAATGAAAATTGAAAACATGCGTGAACAGCATAGCGAAATTGTTTCGAAAGAAGCTCCTGCTCCTGTAAAGGCTGAGAAGAAACCATACGGTATTGTGACAGTTTCAATGGGAAGCGGTATTGCAGAGCTGTTTAAAAGTATTGGAGCCACTGTTGTAATTGAAGGTGGCCAAACGATGAATCCAAGTACAGAAGATATTGTCAAAGCAATTGAAGAAACACATGCTGAAAAAGTCATCATTCTTCCTAATAATGGGAATATTGTGATGGCTGCAAACCAAGCTGCGTCTGTAGTAGGAGACCACGTTGCTGTTGTTCCTTCTAAAACCGTTCCACAAGGAATGACAGCGCTTCTATCGTTTAATCCTCAATCCGATTTAAATACGAATGAAGAAGCGATGACGGAAGCACTTAGTCATGTGAAAACGGGTCAAATCACGTATGCTGTACGTGATACAAATATTGATGGCCTAGAGCTTGCAAAAGGTGACTTTATGGGAATTGCTGAAAAGCAAATTGTTGTAAAGGATACAGAAAAGCTTGAAGTTGCTAAAAAGTTACTGCAGCATATGGTTGATGAAGACTCAGAAATCATTACAATCTTGCAAGGCGAAGATGTTGCTGATGAAGAAATGGATGAGTTAGTATCATTTGCCGAAAGTCAATTTGAAGATGTTGAAGTGGAAGTTCATAAAGGTGGGCAACCATTATACTCGTATATTTTTGCGATCGAATAATAAAAATGCAGGTTAGTTTTTTTTAGCTAACCTGCATTTTTTTATTGGATATAAAGTGTCAGAATTTACAGAATACGAACGTTTTATTCTTTTTGTTTGTTTTTGTTCGTGTAAAAGGTTATTTCGGTTGAAAAGCTCACTATATTGTGATAATTTTTAAAGTGACGTACATCGTGCGTTACTTTAAAGTAAATACTTAAGTAAAGATGAATGCAGCATAGGGGGAATTTACAATGGAGATTTTGAAAGGTACGGCACTGCTTTTATTGGTCTTATTTTTATTTTGGCTTTTCAGTAACAAAGCACCGTATGGGATGAAAGCTATGGGAGCTTTAGCAGGCGGTGCCGTTGCGGCGTTTCTCGTTGAAGCATTTCAACTGTATGTCGGTGGCGATTTATTAAACATCAAATTTTTAGGTGAAGTAGGGGAAGCGGCTGGTGGTATGGGTGGCGTTGCTGCCGCTGCGTTAGTAGCATTAGCCCTAGGGGTATCTCCTGTTTATGCATTAATGATGGGAGTTGTCTGTTCAGGTTTAGGTTTGTTACCAGGCTTCTTTGCAGGTTATATCATGGCTTTTGTTATGAAAGCAGTAGAGAAAAAAGCACCTGCGGGTCTAGATTTATTAGGAGCAATTTTAATTATTGCGCCGTTAACGCGCTTAATTGCAACAGGCATATCTCCCGTAGTGGATGCGACACTACTAAACATTGGTTCCATTATTAGGGAAACAGCAAATGCTAACCCAATTCTAATGGGGATTATACTAGGTGGCGTTATTACGGTTGTAGCTACAGCTCCTCTAAGCTCAATGGCTCTAACAGCCATGCTTGGTTTAACGGGTCTTCCAATGGCCATTGGAGCACTAGCGGTTTTCGGCTCGTCATTTATGAACTATGTATTGTTTGATCGTTTAAAATTTGGAGATCGCCGTACCACAATTTCGGTAGCTGTGGAGCCGTTAACGCAAGCTAATATAATATCGGCTAATCCTATTCCAATTTACGCAACGAATTTTGTTGGTGGAGCAGTAGCTGGTGTTATTGTTTCTTTATTTGGATTAGTAAACGATGCAACAGGAACAGCTACTCCAATTGCAGGTCTAGCGGTAATGTATGGCTTTAATGATCCAATAAAAGTAACAATCTGCGCAGGGCTATGTGCAATTGGTGGAGCGGTTATTGGATACATTGGTTCGATTGTGTTTAAAAACTTTAACATCAAAACAGTTGCAGAGCTTGAACAAGAAACAAAAGAAGCGGCATAATAAAAAAGCTGACTCAATAAAGAGTCAGCTTTTTTATTATGAACTAAAGAGAAAAATGTTAGCTTATTATTTCGAATTTTAAAACTTTATTATAACGGATTTCTAGGGTTCCAAAAATAGAAAACCTCAAGTAACATATAAGATGATAGCGATAACATCAAAGTTTAATATCCTTTTTACAGGGGGAGAGTAACCATGAAATATAAATCCGTATTTGATATTATTGGACCAATCATGATTGGTCCATCAAGTTCACATACAGCAGGTGCTGCGCGTATTGGTAGAGTAGCAAGAACGCTGTTTGGCAAGCAACCAGAAAAAGTCATTGTCTCACTTTATGGATCTTTTGCTCAGACGTATAAAGGCCATGGTACAGATGTAGCGATTATCGGAGGGGTATTAGATTTTGATACGTTTGACCCTCGAATTCCTGAGTCTCTTACATTAGCTAAACAAGCTGGGATGGAAGTGACGTTCATTGAAGAAACAGCCATTACTGATCATCCAAACACAGCGCGTGTGCGCATGATTGATGGAGATAAAGAAATTGAAGTTGTGGGTATATCAATTGGTGGCGGTAAAATTCAAATCACTGAATTAAATGGATTTGAGCTGAATTTATCAGGGATGAACCCTGCTATTCTTGTTGTACACAACGATCGGTTTGGAGCGATTGCAACCGTGACGAATATATTAATGAAGCATTCCATTAATATTGGTCATATGGAAGTATCTCGAAAAGAAAAAGGACAGGTAGCATTAATGGCCATTGAAATGGATACAAACATTGAAGATGAAGTAATTGAAGAGCTACAAGGGTTACCGAATATTATTAAAGTAACAAGAATGGTTGAGTAGCATCCTGTTTTTTATGCCTTTTGGGAAGAAGGAAATAATCTGTCGTTTAAATAAATGTTTAGTAAGATGATAGTGGCTTAGATAGAATGACATCATGTTGTAAATTGGGAGGATACTATGTTTCGAAATGTAGCCGAATTAGTAGAGTTAGCAGAAAGTAAAAAAGTCAAAATAGCGGAAATTATGATTGAACAAGAAGTAGAGGTTACTGGCTTAACCCGTGAACAGGTCTTTGAAAGAATGGATCGCAATTTAACGGTAATGGAGGAAGCAGTAGAGCGTGGATTAAGGGGCGTCCAGTCCGTTACTGGCCTAACAGGTGGAGATGCTGTTTTATTACAAAAGTATATTGAAAGCGGAAATGCTTTATCTGGTAATTTAATCTTAGATGCAGTAAGTAAAGCGGTAGCAACGAACGAAGTAAATGCTGCGATGGGAACGATTTGTGCAACACCGACAGCCGGTTCAGCTGGAGTGGTGCCTGGAACGTTATTTGCAGTAAAAAATAAATTAAATCCCACGCGTGAAGAAATGATAGAGTTTTTATTTACATCAGGAGCATTTGGTTTTGTTGTGGCAAACAATGCTTCCATTTCAGGTGCAGCAGGAGGCTGTCAAGCTGAAGTAGGGTCAGCGTCGGGTATGGCAGCGGCAGCGATTGTAGAAATGGCAGGTGGTACGCCTAGTCAAGCAGCTGAAGCAATGGCAATTACGCTTAAAAATATGCTAGGATTAGTATGTGACCCCGTAGCAGGATTAGTAGAAGTACCGTGCGTAAAGAGAAACGCGATGGGCGCGGCGAATGCAATGATTGCTGCTGATATGGCGTTAGCAGGTGTTACAAGTCGAATTCCGTGTGATGAGGTAATTGATGCAATGTATCGAATTGGTCAAACAATGCCAGTAGCGTTACGAGAAACTGCACAAGGAGGCTTAGCGGCAACACCAACAGGTCGCGAGCTCGAAGCAAAGATCTTTGGTATTGCATTAAATAAAAGTGAATGAATTAAATAAAATTTCTATTAAAACCATTAAAGGGATTGGAGAAGAAACAGCGACTCTTCTCGAAGAAATGAAGATACAATCTGTCCAAGATTTACTTGAGCATTTTCCTTATCGCTATGAGGACTATGAGCTAAAAGATTTAGCGGATGCTAAACATGATGAAAAAGTAACGGTAGAGGGAAAGGTTCACAGCGTTCCCTCTCTTACTTATTACGGAAAAAAACGGTCTCGATTAACCTTTCGCCTGTTGGTTGGTCGTTATCTTGTTACCGTTACATGTTTTAATCGACCCTATTACAAATCGAAGCTTGACATCGATCAAACGGTTACAGTGACGGGTAAATGGGATCAGCACCGTCAAACGATTACCCTTCAGGAACTACAGTTTTCACCTTTCAAAAAAAATCAAACTATTGAGCCTGTTTATTCCACAAAAGCAACGCTTACTGTAAAAGCGATTCGTAAGTTTATCACCTTGGCTTTAAATCAGTATGGAAGTCAAATTGAAGATATGCTCCCTTTATCGCTCCGAGAACGATATAAGTTAATGACGCGAGAAGATGCTGTGCGCACCATTCACTTACCTCGAGATCATGGCGATTTAAAACAAGCGCGCAGACGATTTGTATACGAAGAATTTTTACTGTTTCAGCTTAAGATGCAAGCACTTCGAAAGCGTGAACGAGAAGAAACGGCTGGCATGTCTCAAGTGTTTCCATCCAGCGATTTGGTTCAGTTTACAAATCAGCTGCCATTTCCGTTAACAGGTGCTCAAAAACGAGTAGTAAATGAAATTACCGCCGATATGAAGTCACCGTATCGAATGAATCGGCTATTACAAGGAGATGTAGGTTCAGGTAAAACGGTCGTTGCTGCCGTTGCCCTATATGCAACGGTATTGGCAGGGCATCAAGGTGCTCTAATGGTTCCGACGGAAATCTTAGCCGAACAGCATGCTGAATCTCTAAGTAACATGCTTGAAAAAGTTCAGGTACGCGTTGGATTATTAACAGGTTCGGTTAAAGGAAAAGCAAGGCGTGAGCTTCTGCAGCAAGTGCAGGCTGGAGAAATAGATGTGCTAGTCGGTACTCATGCGCTCATCCAAGATGAAGTAGTGTATAACAGCCTTGGTCTTGTTATTACAGATGAGCAACACCGCTTTGGTGTAGGTCAGCGTAGAGTTTTGCGTGAGAAAGGTGAAAGTCCAGATGTATTGTTTATGACGGCGACTCCTATTCCAAGAACACTTGCTATTACTGCTTTTGGTGAAATGGACGTGTCGATCATAGATGAAATGCCGGCTGGTCGAAAAGCAATCGAAACGTATTGGGTAAAGCATGATATGCTAGAGCGTATATTGCAATTTGTCCAGAAAGAATTGAATGAAGGGCGACAAGCCTATGTAATTTGTCCACTGATTGAAGAATCAGAGAAGTTAGACGTTCAAAATGCCATCGATGTTCATAGTACCCTTGTTCAATATTTTAAAGGTCAATGGAATGTGGGGCTAATGCATGGGCGCTTAACACCGGATGAAAAAGAAGAGGTCATGAAAGAGTTTAGCGTAAATAATGTGCAAATTCTTGTTTCGACAACGGTTGTTGAAGTAGGAGTGAACGTTCCAAACGCAACGGTTATGGTTATCTATGATGCGGAGCGCTTTGGATTATCACAGCTCCATCAGCTCCGTGGGCGAGTGGGAAGAGGAGACGCGCAGTCGTATTGTATTTTACTAGCAGATCCAAAGTCTGAAGTTGGAAAAGAACGCATGAATATTATGACGGAGACAAACGATGGTTTTGTACTATCAGAACGAGATCTTGAACTTAGAGGGCCTGGAGACTTCTTCGGTCGAAAGCAAAGCGGAATGCCTGAGTTCAAAATAGCGGACATGGTCCACGATTATCGAGCGCTTGAAGTAGCGCGTACAGATGCTGCTGAGCTTGTTAATTCAGAGATGTTTTGGAAAGATGAGCAATATCAGCTGCTGCGTTCTTATTTGGAAGCGACAGGTGTCTTAGCAGGTGAAAAATTTGATTAGTAGTCAGTGAACAGGCGTTGCAATTGAGATGTAACATTACTAAAAATGTTGCATTTCAATTGCAATAATTATATACTGCTATTAGTACCTAGTATTAAAAGTTCGGATGGTGTGTTATGAAGCGTAATAAAAGAGATCGACAGCTGTTATTAAAAGCTACAATTGACGAGAATCCATTTATCACAGATGAAGAATTAGCCGATCGTTTTTCAGTTAGTGTACAAACAATTCGCTTAGACCGCCTAGAATTGTCTATCCCTGAATTACGCGAGCGAATTAAATACGTAGCTTCTAAGAAATTAGAAGATGAAGTGCGTTCTTTACCTATCGAAGAAGTAATTGGAGAAATTATCGATATTGAGTTAGACCAATCGGCTATTTCTATCTTTGATGTGCGTGAAGAACACGTTTTTCAGCGCAATCAAATTACAAGAGGACATCACTTGTTTGCTCAAGCAAACTCACTTGCAGTAGCGGTTATTAATGACGAATTAGCATTAACAATTGAAGCTACCATTCGCTATCATCGTTCCGTAAAAATCCATGAGCGTGTGATAGCAAAAGCAAAGGTTCTGTCTACAGATGAAACCCGAACAATCGTAGAGGTAAACAGTTTTGTAGGGCAAGAGCAGGTGTTTTCAGGAACGTTTAATATGTACCGATCTACATCTGATAAATAAAGTTAAAGGATGAGAAAGAACATGAAAATAGCAATCGATGCTATGGGAGGGGACAATGCTCCCAAAACGGTTATTGAAGGTGCAGAATTAGCCATTCAACAGTTTGAAAACTTACATATTACACTTGTTGGTAATGAAGTTGAGATAAAGAAATACCTAACAAATCCAGAACGTATTAAAATTCTTCATACTGAAGAAGTAATTGAAGCGACAGATGAACCAGTTCGTGCAGTGCGTAGAAAGAAAAATGCATCAATGGTACTCATGGCTACTGAAGTAGCTGAAGGGCGTGCAGATGCGTGTATTTCTGCAGGTAACACGGGAGCTTTAATGACGGCTGGATTATTTGTTGTTGGTCGTATCAAAGGAATTGAGCGTCCTGCTCTAGCTCCAACACTGCCAACTTTGGATGGTAAAGGTTTCTTAATGCTAGATGTAGGAGCTAACGTTGATGCGAAACCTGAGCACCTTGTTCAATACGCAATCATGGGCTCGGTATACGCGGAGCAAGTAAGGGGGATTCATTCACCTAAAGTTGGTCTTTTAAACGTTGGAACGGAAGAGAAAAAAGGTAATGAATTAACAAAGCAGACGTTTAAACTGCTTCAAGAAACCAATATTAACTTTATCGGGAACGTAGAATCACGCGATCTTTTAAACGGCGTTGCAGACGTTGTGGTAACGGATGGTTTTACGGGTAATGTTGCGTTGAAAACAATAGAAGGAACGGCACTCTCACTATTTTCAATGCTAAAAACAGAGTTAACGAGTAGTTTTAAAAGCAAGGTAGCTGCTTCCGTGTTAAAGCCTCAGCTTAAAGGGTTAAAAGCAAAAATGGACTATAGCGAGTATGGAGGCGCAGGCCTGTTTGGGCTAAATGCGCCGGTTATTAAAGCTCATGGGTCGTCAGACGCTACGGCCATCTTTAATGCAATTAAGCAAACCGTAAATATGGTAGAAAATAACGTATCTTCTACCATTCAAGCTTCCGTTGAAAGTGAAGAAAATAACGAATAAACGAGGAGAGAATAAGAATGGGGAAAATAGCTTTTATGTTTCCAGGCCAAGGCTCACAAGCCGTAGGTATGGGACAAGACTTATATGACCAATCTGAAGAGGCAAAGCAACTTCTTTCAAAGGCAGATGAAGTGCTAGGCTTTTCATTGTCAAACCTGATGTTTAAAGGTCCACAAGATGAACTGACATTAACGTATCATGCGCAACCTGCTCTTGTTACTGCTAGTACAATGCTTTTAAATGAGTTTAAAAAGAGTGGAATTACACCTGATTATGTAGCAGGTCATAGTTTGGGAGAATACAGTGCGTTAGTCGCAGCTGAAGTAATGTCTTTTGAAGATGCTGTTGTTGCTGTAAACAAGCGTGGACGCTATATGGATGAGGCTGTTCCTGCTGGTCAAGGAACAATGGCAGCTATCTTAGGAATGAGTGCTGAAGAGCTAAAGACTGTAACGGATCAAATTACAGATTCAGGATTCTCAGTTCAGCTAGCTAACATTAATTGTCCAGGTCAAATTGTCATTTCTGGAACAGCAGAAGGTGTTGAAAAAGCGAGTGAGCTTGCAAAAGAAAAAGGAGCGAAGCGAGCGATTCCTTTAGATGTAAGTGGACCGTTCCACTCTAATCTCATGAAACCAGCTGCTGCTAAGCTTCAAGATACGCTTAGTACGATGACATTTCAAGATGCGAAGGTGCCTGTTGTAGCTAACGTAACGGCCCAGCCAACAATACAACAAGAAGCTGTACAAGCACTATTAATTGAACAATTATATTCTCCAGTTCGCTGGCAAGAAACGGTGGAGTTATTGCTTGCTGAAGGCGTAGATACATTTATTGAGATTGGTCCAGGAAAAGTCTTATCAGGGCTTGTGAAAAAGGTAAATCGCCGTGCTACGGTTTATTCAGTAAGTAATGTTGAAACGTTGCAAGCAACGATTGAAGCAGTGAAAGGGGCAGAATAAAATGTTAGAAGGAAAAGTAGCGGTTGTTACAGGAGCGTCTCGTGGAATTGGACGTGCGATTGCGCTTGAATTAGGAAAGCAAGGAGCCAAAGTAGTTGTAAACTATGCAGGTAGCGAAGCAAAAGCGCTTGAGGTTGTTGATGAAATTAAAGGCTATGGGACTGATGCCATTGCAGTTCAAGCAAACGTAGCGGATGCAGATTCTGTTCAAATCATGATTAAAGAAGCAATTTCAACGTTTGGCTCTTTAGATATTTTAGTAAACAATGCTGGTGTTACAAGGGACAACCTGCTAATGAGAATGAAGGAAGATGAGTGGGATGATGTTTTATCAACAAACCTAAAAGGCGTGTTTTTATGCACGAAAGCAGCAACTCGCCAAATGATGAAACAACGTCATGGACGAATCATCAACATTTCATCCATTGTGGGGGTTAGTGGCAACGCAGGACAAGCAAACTATGTAGCTGCTAAGGCTGGTGTAATTGGGTTAACGAAAACATCTGCAAAAGAGCTTGCAAGCCGTAACATTACAGTAAATGCAGTGGCACCAGGGTTTATTGCAACTGATATGACGGATGAGCTTCCAGAAGAAGTGAAATCTGAAATGCTAAAACAAATTCCACTTGCATCCTTTGGTGATCCACAAGATGTTGCTAATGTAGTTTCTTTTTTAGCTACAGACGCTAGTCGCTATATTACGGGACAAACCATCCATGTTGACGGCGGAATGGTTATGTAATATCTTAAAAGAATTGAAAAGTAAGGATTTTGACAAACTTTATTATTCAGCCATAGTATTTTAAAAGGAAATCTACTATAATGACTTGAGGGGAGGTGAAGAACAATGGCAGAAGTACTAGAGCGCGTAACAAAAATCATTGTTGATCGTCTTGGTGTAGATGAAAGCGAAGTGAAATTAGAATCTAATTTCAAAGAAGATTTAGGTGCTGACTCTCTTGATGTAGTTGAGCTTGTAATGGAGCTTGAAGATGAGTTTGACATGGAAATCTCTGATGAGCAAGCAGAACAAATCGCAACTGTTGGAGATGCGGTTAATTACATACAGAGTCAAGTTTAATTCTGTTGTATCACTAAAAGCCCCGTTAATAGCGGGGCTTTCTGTGTTTTTTGCGTTATTTTTGAAAAAAATAAGTTTTTTTTCAAAATCCGGTGTATCTTTTAGGATACGTCGTTTTATAATGGGTTATGTTATGAAAAAAATTATGAACTAATTGTGGCTGTTAAGCGGAGGTATTTTATGCCTAAACATTATTCGAATCGAGACCGAAAAAATAATTCTCAAGTAGTGAAAAACTTTAAGCAGTTTCAAGAAGAAATCAACGTGACGTTTGAAAATGAAAAGCTTTTATTTCAAGCTTTTACACATTCATCGTATGTGAATGAGCATCGTAAAAAACCTCATGAAGACAATGAGCGTTTAGAATTCTTAGGGGATGCCGTGTTAGAGTTGACTGTCTCACAATTTCTATTTAAAAAATACCCAATGATGAGCGAAGGAGAGCTAACAAAGTTACGTGCAGCGGTCGTGTGTGAACCATCTCTTGTGACTTTCGCAAATGAGCTCGAATTTGGTAAACTAGTATTGCTTGGTAAAGGTGAAGAAATGACGGGTGGTCGTCAACGTCCAGCTTTATTGGCAGATGTGTTTGAAGCATTTATTGGTGCATTGTATTTAGATAAAGGAATTGAAACAGTAAATCAATTTTTAACAAAAGTTGTATTCCCGAAAATTAATGAGGGTGCTTTTTCTCATGTGATGGATTTTAAAAGTCAGTTACAGGAGATTATTCAACGAGACGGGTTTGGTCAGCTGGAGTACAAAGTACTACAAGAAAAAGGACCAGCTCATAATCGTGAATTTATGTCACGCGTATCACTTAATGGTGAAGAGTTAGGCGTTGGAGTTGGAAGATCTAAGAAAGAAGCTGAGCAAAAAGCTGCTCAAGTAGCCATCTCAAAAATAAAAGCGTCGAATGCAAAGTAAAAGAGATTATTAGCATAATGCAGGAACCAATCCCCCCAAGCAATAAGTGATTATTGCAAAGGGGGATTTACTATGAAAATAAGGAAAAGGGGGAATCTATATGTTCCTCAAGCGTTTAGATATTACCGGCTTTAAATCATTTGCTCAGAAAGTATCGATTGACTTTGTACCAGGGGTTACAGCAGTTGTAGGGCCAAACGGTAGTGGTAAAAGTAACATTACAGATGCGATTCGCTGGGTAATGGGTGAGCAGTCTGCCAAGTCACTGCGAGGCGGAAAAATGGAAGACGTTATTTTTGCAGGAAGTGAATCGAGACGTGCTGTTAACGTAGCAGACGTAACGATTACGCTAGAAAATGACGATCAGTTTCTACCGCTAGATTATCATGAAGTAAGTATTACCAGACGAGTAAACCGTTCAGGCGATAGTGAATTTCTTATTAATAACCAGCCATGCCGTTTAAAAGATATAGTGGATTTATTTATGGACTCCGGTTTGGGAAGAGAAGCTTTTTCTATTATTAGTCAAGGGAAAGTTGAAGAAGTTCTCAGCAGTAAACCAGATGAGCGCCGTAAAATATTTGAAGAAGCAGCGGGCGTTTTAAAGTATAAAACGAGAAAACGTAAGGCTGAGTTAAGATTAATTGAAACACAAGAAAACTTAAATCGGGTACTTGATATTTTGCATGAAATCGAGGGGCAGTTAGAGCCTTTAAAAATACAGTCTTCCATTGCAAAAGATTATTTGCAGAAAAAAGAAGAATTAGAACAAATTGACATTGAAGTAACAGTTTTTGAAATTGAAGAGCTTCATGGGAAGTGGGAAGTGCTGAAGAGAGATATAGCGTCTCATCAGCAAATGGAGCAATCGCTTTCTGCTAACGTTGGAGAGCGTGAGCAAGAGATTAATCGTTTACGCGCGTATATTCAGCGCGCGGATGAAGAAATCGATGCGCTACATAAACACCTTCTTTTTGTTAGTGAAGAAGTTGAAAAGCTAGAAGGGAAGAAAGAAGTATTAAAAGAGCGTAAAAAGAATGCTTCGCAAAATAAAGAGCAGTTAGAGCGACTTGTAAAAGAATATACTCAAACAAAAGAAGAGCTTGTGATAGCGAAGCAAAAAGAAGAAAATGAATTAACTAACTTTGAAAACGACGTTGCTAAAACGCGTGAAGAAGTAGCCGAACAAGAGCGTTTGTTTGCGACGTATAGTGAAAACTTGGATGAACAGCTAGAGCAGTTAAAAAGCGAATATTTTGAGTTGGCAAATGCACAGACAGCTTCTCGAAATGAGATTGCTTTTCTTGAGCAGCAAAAGCATCAAACGTCTGAAAAAGAAGCGAGGCTTTTAAAAGCAAACGAGCAATATGTTCAGCAACGAGCGGATCTTGAACGGAAAAAAGGCGCTCTTATTGATAAACTGCAAAACTTTCAAAAAGAATTGCAGGATTCCATGCGCCAGTTAAAAGAGCAGCTTGCGAAGTTAGATTCCTTGCGAGAGGAATATCGAAAGCAAGAGTCAACCCTGTATCAAGCCTATCAATATGTCCAGCAAACAAAATCTAGAAAGCAAATGCTTGAAGAGATGCAAGAGGACTATGAAGGGTATTTTCATGGTGTAAAGGAAATTTTAAAAGCGAGAAGTCAGAAGCTTTATGGAATTGAAGGAGCTATTGCTGAATTAGTTAGCGTGCCAAAAGAGTATGAGACGGCGATTGAAATTGCGCTGGGTGGTGCAACTCAGCATATTGTGACGTCTGATGAACAGAGTGCGCGACAAGCAATTAGCTTTTTAAAGCAAAATCACTACGGGCGAGCTACATTTTTGCCATTAACATCCGTACGTTCGCGATTTATACCGCCGCAAACCATTTCGTTAATTGAAAGTCATGATACGTTTGTGGGCGTTGCTTCTTCGCTTGTAAAATATGATGAAAAGTATCGCAGTATCGCAGAAAACTTGCTTGGTACGGTTATTATTGTAAAAGATTTAAAAGGAGCAAATGAGCTTGCTAGGCTAATCCAGCATCGCTACCGCTTTGTTACTTTAACCGGAGACGTCGTGAATCCAGGCGGATCCATGACAGGTGGGTCGGTTAAGCAAAAGACCAATTCATTGTTGGGGCGTCAGCGAGAACTTGAAACAATTACTGCGAAGCTAAAAGAAATGGAAGAAAAAACGCTTCAACTTGAAAAAAATGTGAAAGCTAAGAGAGAAATGATTGAAGAGTTGGAGCAAGCGATTGGTAAAGAACAGTCTTTTGTTAAGCGTCTAGAAGAGCAAGAAAAAGCGCTGGATCGAGATGTGAAGCAAGTAGAAATTGAAGAGCAAGCAGTAAATGATCGATTAGCCATGTACGATCAAGACATGGTCAGCTTTAAAAGTGATCAAGAGCATTTGGTTAAGCGAATTCAAGTATTAGAAAAGCAGCTAGACGAAGCAAAAGAACAGACCTTGGAACTAGAGGTAGTTATTGAAGAACTTACCCATCGTAAGCGCACGCAACAAACGTCACGAGAAGAGGTGCGCCAGAAGCTAACGGAAGTAAAAGTAGAGCTTGCTGGACAAGAACAGTCTCTTAAAAATAAGCGTGAAAAGTATGAGCGTATTTGCTTTGAGTTAAATCAAACAACGAAGCGCTTAGAAGAAGTGACAGAAGACTTGGCTCTTTTAGCGAATGAGATGACATCAAATGATTCTGGAGAGCTTTCTCTAGAAGAAGCAGCTGCAGAAAAAGTTAAAGAAAAAGCAGAGACTTTGAAGAAAATGGATGATTGCCGCGCTGAACGCTTAAAATCACAAAATAAACTAGAAGATGCAGAACGCTTTGTCAAAGAACTACATCGTCAGCACAAGCAAATTACAAATGCATTAAAAGACGAAGAGGTAAAATTAAACCGCATTGACGTTGAGTTAGACAGTCGTTTACATCAGCTGAATGAAGAATATCAAACGAGTTTTGAAGCAGCAAAAGCTTCGTATCAGCTTACGGTTCCAATTGACGAAGCCCGTAAAAAAATCAAACTTATTAAGCTTGGTATTGAAGAGCTTGGTACAGTGAACATCGGGTCTATTGAACAATATGAACGGACGGCCGAACGCTATGAGTTCTTAAGCAGCCAGAAGAATGATTTAGATGAAGCTAAAAACACGCTTTATCAAGTTATTGAAGAAATGGATGAAGAGATGAAAAAGCGTTTTTCTGATACGTTTTATCAAATTCGTGAAGAGTTTAATCATGTATTTCAGTCTCTATTTGGGGGAGGAAAAGCAGAGCTAAAGCTAACGGATGCGACAGACTTGTTGAACACTGGAGTTGACATCATTGCTCAGCCTCCAGGTAAAAAGCTTCAAAACTTAGGACTTCTTTCTGGTGGAGAGCGTTCTTTAACAGCTATTGCACTTCTATTCTCTATCTTAAAGGTTCGACCTGTACCGTTTTGTGTGTTAGACGAAGTAGAGGCAGCTTTAGATGAAGCGAACGTGCACCGCTTTGCCACGTATTTAAGAAGTTATAGTGAGCAAACTCAGTTTATCGTCATTACGCATCGTAAAGGAACGATGGAAGAAGCAGACGTGCTTTACGGCGTAACTATGCAAGAGTCAGGCGTTTCAAAGCTGGTATCCGTACGTTTAGAAGATTCAAAGCAATATGCTTAATAGAAAGGGTGTTAGAACATGAGCTTTTTTAAGCGGTTAAAAGAAAAGATTACGAACCAAACAGATTCCGTTACTCAAAAGTTTAAAGATGGACTTTCAAAAACACGCGATTCGTTTTCAGAACGCGTGAACGATTTAGTTTCTCGCTATCGAAAAGTGGACGAAGAATTTTTTGAAGAGCTAGAAGAAATTCTAATTAGCGCAGATGTTGGCGTTTCCACTGTTATGGATTTAATTGACGAATTAAAAGATGAAGTAAAACGAAAGAACATTCAAGATCCTCAAGAAGTTCAAGCAGTTATCTCTGAAAAATTAATTGATATCTATGAGTCAGGTGAAGAGCAGCTAGCGGATCTTAACATGCAGCAAGATAGCCTTACCGTTGTTTTATTTGTAGGTGTTAACGGTGTAGGGAAAACAACAACGATTGGTAAAATTGCCCATAAATTTAAGTCAGAAGGCAAGAAGGTCCTGATGGCAGCTGGCGACACGTTCCGTGCAGGCGCTATCGAGCAGCTAGAAGTGTGGGGAGAGCGCGTTGGAGTAGATGTTATTAAGCAATCGGCTGGGTCAGATCCAGCTGCTGTAATGTACGATGCTATCCAGTCTGCAAAAGCTCGTAAAGCAGACATTTTATTATGTGATACAGCAGGTCGCTTGCAAAATAAAGTGAACTTAATGAAGGAGCTGGAGAAAGTAAAGCGCGTGATTGAACGTGAGGTTCCTGGAGCTCCGCATGAAGTGCTGCTTGTGTTGGATGCAACAACTGGACAAAATGCTCTTAGTCAAGCAAAAATCTTCTCACAAGCAACAAACGTAACAGGAATTGTGCTGACAAAGCTAGATGGTACAGCAAAAGGTGGTATTGTATTGGCTATTCGAAACGAGCTGAACTTACCAGTGAAATTCGTAGGGTTAGGGGAAAAGATGGACGATCTTCAGCCGTTTGATACGGAGCAATACATCTATGGCTTATTTGCTAATGCGGTAGAAGATGAAGTGCAAAACAGTTAATTAAAAAACGCGATGAAGCCTTTCTTCGTCGCGTTTTTGCTGTTAAGGAAAAAACTTGACATTCTAATTGGTTCTTTGTAAACTAAAGACATGTAAAGGCTTTTCACTTAACAAGGGGGGGCGGTCGTATGTTAGAAAAAACGACGCGAATGAACTTTTTATACGACTTCTATCAAGCGTTGCTTACACCAAAGCAAAGAAGTTATATGTCTCTTTATTATTTAGATGACTATTCCCTAGGTGAAATAGCAGAGGAATTTGATGTGAGTCGTCAAGCAGTTTATGATAATATAAAACGTACAGAGCAAATGCTTGAACAATATGAGGAAAAGCTATTGTTATTTCAAAGGTTTCAAGAGCGTCAATCAATTGTTCAACAACTAAAAAATGAACTGACAGGCGCACTTGAAACAAACAGCAAGCTTTCTTCTCTTCTTGATTCGCTCGAGAAATTAGATTAGGGGGCGGCATATATGGCATTTGAAGGATTAGCCGACCGTTTGCAAAGCACGTTACAAAAGCTAAAGGGAAAAGGGAAAGTAACTGAGGCAGATGTTAAGGAAATGATGCGTGAGGTACGCCTAGCCCTTTTAGAAGCGGATGTAAACTTTAAAGTAGTAAAAGACTTTATTAAGCGCGTAAGTGAGCGTGCAGTAGGTCAAGACGTATTAAAAAGCTTAACGCCTGGTCAACAGGTTATTAAAGTTGTACAAGAAGAATTAACAGTACTGATGGGCGGCGAGCAAAGCAAAATTGCAGTGGCTCCAAAAGCTCCTACGGTTATTATGATGGTAGGGCTTCAAGGTGCGGGTAAAACGACAACAACTGGTAAGCTAGCTAACCTACTGCGTAAGAAACATAACCGCAATCCATTGCTTGTGGCAGCTGACGTATATCGCCCTGCGGCGATTAAACAGCTTGAGACGCTTGGAAAGCAGTTAAGCATGTCTGTGTTTTCACTGGGAGATCAAGTAAGTCCCGTTGAAATTGCAAAGCAGGCCATTGCTTACGCCAAAGAAGAGCATCATGATTATGTATTAATTGATACAGCTGGACGTTTGCACGTAGATGAAAATTTAATGGAAGAGTTAGAGCAAATTAAAGAACTGACGAACCCTCATGAAATTTTCCTTGTTGTCGATGCAATGACGGGTCAGGATGCTGTAAACGTAGCTGATAGCTTTAATAAACAGCTTGGCTTAACAGGTGTAGTGTTAACGAAGTTAGATGGAGATACGCGCGGTGGTGCGGCTTTATCAATTCGTGCGGTTACCAATACACCGATTAAGTTTGTTGGTTTGGGTGAAAAGATGGATGCAATTGATGCATTCCATCCGGAACGTATGGCTTCTCGTATTTTAGGAATGGGAGACGTTCTTACGTTAATTGAAAAAGCGCAGGCTAACGTAGATGAAGAAAAAGCAAAAGAGCTTGAAGCGAAACTGCGTACGCAGTCGTTTACATTTGATGACTTTTTAGAGCAGCTTGCTCAAGTTCGTCAAATGGGGCCGTTAGATGAACTTATTGGCATGCTTCCAGGTGCTAATAAAATGAAAGGTCTCAAGAACTTACAGGTAGATGAAAAGCAAATTAGTCATGTAGAAGCGATTATTCGTTCTATGACAAAAGCTGAAAAAACAAATCCTGAAATCATTAATGCTAGTCGAAGAAAACGAATTGCAAAAGGTAGCGGTCGATCGGTTCAAGAGGTTAACCGACTATTGAAGCAGTTTGAAGACATGAAGAAAATGATGAAGCAGATGACAAACATGTCTAAAGGGAAGAAAAAAGGCATGAAATTACCTTTCTTCTCTTAATTTCTTACTAAATTTAGTTGTAAAAATAAACAGAATAAAATATTTTTTATACTGTTAAGAAAAAAACCTTTACAAACATTTTATCTTTTTGATATTATATTATCTTGTTGAAACATATTCGGAGGTGCTTTAAAAATGGCAGTAAAAATTCGTTTAAAACGTATGGGAGCTAAAAAATCTCCTTTCTATCGTATCGTAGCAGCAGACTCTCGTTCACCACGTGATGGACGTTACATCGAAGTAGTTGGGACTTACAATCCAGTAGCTCAACCAGCTGAAGTTAAAATTGATGAAGAGTTAGCTCTTAAATGGTTACAAAATGGTGCAAAACCATCTGATACAGTACGTAACCTTTTCTCTAACGAAGGCATCATGGAGAAATTCCATAACGCTAAATTAGGAAAATAATTATACTCGCGATGACATCACTAATTGAAACAATTGTTAAGCCACTTGTTGATTATCCAGATGAAGTTCGAGTGAAAGAAGTAAGTGAAGAACATCAAGTGACGTACTTCATTGAAGTTCACAAAGAAGACATCGGCAAGATTATTGGAAAGCAAGGGCGGGTTGCCAAAGCCATTCGGACTGTTGTCTCTGCGGCGGCATCGCAATTAGATAAAAAAGTGCATGTGAAAATTCAAGAGTGAAAAAAAGGGAGAGGGATAACCTCCCCCTTTTTTTTATGTAAGTACTTCTCAAATGACAGATAGAAATGGTTTAATAAGAATCGTAGGATGAAGAGGAGGGGTTTGATGCAAATTATTCAAAAGGTTGTTGTAAAGCAAGTTGTGACGGAAAGCAGCAAGGCGTTACTGCATAATCGTTTCTCGCAGCGGAAAATCGAGCTGCAAAAAGAGTTAGAACAGCTTAAGTTTCAACTTAAACAAATAGAGAAAACGAAAAAAACTCAATCATCTTTGCTTCATACCCAGTTTGAAAAAGAGCGTTCATCCAGACTTGAAAAAATAGACGTCATTGATTTTCAAATCGAGCAGCTAGAGCGTTTGGCACTAGGAAGTGAGCTTGTTGAATCCGAAATGGATTCATTGCTTGAAGTGAAAATCGGTGATAATTGGAACAATATAAAGCAAAAAAAAGAGATTGTAATTAAAGACGGCATTGTCGTTGAAATTCGATAGAGGTGAACAATGGATAATTGGTTTAAAGTAGGTAAAATTGTTAATACGCACGGGATTAAAGGTGAAGTACGCATTATCTCAACAACTGACTTTGCAGAGGAACGCTATGAAGTAGGCAACAAACTTTATTTGTTTCAGGAAAAGCAAGTTGAACCTGTTGAAGTGGTTGTTGCTACACATAGAAAGCATAAAAATTTTGACCTTGTATCATTTGAGGGATATCCAAATGTAAACGATGTTGAGAAATTTAAGAATAGCATGGTTAAAGTATCGGAAGATCAATTGTCTGAGCTTGAAGATGGTGAGTTTTATTTTCATGAAATTATTGGCTGTATCGTCAAAACAGACGAAGGTCAAGAGCTTGGAAAGATAAAAGAAATCTTAACTCCTGGTGCAAATGATGTGTGGGTTATAAAAGGAAAAGGTGGAAAAGAGATTTTAATTCCTTATATCGACGAAGTTGTTCAGGAAATTAATATTGAAAAGAAAGAAATTATGATTACGGTAATGGAAGGGTTATTAGACTGATGAAGATTGATGTCCTGTCTTTGTTTCCTTCAATGTTTGAAGGAGTGTTTGGTGAATCTATTTTAAAAAAAGCGCAAGAAAAGCAGGCTGTAGAATTAAACGTGGTGAACTTTAGAGAATACTCAGCAAACAAGCATCAAAATGTTGATGACTATCCATATGGCGGCGGAGCAGGCATGGTCTTAACACCTCAGCCGGTTTTCGACGCGGTGGACGCGCTGACAAAAGGTTCTAAGCCACGCGTTGTATTACTTTGTCCACAAGGAGAGCGCTATACGCAAAAAAAAGCAGAGGAGTTAGCGCAGGAAGAACATCTGATTTTTGTATGCGGTCACTATGAAGGATATGACGAGCGAATTCGTGAGCACGTTGTAACTGATGAGATTTCAATCGGTGATTATGTGTTAACGGGTGGAGAACTAGGGGCAATGGTTGTAATTGACAGCGTAGTACGCCTATTGCCAGGTGTATTAGGGAATCAGGATTCGGCTGTAAAAGACTCGCATAGCACAGGGTTACTAGAACACCCGCATTATACGCGTCCAGCTGATTTTAGAGGGTTTAAGGTCCCTGACGTCTTAATGAGTGGTGACCATCAAAAAATTGCAGCATGGCGCGAAAAAGAGTCTCTCAAGCGCACGTTGATAAGAAGGCCAGATATGCTAGAACAGCTTGAGCTTTCTTCACAGCAAAAGAAAATAATAGCTGAACTAAAAAATGAAGAAAGTGAATAAGGCAGAGAGTTCCCAATGTAGTTTAAAAGATACAGAAAAATAATTTCTCTTATTGCATACGCAATGAGAGTGTGCTAAGATAAATCTTGTGGCTTGAGCTGATAGGCTTTTGTCACTTATAACGATGTTCCGCTGCAATGATCTATAAGCATTGTTATGAGCGTCTGTTGGAAGGAGTTGAAACACGCGATGCAAAAATTAATCGAAGAAATTACAAAAGAACAACTTAAAACTGATCTTCCTACGTTCCGTCCTGGTGATACTGTACGTGTACACGTAAATATCGTTGAGGGTAGCCGTGAACGTGTTCAGGTATTTGAAGGTGTTGTTATCAAGCGTCGTGGTGGTGGTATCAGCGAAACATTTACAGTACGTAAGATCTCTTACGGTGTAGGTGTAGAGCGTGCATTCCCACTTCATACGCCAAAAATTGCAAAAATCGAAGTAATGCGCCGTGGTAAAGTACGCCGTGCGAAACTTTATTACCTACGTGAATTACGTGGTAAAGCTGCGCGTATTAAAGAAATTCGATAATCGTGAAGGGGAGCTTGTTAAACAAGCTCCTTTTTTCAAATCTTTTTTTATAATTATTAGGTGTTTCAGTAACTTTCAGATACAATAAAAGATGTAGTATATAAAGGTTGGGGGACTGAGAATGGCCCGAGGAAAAAATGAATTTTTTGAATGGATTAAAGCCATTGCTATTGCTGTTTTATTAGCTGTAGTTATTCGCTACTTTTTATTTGCGCCGATTGTAGTAGATGGATTATCAATGATGCCGACGCTACATGATCAGAACCGAATGATTGTAAATAAGTTTTCGTATAAAATTGGGGATCCTGATCGCTTCGATATTATCGTCTTTCATGCAGATGAACAAAAAGACTACATAAAGCGAATTATTGGCCTGCCTGGTGATCATATTGAATACCGTGATGATGTTTTATATGTAAACGGCAAGCCGTATGAAGAGCCATATCTTGATGAATATAAAAAAGAAGTTATTGATGGTAACTTAACAGAAGATTTTACCCTAGAAGGTTTGACAGGTGAAGGAGAAGTACCTGAAGGACATTTGTTTGTAATGGGAGATAATCGCCGCTACAGTAAGGATAGTAGACAAATTGGATTTGTAAGTATGGATCAAGTACTTGGAAAAACAAGCTTAGTTTATTGGCCGCTATCTGAAGCTAGACTATCTAACTAAAGAATGTAGTAATTGATAAAAGGTGAGTAGAACATGACGATACAATGGTTTCCGGGACATATGGCAAAAGCGAGACGTCAAGTAACGGAAAAATTAAAATTAATTGATATTGTATATGAGCTGGTAGATGCTCGTATTCCACAATCATCAAGAAATCCAATGATTGATGAGATTATTGTAAATAAGCCTCGCATTGTCTTATTAAATAAAACAGACAAAGCGGATCCGCGTATGACGGAAGAATGGTTACGCTATTATCGCGAACAAGGTGTACAAGCCCTAGCGATTGATGCACAAGCAGGAAAAGGGATGAAACAAATTGTCTCTTTGTCTAAAGAAATTCTACATGAGAAATTTGAGAGAATGAAAGCAAAGGGAATTAAAAAACCTCGCGCAATTCGAGCGATGATTGTTGGCATTCCAAACGTAGGAAAATCTACGCTTATCAACCGATTAGCAAGCAAAAAGATTGCTAAAACAGGCGATCGTCCTGGTGTGACCCAAGCACAGCAATGGATTAAAGTTGGAAGTGAGCTGGAGCTTTTAGATACTCCAGGAATTCTTTGGCCGAAGTTTGAAGATCAAACGGTAGGCTATAAATTAGCCACAACAGGTGCAATTAAAGATACGATTGTTAACATGCAAGATATTTGTGTTTATGCACTTCGCTTCCTTTCTCGCTATTATCCCGTTAATCTGAAAGAACGCTATGGTCTTGAAGAGATACCAGAGGATATTGTTGAGCTTTTTGATGCAATTGCATCAAAGAGAGGTTGTATTATGAGCGGTGGAATGGTTGATTATGATAAAACAGCCGAACTGGTGCTGAGAGAGATCCGAACGGATAAACTGGGAATGCTAACGTTTGATGATCCAGCCGAGCTTTCTTCAGAAGAGTAAGCTGTAAAAAATTTCAAGTCGCTTTTTACCTCAATAAGGTAATGAGCGGCTTTTTTATTGATTGAAAACAACAAAAGCACAGTCGATATCAACGATAGTGAGGAGAGAGAAAGATGAAAGAGAAAATTAGTGATATTAAACAAGCGCTCCAAGAAATTGACAGTCTTAAAGACCCTGTATTCGCACAGTATGAGCAGGATGAACGCAAGGGTGTACAACAAGCTGTTATTCAACGAAAGAAACAAATACAAGCCTCTGAGCGCTTAAAAGAGCAATTCTATCAAATGATGTCGTACGAAAACAAACAATATGACCAAGGTGTAAAGTTTATCGCGGGAATTGATGAAGTAGGAAGAGGACCTTTAGCGGGACCGGTTGTGGCTGCGGCAGTTATTTTACCTAGAGAGTTCTTTTTACCTGGATTAACGGATTCTAAAAAGTTATCAGAAGCCAAAAGAGAAGAGTTTTACGAAATAATTTGTCAGCAAGCAGTAGCAGTTGGTGTTGGAATCGTAGATGCAGCAACTATTGATAAATTAAACATTTATCAAGCAACAAAAACAGCGATGATGGAAGCGATTGAAGGTTTAGCAGTTAAGCCTGAAGCACTATTAATTGACGCTATGACTCTCCCACTTGATCTTCCACAGGAGTCTATTATTAAAGGTGACGCTACAAGCATCTCTATCGCTGCAAGTTCCGTCATTGCGAAGGTGACAAGAGATCGAATGATGAAGGAATTGGCATTAAAGCATCCTGAATACGGATTTGAAAAACACATGGGGTATGGAACAAAGCAACATTTAGAGGCAATTGATAGCTATGGGGTTTTAAAGGAACATCGACGTTCTTTTGCACCTATTAAAGAGAAAATATAATTGGTAAAGAGACAGAAGAATGGTAAAAATCTCAGATTTTCAACAACTTGTTTCATCACCTGGTCATAATACTTGGAAAACTAATTGAATCAATTTTTTTCGGGACTAGCTGTGCTTAAAATGAACATTTGCAAAAGCATCTGTTGATTAGTTATAAGCGCCTCTCCATAATGGAGAAGCCTATCGGAATGCTACAGCGTCTGAAAGTGTTTTCTGAGGTTAGAAGATAACAAGATGTATTAAGTGTAGCTTCACACTTATTTACTTTAAAGGAAGGCGGAGTGAAAGCTATATCCTTAGCCATCATGCCAAAATCTTTTCATGAAGGTTTTGGCATGATGCATCAGTTACCATAACAAGTGTACGAACAGGCTGGACTTATGAAACACTATCCATCTCACAGAAAGCGTTTAATCATTATTCCAATCCGGTAAGTAAGTTAACTATCTATGAACAGATTCCAAGCGAATTGCATGAAGTGGTGGCTTTTGTTTTGGCATTGTTTATCAGCTAGACAAAGAGATGAAGAAAAAATAATTTTCCAATTATTTTAATATTTTTTAATTGAGTAGTAGACAACTAGACAATTATTTTTATACAATGAAAGCGCAGTCTATTTTATTGGTTGATTACGTTAGGAGGATGGGAAATGAATATCCATGAGTATCAAGGGAAAGAACTCCTAAGAAAATATGGAGTAGCAGTACCTAATGGTAAAGTAGCATATAGTGTAGAAGAAGCAGTTGAAGCTGCTAAAGAACTTGGATCTCAAGTTTCAGTGGTTAAAGCGCAAATCCACGCTGGGGGACGTGGAAAAGCGGGTGGTGTAAAAGTAGCGAAAAACTTAGATGAAGTTCGTACATATGCACAAGATATTTTAGGTAAAACGCTCGTTACGCATCAAACAGGTCCAGAGGGGAAAGAAGTAAAGCGTTTACTTATTGAAGAAGGGTGCGATATTAAGAAAGAGTACTATATTGGTTTAGTATTGGATCGCGCAACTTCTCAAGTTGTATTAATGGGTTCTGAAGAAGGTGGTACGGAGATTGAAGAAGTAGCGGAAGCAACTCCTGAAAAAATCTTCAAAGAATACATTGATCCAGCGATTGGTTTACAAGGTTTCCAAGCGCGTCGACTTGCGTTTAATATTAATATTCCAAAAGAATTAGTAGGTAAGGCAGTTAAGTTTATGGCTGGTTTATATACTGTATTTGTTGAAAAAGATTGTTCAATCGCTGAAATCAACCCACTTGTTGTAACAGGCGATGGAAACGTAATGGCTCTTGATGCGAAGCTAAATTTCGATTCAAACGCATTATATCGTCAAAAAGATATTTTAGAATATCGCGATTTAGATGAAGAAGATGCAAAAGAAATCGAAGCATCTAAATATGACCTAAGCTATATTTCATTAGATGGAAACATCGGTTGTATGGTAAACGGTGCTGGCCTTGCTATGGCGACAATGGACATCATTAAGCATTATGGCGGAGACCCGGCTAACTTCCTTGATGTTGGGGGCGGCGCTACAGCTGAGAAAGTAACAGAAGCGTTCAAAATTATTCTATCTGACCAAAATGTAAAAGGAATTTTCGTTAACATCTTTGGTGGAATTATGAAGTGTGATGTAATTGCAACTGGTGTTGTAGAAGCAACAAAACAAGTTGGCTTAAGCTTACCATTAGTTGTGCGTTTAGAAGGAACAAACGTAGAGCTAGGTAAGAAGATTCTTCAAGAATCAGGGCTGAATATTACAGCAGCTGAGTCAATGGCAGACGGCGCACAAAAAATCGTTTCACTAGTGAAATAGAAAGGCTGGGGGATAGGAATGAGCGTATTTATTAATAAAGACACAAAAGTAATTGTACAAGGTATAACAGGCGGAGTAGGTCTTTTCCATACAACGCAGATGTTAGAGTACGGCACACAGATCGTCGGCGGTGTAACACCAGGTAAAGGCGGTATGGAAGTTGAAGGCGTGCCCGTTTTTAATACGGTATTAGAAGCCAAAGAAAAAACAGGTGCTACAGCTTCTGTTGTTTACGTGCCACCTGCGTTCGCGGCTGACTCAATTATTGAAGCAGTTGATGCAGATTTAGATCTTGTTATCTGTATCACAGAAGGTATTCCGGTATTAGATATGGTAAAAGTAAAGCGCTATATGGAAGGCAAAAAGACTAGACTTGTAGGACCAAACTGCCCAGGTGTTATTACACCAGAAGAATGTAAAATTGGTATTATGCCAGGATATATTCACAAAAAAGGTCATGTTGGTGTCGTGTCACGCTCTGGTACGTTAACATATGAAGCAGTACATCAACTTTCTGAAGCGGGAATTGGTCAATCAACAGCAGTTGGTATCGGTGGAGACCCAGTTAATGGTACAAACTTTATTGATGTTCTAAAAGCCTTCAACGAAGACGAAGAGACGTATGCTGTTATTATGATTGGTGAAATTGGTGGTACGGCAGAAGAAGAAGCTGCAGAGTGGATTAAAGCAAACATGACAAAACCTGTAGTAGGGTTTATCGGTGGTCAAACAGCACCTCCAGGGAAACGTATGGGCCATGCTGGTGCCATTATTTCTGGTGGAAAAGGAACGGCTGCTGAAAAGATCAAAACAATGAATGAATGCGGTATCAAAGTTGCTGAAACGCCGTCTGTAATGGGTGAGACATTAATTAGCGTGTTAAAAGAACAAGGCTTATTAGAAAAATGTAAAACTCATTAAAGCATAAAATAGTCCTCCTCGCTGAGGACTATTTTCTATGCTATAAAAGGAGTCGATGATATGGATGAGTTGCGCAAAAAAATAATTCACTTATCACATTGTCAGCTATTGACTTGGAAGCAAATCTTTTCGTTTCTCCAGTATGATTCTTCTCTTCAACATCTGTACAATTATTCTCCGAATGACCTTCAGCAAATTCTTCAGGTTCCATTCAATCGAGCATGTCAAGTGAAAAAATATTTGCAAACTATTCCAATACAAGATATTCTAAATAAATATGAAGAGCAAAGTATTTACTGTATAACAATTATTGATGATGAATATCCCCATTTGTTAAAAAATATCTATGATCCACCTTGGGTTTTGTTTTGTAAAGGAGATTTGTCATTATTTCAGTATAAAGATTGTTTAAGCGTGGTTGGAACTAGACAGCCGACTCAATACGGATATGATGCTATACAATCAGTTTTAGCTCCATTGCTTCATGATCAATTTGTAATTGTAAGCGGATTAGCCTTAGGTATTGACACGGCTGCTCATCAGTTAGCTGTTGCTAAACAAGCAAAAACTATTGCAGTTTTAGGAAGTGGCTTTTATAATATCTATCCAAAGCATAATCTTCCATTAGCAAATGAAATTGCTCGTCACCACCTTTTAGTATCAGAGTATCCACCACCCACTAAACCAGCCAAGTGGCACTTTCCAAAACGGAATCGAATCATTAGTGGCTTGACAAGTGGTACAGTTGTGGTTCAAGCTAAAGAGCGAAGTGGTTCATTTATTACAGCTGACCAAGCACTTCAGCAAGGAAGAGAAGTATTTGCTATACCTGGCCCTATTACAGATGATGCTTCAAAAGGAGTAAACAAGTTGATTCAAATGGGGGCAAAGCTTGTACAAAACCCTACAGATATAATAAGTGAATTACATCGATTCCAAAGTCTCAGATAATTTTTATTTGGAAAGATGTATGATTTGTAAGATGAAAGAGTATTACTGAAACATAACGAAATTTAGAGAAAAGCATTTGATACAATATGATAAAAAAAGATTAATTAATAATGAAGGTTTTATTTTACCTCTTGAGGAGGAGCAAATAGATGTCTGACTACCTAGTAATTGTAGAATCGCCTGCTAAGGCTAAAACAATTGAGCGATATTTAGGAAAAAAATATAAAGTAAAAGCATCGATGGGACATGTTCGCGATTTACCAAAAAGTCAAATGGGAATTGATACAGAACACAACTACGATCCAAGATATATTACCATTCGAGGTAAAGGACCGGTACTAAAAGATTTGAAAACAGCGGCTAAAAAAGCGAAAAAAATCTATTTAGCAGCCGATCCAGATCGTGAAGGTGAAGCTATTGCATGGCACTTAGCTCATAGCTTAGATGTAGATATTGCATCAGACTGTCGCGTTGTATTTAATGAAATTACAAAAGATGCCATCAAAGAGTCTTTTAAACATCCACGTGCAATCAATATGGATTTAGTTGATGCACAGCAAGCAAGACGTATTTTGGACCGATTAGTGGGATATAACATTAGTCCGTTACTATGGAAGAAAGTGAAAAAAGGATTAAGTGCTGGACGTGTTCAATCCATTGCAGTACGCTTAATCATTGATCGTGAAAAAGAAATTACGGACTTTGAGCCAGAAGAGTATTGGACGGTTCAAGCAACTTTCCAAAAAGATAACGATCAGTTTGAGGGATCATTAATTGAGTACAAAGGAAAGAAGGCAAACCTTTCTAATGAAGAAGAAGTAAAAGCCATTCTTCAGACGGTAGAAGGTAACGAGTTTAAGATTTCAAAAGTAACAAAAAAAGAAAGAAAGCGAAATCCTGCTCCTTCCTTTACAACTTCTTCTCTTCAACAAGAAGCAGCACGAAAGCTGAACTTTAGAGCAAAGAAAACAATGATGATTGCACAGCAGTTATACGAAGGTATTGATTTAGGAAAAGAAGGAACCGTTGGTTTAATTACGTACATGCGTACTGATTCAACCCGAATCTCTGAAACGGCGCAAGAAGAAGCAAAAGAATATATTTTAAACGCATATGGCAATGATTATTTGGCACAAGAAAAGAAAAAAGAAAAGAAACAAACCAACTCACAGGATGCTCACGAAGCAATTCGGCCAACTTCAGCAATGCGTAAGCCTTCGGATGTAAAGGAATTCTTATCGAGAGATCAGTTTCGTTTATATAAGCTTGTGTGGGAACGTTTCTTAGCCAGTCAAATGTCTTCAGCAGTAATGGATACTATGGCTGTTGACTTAAAAAATGGTGAAGTAACGTTTCGGGCAAATGGTTCAAAAGTGAAATTTCCTGGGTTTATGAAGCTATATGTAGAAGGTAGCGATGACCAAGTTGAAGAAAAAGAAAAGCAACTTCCTAACCTAGAAGAAGGGGAAGTAGCTTATTCAAAAGATATTGAGCCAAAACAACATTATACGCAGCCGCCACCGCGTTACACGGAAGCAAGATTAGTTAAAACGCTTGAAGAGTTGGGAATAGGAAGGCCATCAACCTATGCACCAACGCTTGATACGATACAAAAGCGCGGATATGTTGCTCTAGAGAATAAGCGCTTTGTACCAACTGAGCTTGGTGGAATTGTGCTAGAACTTATTTTAGAATTCTTCCCTGAAATTTTAGATGTTGAATTCACAGCTAAAATGGAAACCGATCTTGATAAAGTGGAAGAAGGAAGCGTGCAGTGGGTTAAAGTTATTGACGAATTTTATCGCGATTTTGAAAAGAGGCTTGAAAAAGCAGAAAAAGAAATGCGAGAAGTAGAGATCAAAGACGAACCTGCTGGAGAAGACTGTGAATCTTGTGGATCACCAATGGTATTTAAAATGGGACGCTATGGAAAGTTCATGGCATGTTCAAATTTCCCGGAATGCCGCAATACGAAGCCAATTGTTAAAGAAATTGGTGTGAAGTGTCCAACGTGTGAAGAAGGAAACATCGTAGAACGCAAATCCAAGAAGAAACGTACTTTCTACGGCTGTGATCGTTTTCCTAGCTGTGAATTTATCTCTTGGGATAAGCCAATTGCTAGAAAATGTCCAAAATGTGAGAGTTTACTCGTAGAGAAAAAGCAGAAAAAAGGAACGCAGGTAGTGTGCACAAGCTGTGATTATAAGGAAGAAACGCAGCAATAAGAAGTACAATCAGCTCTGTGGAATAAATTGTAACGATGAATGATGGATTTTTATGAAGGATATAAGTGCGACGACATGAGGTAGTGTGCTAAAATGGAAACGTTCTTAGCGACTCATTTACATGGCGTCGTATTTTTTTGAGAAAAAAAGTAGCAGCGAGTGGAAATAAACGATTAAACAAACAGAAAAAAGGTATGTTATAATACTTCTTTGTTTGATATTTTAGTTGGAGGATTGAACATGACAGAACAAGTAATTAACGTAATCGGTGCCGGTCTTGCTGGAAGCGAGGCTGCTTGGCAAATTGCGAAAAGAGGATTAAAAGTAAGACTTTATGAAATGCGTCCGGTAAAGCAGACACCAGCGCATCATACAGATAAATTTGCAGAATTAGTATGTAGTAATTCACTGCGTGCGAACACTTTAACAAATGCAGTTGGAGTATTAAAAGAAGAGATGCGTAAGCTAGACTCAATTATTATCGAATCAGCAGATGCGTGCGCAGTTCCGGCAGGTGGCGCTTTAGCTGTAGATCGTCATGAGTTCGCAGCGCGCGTTACTGAAAGTGTAAAAAACCACCCGAATGTTGAAGTTGTACACGAAGAAATTACAAAGATTCCAGAAGGGCCAACAATTATTGCAACAGGTCCATTGACATCAAAGGATTTATCAGAACAACTCCGTACTTTAACAGGTGAAGACTATCTTTACTTTTATGATGCGGCAGCTCCAATCATTGAAAAAGACAGCATTGATATGGACAAAGTATACTTAAAGTCACGTTATGATAAAGGGGAAGCAGCGTATTTAAACTGCCCAATGACAAAAGAAGAATTTACGAAGTTTCATCAAGCATTAATTGATGCTGAAGTTGTACCCTTAAAAGAGTTTGAAAAGGAGATCTACTTTGAGGGTTGTATGCCAATTGAAGTAATGGCAGCGCGCGGAGAAAAAACGATGCTGTTTGGTCCACTTAAGCCTGTAGGTTTAGAAGATCCAAAAACAGGTAAACGACCTTATGCAGTTGTACAACTACGTCAAGACGATGCAGCAGGGACTCTTTATAATATTGTCGGCTTCCAAACGCACTTAAAATGGGGAGCTCAAAAAGAAGTATTAAGCTTAATTCCTGGCCTTGAAAATGCTGAAGTTGTTCGCTATGGAGTAATGCACCGCAATACGTTCATTAACTCTCCGAAGCTACTTCGTCCAACTTATCAGTATCGCGAACGCGATGACTTGTTTTTTGCTGGTCAAATGACCGGAGTAGAAGGTTATGTTGAATCTGCTGCTAGCGGTTTAATGGCTGGAATGAATGCAGCCCGTTACGTGTTAGGGGAAGAGCTAGTCGTGTTGCCTCAAGAAACAGCGATTGGAAGTATGGCTCACTACATCACGCATACGAGCGCGAAAAATTTCCAACCGATGAACGCAAATTTTGGCTTGTTTAAAGAGCTAGAAGTCCGTATCAAAAACAAAAAAGAGCGAAATGAAGCGCTGGCTACAAGAGCATTAGAAACTATTCAGAATTTTACAACAAAATAACGAAATTATTTGCAAGGGCTACTGAATTGTGATAATATTTAGTAGCCCTTGTGAGGTGATATGAGTGGAATTTGTTAAAGTTTCTTTAAATTCCTTCCTAGAATATTTACAAATTGAAAAGAACTATTCACAATATACAGTTGATTGCTATGAAAAAGATATTGAGTCGTTCATTTCTTTTTTAGAAGCAGAACAAATACAAAATTTACAAGATGTTACATATGCAGATGCGAGACTGTTTTTAACAAGGTTATATGAAAAGTCATATTCAAAAAAATCAATGTCGAGAAAGATTTCGTGTTTACGAAGCTTTTATCGATACTTGTATCGTGAACAAATAGTGATTGAAAATCCGTTTGTGCTTGTTTCATTGCCGAAAAAAGATCAGTACACGCCGCGCTTTCTTTATGCTGAAGAGCTGATGAAACTGTTTGAACTAAATGATCATAGTACGCCTCTCGGGCAACGTAATCAAGCAATCCTTGAATTAATGTATGCTACGGGAATTCGTGTGAGCGAATGTGCAACCATTCAGCTAAGTGATATTGACTTTTCACTTCAAACGCTTCTTGTGCATGGAAAAGGAAAAAAACAGCGCTACGTTCCATTTGGTAAATATGCAAAGAATTCTCTTCATACATATATACAGAATGGGCGAGTGCAGTTAAAAAGCAAAAGCGCTACCAAAACGAATGCGCTCTTTTTAAATAATCGCGGAACACCATTGACGGATCGAGGTATTCGGTTAGTTATTGAAAACCTTATGAATAAAACAGCAGAGAACATACATATTAGTCCTCACGTTTTACGTCATACCTTTGCTACGCACTTATTAAACGAAGGAGCTGACTTACGTACGGTTCAAGAGCTACTTGGTCATGAAAATTTATCCACAACTCAAATATATACGCATGTAACGAAGGATCGGTTAAAAACAGTATATATGAATCATCATCCTCGTGCATAGAAGGAGGAGTTAGTTATTATGTCTACATTTCATGCTACAACGATTTTTGCCGTTCAACATAATGGTCAATGCGCTATGTCAGGTGATGGGCAAGTGACGTTTGGAAATGCTGTTGTAATGAAGCATACAGCTAAAAAAGTGCGTCGCTTATTTCAAGGACAGGTTTTAGCCGGGTTTGCAGGTTCAGTTGCTGATGCGTTCACATTGTTCGAAATGTTTGAGAGCAAGCTAGAAGAATATAATGGCAATTTACAGCGTGCATCAGTTGAATTAGCAAAGCAATGGCGAAGTGATAAAGTTTTACGCAAACTAGAAGCTATGCTGATTGTGATGAACAGAGATAGCCTATTATTGGTTTCGGGAACAGGTGAGGTCATTGAGCCTGATGATGGAATTTTAGCTATCGGTTCTGGTGGGAATTATGCATTATCGGCTGGCCGTGCATTAAAACAGCATGCCGGAGAACATTTAACTGCAAAAGAAATTGCAAAAGCTGCTTTGGATGTTGCAAGTGAGATTTGTGTGTATACGAATAATCAAATTATTGTAGAAGAACTGTAGGAAAGGGGATTTTCTATGAATTCTCATTTAACGCCTCGACAAATAGTTGAAAAGCTTGATCAATATATTGTTGGCCAAACAAGTGCAAAAAAAGCGGTTGCCGTTGCGCTAAGAAATCGTTATCGACGTAGCTTACTAAATGAAGCTTTGAAAGATGAAGTTGTTCCCAAAAACATTTTAATGATTGGGCCCACTGGTGTTGGTAAAACAGAGATTGCACGCAGACTTGCGAAGCTTGTTGGTGCACCCTTTATTAAAGTAGAAGCAACAAAGTTTACAGAAGTAGGTTACGTTGGTCGTGATGTAGAATCAATGGTCCGTGATTTAGTGGAGACATCAGTTCGATTAGTGAAAGAAGAAAAAATGGTTTCTGTATCGGATAGTGCGCAAAGAAATGCCAATAAGCGTCTTGTTGAACTTTTAGTTCCAAGCAAGAAAAAGCAACAGGCATTTAAAAATCCATTTGAAATGATTTTCTCCAATAATTCACAGCAAGCCGATACTCAAGCAGAACAAGAAGAAGAAGTAAATGTTGAAACAAAGCGTAAGCAAGTCGCTCATCAGTTAGCCCTTGGAGAGCTTGAGGATCATTATGTAACAATTGAGGTAGAAGAACAGCAACCTTCAATGTTTGATATGCTTCAAGGTTCGGGTATGGAACAGATGGGGATGAATATGCAAGATGCTTTAAGTAACTTTATGCCAAAGAAACAGAAAAAGCGTAAACTTACGGTGAAAGAAGCTCGTAAAGTGTTAACAAACGAAGAAGCACAAAAATTAATTGATATGGATGAAGTGACACAAGAAGCCATTCATCGTGCAGAACAGTATGGAATTATCTTTATTGATGAAATTGACAAAATTGCTCAAAAAAGCGGTAATTCTTCTTCGGCGGATGTATCACGTGAAGGTGTGCAACGCGATATCCTTCCAATTGTAGAAGGTTCTACAATTGTAACAAAGTATGGAGCAATTAAGACAGATCATGTGTTATTTATTGCTGCGGGTGCGTTTCATGTTTCCAAGCCTTCGGATTTAATTCCGGAATTACAAGGGCGTTTTCCAATTCGTGTTGAGTTGACAAAATTAACGGTAGAAGATTTTATGAGTATTTTAGTTGAACCAGATAATGCACTATTAAAACAATATGTAGCATTATTGGAAACTGAAGGTATACAAATTGAATTTTCTGACGATGCTATACGTAAGATTGCAGAAATTGCCTTTCATGTTAACCAAGATACGGATAATATTGGGGCAAGAAGACTTCATACTATTCTTGAAAGGTTACTCGAAGACCTATCATTTGAAGCGCCAGAAGTCACGTTAGAAAAGATCGTTATTACTCCTCAATACGTGGAAAGTAAGTTAGAAAAGATTGCGAAAAATAAAGATTTAAGTCAATTTATTTTATAGGTATAGAATAGAGATTTCAGGAGGAACAAGAATAATGGATTTATTAGGAAAAACTAGAAAGATTAATGCGATGTTACAAAAGGCTGCTGGGAAACCAGTAAACTTTAAAGAAATGGCTGAAACTTTATGCGAAGTTATCGAGTCAAACGTGTTTGTCGTTAGTCGTCGCGGTAAGTTGTTAGGAATTGCAGTTAAACAACAGATTGAAAATGACCGTATGAAGGGTATGTTAGAAGCACGTCAATTCCCAGAAGAGTATACGCAAAACTTATTCAACATTTCTGAAACATCTTCAAACTTAGATATTAATAGCGAATACACAGCGTTCCCTGTTGAAAACAAAGAGCTTTTTGAAGCTGGTTTAACAACAATCGTTCCAATTATTGGTGGAGGGGAAAGATTAGGTACGTTAGTATTAGCTCGTTTAGATCGTAACTTTGCAGATGATGATTTAATCCTAGCTGAATATGGGGCAACTGTAGTTGGTATGGAGATTCTTCGTGAGAAAGCTGAAGAGATTGAAGAGGAAGCTCGTAGTAAAGCAGTTGTTCAAATGGCTATTAGTTCACTATCATACAGTGAGTTAGAAGCAATTGAGCATATTTTTGAAGAGTTAAATGGCAATGAAGGTTTATTAGTAGCAAGTAAAATTGCTGACCGTGTAGGAATTACACGCTCTGTAATTGTAAATGCACTTCGTAAGCTTGAAAGTGCTGGTGTAATTGAGTCACGTTCTCTAGGAATGAAAGGAACGTATATTAAAGTATTAAACAGCAAGTTTCTTGTTGAATTAGCAAAATTAAAATCAAACTAATCGTTAGAGTAAAGAGACCTTTGACTAGCAGTCAAAGGTCTCTTTTTTTGTTAAGGTTTCTCTCCTGAAAAAGTACCTTTTTTATATAAAATGCGAGTTAATAGAACTATTATCATTTTTGTTTAATTTTTAATTGAAACACCAAAAGATCATAAAGAACTAGTTAATTTGAATAAATATAATCCATTAAGACTATACTTAAAATCGATTAATCTTTCAATTTTTAGTATTTAAGACTCTTATAAATTACATTAAAAGTAATTTATAAGAGTCTTATTAATTATATTTAGTGTATTTTGTCGAAAAAAGAGCACGAACCTATTTTATAGGTGTTAAAATAGATTTGTTAATTCAATGATAAATTTTAGTAATGTAGTACAAAAGTTCCTTGTTAGGTATAGACAAGAACCATACTTTTTTTTACAATAGGCTTTATGGTATAAAAGTCGAAATTTGTCAAAAAACCAAACATGGTAAGTAGGTGTCCTATATGAGTTTATTTTCAGGAACAATTCAGTCATTAGAGCATGGTCTGAACTATTCAATGCTTAAGCAGCAAACAATTTCTCAAAACATTGCAAATGTAGATACGCCAAACTATAAGGCTAAAGATGTATCTCGAAAGAATCAATTTCAGGCAGAGCTTCAACATTCATTGAAAGCTTATCGCACAAATGAGAAGCATATTGAATTCTCAAAATCATCGGAACAAGCAGCTGTTATTTCAACAACAAATTACGCATACCAAGAAAATGGTAACGGAATTGATTTAGATAAAGAAATGACTGCAATGGCAGAAAATCAAATTTATTATGAAGCATTAATTGATCGTCTTAACGGTAAATTTAATTCTCTACAAACTGTCGTTAGAGGAGGGAAATAGAGATGTCAATATTTCAAAACCTCAGCATATCTGGCTCAGCTTTAACTGCTAATCGACTGCGAATGGATGTTATTTCTTCTAATATGGCGAATGCCGAAACAACGAGAAGTGAACTTGTAAATGGAGAATGGCAGCCATATCGCAGAAAAATGGTTGCACTGCAATCGAGCGGTGGTTCAAGCTTTTCTTCGTTACTACAAAGTGAAATGAGTAAAAGCTCAGCGGGCGGTGTGAGAGTTAAGGCAGTAACAGAAGATCAATCCCCTTTTAAGCTTGTCTATAACCCAACGCATCCTGATGCAAACGAAGAAGGATATGTTCAACTTCCAAATGTGGATCCATTAAAAGAGATGACGGATTTAATTGGTGCAACAAGATCATATGAAGCGAACGTTACAGTGTTAAACGCAAATAAAAATTTATTATTGAAAGCATTGGAAATAGGAAAGTAAGGTGAAAAAGTATGATTCAAGCAATTCAGCATCAAATGCCGATACTAACTGAGAAAGTATCAAACACAGGGACAGTTAAAGAAGCTCATAGTGAATTTTCAAATCTTTTAAAAGAATCGTTAAACAAAGTAAATAATGCACAAAAGGCATCAGATTTGGCCACGGAAAAGTTAGCTCGTGGAGAGAAAATTGATTTACATAATGTCATGATTGTATCACAAAAAGCCAGTATCGCGATGCAGACGACAATTGAAATACGTAATAAAGCTGTTGAAGCATATCAAGAAATGATGCGTATGCAGATGTAATAAATGGTTGCGGTTATTTCATCCCTAGATAGAAAACAAGTAATAGCCGGAGGATTGTAATGAATGAAAAACTAGCACTCTATAAAAATCAGATAGGTGCGTTCTGGTCAAAGCGCACTAAGATTCAAAAAGGCTTAATCATTGGTGGCCCCCTGGCGCTACTAATTGCCCTTATTGCTATTTCTTTAGTAGCAACGAATGAGAAGTTTGTCCCCCTATACAGCAACTTGTCCGTACAGGAAACAGGTCAAATTAAAGCAGAACTGGATACAAGAAAGATCCCTTCTGAAATCTCAGAAAACGGAACGGTTATTTCAGTACCGGAACAACATGTTGATTCATTAAAGGTGGATCTTGCTGCACAAGGTATACCAGACAGCGGGAGCATCGATTATTCCTTCTTTGGACAAAATGCTGGATTTGGTATGACAGATAATGAATTTAACGTTGTGAAGCTGGAAGCTATGCAAACAGAAATAGCTAACCTGATGAAGAATATCCAAGGTGTCAATAATGCAAACGTGATGATTAGTTTGCCGGAAGAAAGTGTTTGGGTGAAAGATGAGCAGGGAGAAGCTTCAGCATCAATTGTTTTAAATACACAGCCAGGCTACAAATTCGATGAGGGGCAAATAAAATCTCTCTATCATTTGGTTTCAAAAAGTGTTCCAAATTTACCTACGGATAATATCGTAATTATGAATCAAAACTTTGAATATTTCGACTTAAAGAGCAGCGAAGAAATGTCTAATTCATCTAGTTTTGCTACTCAGCACGGTATTAAAAAAGAAATTGAACGTGATGTTCAGCGTCAAGTTCAACAAATGTTAGGTAGATTGGTTGGACAAGACAAAGTCATGGTTTCTGTAACCGCTGATATTGACTTTACGCAGGAGAACCGAGAAGAGAATCTAGTTGAACCTGTAGATAAAGAAAATATGGAAGGCCTTGCAGTAAGCGTAGAGAGAATCAATGAGACGTTTACCGGAAAGAATCCTGAAGACGGTGGGATTGCAGGAACTGGTGAAGAAGATACAACAAATTATGTTGAAAGTGGAAGCAATGATAGCGGGGATTATGAAAAAGCAGAAGAACGAATTAATAACGAAGTAAATAGAATTCGTAAAGAAATCGTAGAGAGTCCTTATAAAGTTCGTGATTTAGGAATTCAAGTAATGATTGATCCTTCTAATGCAAACGGTGAAGGTGAACTAGCTGGGAGTTTAGAGGATGACATTCAGCAAGTGTTAAGCACAATTGTTCGTACGTCAATTTCAAAGGATGAACAAGGTGCGGAGTTAACTGACAATCAGATTGCCGACAAAATTGTAGTTTCCGTACAGCCGTTTAAAGAACAGCAAGTAGCCTCTAATCAGCAACAAAGCGGGATTCCAACATGGCTATACTTTGTGGGTGGTGGCTTACTGCTCGTTATCCTTGCACTTCTTTTCTTATTGTTAAAGCGTAGAAGGGAATTGAAAGACGAGTTCTATGAATATGAAGGTGAGTATGAAGAACCAATTGAAACTATTCAAAAGCCTCCTGTCCTAAGTGAAGAACAGCAGTCAAGAAAACGTCTAGAAGAGCTTGCAGGTGAGCAACCAGATGAATTCGCAAAGCTATTGCGCACTTGGATTAGTGAGGAGTAGGAGGGAGTATAGTGGCGAAAGTAGTAAGTAAAAGTGAATTAACAGGCAAGCAAAAAGCAGCTATTTTATTAATTTCCCTTGGTCCTGATGCATCCGCTTCCGTCTATAAGCATTTAAGCGAAGATGAAATTGAACAGTTAACGTTTGAGATTTCTTCGATGCGAAAAGTAGAGCCTGCAATTAAAGAAGCCGTTTTAAAAGAATTTGAGCAAATGACAATTGCTCAGAATTATATAGAAAAAGGTGGCATTACTTATGCCAAGGAAGTATTGGAAAAAGCTTTAGGTCCTGAACAAGCCATAATGATTATTAATCGTTTAACTTCATCTTTGCAAGTTCGACCATTCGATTTTGCTCGTAAAGCAGAACCAATGCAACTTTTAAACTTTATTCAGCATGAGCATCCGCAAACAATTGCTTTGATTCTATCCTATTTAGAACCAGCTCAGGCGGGGCAGATTCTGTCATCTTTACCTCAAGAGCGTCAAGGTGATATTGCAAGAAGAATTGCTACAATGGATAGCACATCTCCAGAAGTCATCAGTGAGGTAGAACAAATTTTAGAAAGAAAGCTTTCGACAACGGTGACCCAAGATTATACTCATACTGGTGGAATTGAGACGGTTGTCGAAGTGTTAAATGGTGTGGATCGTGCAACAGAGAAAATTATTATTGATACTCTAGAAATTCAAGATCCAGAGCTTGCTGAAGAGATCAAGCAGCGTATGTTTGTCTTTGAAGATATTGTGACCTTGGATAACCGATCGATTCAGCGTGTCGTTCGTGAAGTTGAAAATGAAGACTTGCTGTTGAGCTTAAAGGTAGCAAGTGAAGAAGTAAAAGATATTATATTCCGCAATATGTCTAAGCGAATGGTAGATACGTTTACAGAAGAAATGGAGTATATGGGACCCGTCCGTTTAAAAGATGTAGAAGAAGCTCAATCTCGCATTGTGGGGGCCATTCGTAGATTAGAAGACATGGGAGAAGTAGTTATTGCAAGAGGTGGAGGAGACGATATTATTGTCTAGTATCATTAAATCTATCTATGCAAACCATGTAAATGATTCAGCCAAAAAAATTGAAATCAAGCCACTATTTAGTGAAAAAAATTTGAACAATTCAAATGGCCGAGCAGTAAATAATGAAAATCCTGACAAAATTATTACTGAAGCAAAAGAAGCATCTGCGCGTCTTTATGAAGAAGCTGAGGCAAGACTACTAGAAGTCAAGCAGCAAATTAAAGCAGAACGCCAGCAGTGGGAAAATGAAAAAGTACAGCTGTATGAAGCGGAGAAGAAAAAAGGTTTTAATGCCGGATATAGTGAGGGGCAACATGCGGGATATCAGGACTATATAGCACTTTTAGAAGAAGCGCAAGCTGCTGTTAACGTGGCTAAAAGAGATTATACTGATTACCTTTCTCAAGCTGAAGAGGTTATATTAGAGCTTGGTTTTACACTTGCTGAGAAAGTCATTGGGCAAAAACTTCAACGTGATAATGAGCAGGGCTTTTTATCACTGGTTAAGCAAGCAATAAAGGAAGTTAGAGAAAGCAAAGAGCTTCGAATCTTTGTGGCACCTTGCCATTATGAAATGATGTGTGAAAATAAACAGCAATTGTTCGATATATTGAATGGAGAAGCTAGTTTATTCATATACGCAGATGAAAATTTAACAGGTGAGAATTGCATTATTGAGTCGGTATATGGAAAGCTCGATGCATCTGTTGATAGTCAATTAATGGAACTAAAGAAGAAATTGAAATTACGTTTAATGGAGGAAAAGCAAAGTGAAAGTGAAACAGCTTATTCCTGAAATAGCTCATCTCTCTTCGTTTAAACGATATGGGAAAGTTAGCAGAGTCATTGGCATGATGATTGAATCAAGAGGGCCACAAGCTTCAATTGGTGATGTTTGCTACATCCATTTAAAAGATACTTGTGAACGAATTCAAGCAGAAGTGGTTGGATTTAAAGATGAGCATGTCATTTTAATGCCCTATACATCTGTTCGATATATTGGACCTGGCTGCATAGTGGAAACGACTGAAAAGCCTCTTCAAGTAAAAGTAGGAGCTGAATTGATTGGGCGAGCGCTAGATTCCCTAGGTAATCCACTTGATGGAACTAGCTTACCTAGTTATCTTCCTTCAGTACTAACCGAACAGGACCCTCCTAATCCATTGCATCGCCCACCGATTTCTGAACCAATTGAAGTAGGAGTTCGGGCGATTGACAGTTTGCTTACAGTCGGTAAGGGTCAGCGGATTGGAATCTTTGCAGGAAGTGGAGTTGGGAAAAGTACGCTCATGGGAATGATTGCGAGAAATACGAATGCAGATGTCAACGTTATTGCATTAGTAGGAGAACGAGGTCGGGAGGTCCGTGAGTTTATTGAAAGAGACTTAGGTTCGGAAGGATTGAGAAACTCAATCGTCGTTGTCGCGACGTCTGATCAACCTCCGTTGTTACGAATGAAGGCTGCGTATACAGCTACATCGATTGCAGAATATTTCCGAAGCCAAGGGCTTAACGTCATGATGATGATGGATTCCGTTACACGCGTTGCTATGGCGCAGAGAGAAATTGGCTTAGCTGTAGGAGAGCCTCCTACAACCAAAGGATATACGCCGTCGGTTTTTGCTTCACTACCGCGTCTGCTAGAAAGAACAGGTACTACTGAACAAGGCTCTATTACAGCATTTTATACGGTATTAGTTGACGGTGATGATATGAATGAACCAATTGCCGATACGGTTCGAGGAATCGTTGACGGGCATATCGTACTGGACCGGAATTTAGCTAATAAAGGTCAATATCCAGCCATTAATGTGCTCAAAAGTATTAGTCGCGTAATGAATCATATTGTAGAAGAAAATCATAAAATAAGTGCTGAAAAGCTACGGTTACTACTTTCTACATATATTGAAGCGGAAGATCTTATTAATATTGGTGCCTACAAAAGAGGCTCCTCTGCTGAAATCGATGAAGCTATTTCATATTATCCAGAACTTATTTCATTTTTAAAGCAAGAAACGAATGAACATCCGACGCTTACAGATAGCGTAGAGATACTAAAACAGCTCTTTCAGAAAGGTGAACGAATGTGACGTATCAATTTAAGTTGGCAAAAGTCATGACGATCAAGCAAGATGAAAAAAATCGTTTATTAGCTCAATATAACGAATCAGTTCAATATTTCGAACAAGTCGGGCAGGAGCTTTACGATAAGCTCAAGCAGAAAGAAGAACTACTTGAAGTTCAGGCAAAAAAGTTTAAAAGTGGTTTGGTAATTAGTGAGATTAAATTTTTTCAACAAGCGCTTGAAAGTGTTGAAGTGACAATTGCTAATCTTCAGCGAGACGTCATGTTGGCACGACAGCAGATGAGTATGAGGGAACTGAAACTTCAAGAAAAAAATATTGAGTGCAAAAAGTATGAAAAGCTTAAAGACAAGAGCTATACAAGCTACCTAAAAACTCAGGGTGATGCAGAAAGTAAACAAATGGATGAGATTTCTCTGCAACAGTTTATGCTACACAGAAATTAGGTGAGGAAATGGCTAAAAAAAAGCAAAATGATTATGAAGAGGTAGAAGAAAAAAAGCATAGTAAGTGGCAAGTTTTCTTATTTATTATTTTTATACCACTGCTGTTCATTATTACAGCTATTTATATTGGTTTAACAATTAGTGGAGTCGATGTTCAAGAGAAAATCTCGTCGGCAACGTCATCTCTTCCTGTAATAGGAAACGATAATGAAAGTTTAAAATCTACTAATCAGCAACAGGCAAATAAAGAATTAGAAAATCAAATAAAGAGCCTAAACGAAAAGCTTCAAAAGAAAGAAGACAATATTCAAAGCTTAGAAGAAGAAATAATGGCTAAAGAGCGTGAGATTGATGAGTTGAAAATTAAGATTAGGGATTCAGAAGATGAGAAAGGTGCTTCTAGTCAAGAAGGTGATGGAGATGATGAACAGAAAGATATTGTCTCGACTTATGAAAAGATGAAGCCAGCGAAAGCAGCTCTCATTTTTACCGAATTAAAAGAAAATGAAGCTATCTTGCTGCTAAAAGCATTAAAAACGGATGCACGCACGAAAGTCTTAGAAAAGATGGACCCTACCGTTGCAGCTCGCTATACAAGTTTACTAGCTGAGCCGTTGAGTGAGTAATGGAGGTGAAGAAATGAAGGTAGCTATGCAGCCTATGTTTCCAGTTATGAAGGATAAGCCAAAGGTAGATACTACAGTTGTGACAGAGAATCCTTTTTTATTTCAAACGATGCTATATGGAGTAATTGAAACGACTAATAATCTCAGTGAAAGCAGTCAACCGATTAACCAGCCTTTAAACAATCAAATAATGAACGTAGCTAGTAGCGAAGACTTGACTGAATTTTTGGCGTTGTTTGAGCTTCATTTAGAAGAAGGGGATGGTAACAAGATAGAGGGAGAAGAGCAAAGTATTTTGTTTAAACCTTTTATGGAGTTTATTCAACAGCTCCCTACGAGCGGAACAAAAGAGTCTAAGCTTCAGCAATTGCTTTCCAGTGCTACGAATTTAAAGGCGCACTCAGAAGATGTCACGTTACGGGGAAACATAAAAAATTTTGTTAAAGAATTTCAGCAGTTTTTTCAACTTTTGCGAGAGCTTGTTCCAGTGGAGCCCAGTCAGCTAAAAACACTGCAAGAAAAGCTACAGCAGCCTGAGATACAACCTGTTCAGTTCTCTCATAAAGAGATGAACAAGTTTATCGACATAATTACCAAAAGGATTGCTGCAGCACGTGATAATCATTTGATGCCAATTAACCAATTAACAAGAATAGAAGCTGGTGAGTCAGGTGATCAAAAAAATTCTGTTGATAAAGGGGCGTTTATACCGGGTGAAATGAGCAAGCTGCAACAGCTATCGCTTCACGTAAACACGAATTTACCAAAAGATATGCAAGCATCAAAGGTGATGAAGCAAATTCAAGAGCTACTGGTGAAAGCTTCTTTTCATCAGAATGCCTCTCAAACGAAGCTAGTGTTAAAGCTTTTCCCTGAAAGATTAGGATCGATTCAAATTGAGTTAGTGCAGCGAAATCATGAGACTGTCGCTCGAATTATTGCATCATCTTCTCAAACAAAAGACCTCTTAGATACTCAGCTAGGGTCTTTGAAACAAACGCTGATGAATCAGCAGGTGCAAATGGATAAGGTTGAGGTTTTTCATACAGCTGATCAGTGGATGGCGAACGATAAGGAGCACCAGGAGCAAAGACATAAGCAAGAAAAGCAAACTGTAAAAGATGAAGAGGATGAAGAAAGAAATCAACCTTTTTTGAACTCATTAGAAGAAGCATTAATTAACTACAATGTGTAGGTGACGAAGATGACAGATGCCATTCAATCCAATTTATATTTAGCAAATCAGCCCGTACAGCAAAAGCAAACAGGCTCAAGTTCACTAGGAAAAGATGATTTTTTAAAGATTTTAATTACCCAATTACAAAATCAAGACCCAACTAGTCCTATGGAAGACAAGGAATTTATTTCTCAAATGGCTCAGTTTTCAACACTGGAACAAATGACAAATATGAGCACATCAATAGAGGGATTTTTACAAGCAGTCCAAAGTGAATCTCCAATTTTAAAAGGCAGTGAGCTTATTGGCAAGACAGTTTCCTGGATGGATGAAACGAATAAAGAGAAAGAAGCTGTTGTGAAAGCCACTTCTGTAAAAGACGGTAAGCTTACTTTTATGTTAGATGATGAATCTAATACAACGTTAACTCTTAACGATATTTTATCGGTCACTCGTTAAACACTATAAATAAGGGGGAAATTACATGTTACGTTCAATGTATTCTGGAATTAGTGGAATGAAAAATTTTCAAACGAAGTTAGACGTAATTGGTAATAATATTTCAAATGTTAATACCTATGGCTTTAAGAAAGGGCGTACAACATTTAAAGATTTAGTTAGTCAGCAAATAGCAGGAGCGAGTGCACCGGGAGAGAATCGAGGCGGCGTGAATCCAAAGCAGGTAGGCCTTGGATCTCAAATTGGAACAATTGATACGATACATACTTCTGGAAGCATTCAGCCAACCGGTCGGCCACTTGACCTGGCTATTTCAGGAGAAGGGTTCTTTACTGTTGGAACAGGTGCCGGGAGTCAAGTGGTGAATGATCCGCTGTATACAAGAGCTGGAAACTTTTATCTAGATGCAGACGGTAACGTGGTAACCGCAGAAGGGCTCTTTTTGATTGGTGAAACAGCAGGAGGCGGCCTAGGAAAGTTACAAATTCCTAACGATGCTAAAAGCTTTAGTATCGGCCAAGATGGAACCGTGAACTACGTGAATGCTCAAGGCACTTTACAAACTGCTGGTCGAGTTGTTTTAGCAAAGTTTCCGAACAACGACGGTCTTGAAAAAGTCGGAGGTAACCTTTTTTCTGAAACAGCTAACTCAGGTAGTGTAATAGATGGAGGTGGCTTTCAATTAAATGAACCAGGAGCAAACGGAACAGGAACGCTCGTATCAAGCGCTTTAGAGATGTCTAACGTTGACTTATCGGAAGAATTTACAGAAATGATCGTATCCCAGCGTGGTTTCCAAGCAAATACGCGCATCATCACAACTTCTGATGAAATTCTACAAGAGTTGGTCAACTTAAAACGATAAATTAATAGCCTAGGAGGAAAGAAGCTGAGCTTATCAGTTTGGCTTTTTATCAGGTATGGTAACTTTAACAAGATTAAATGGAAAGCAATTTACGCTAAATGCAATTCACATAGAGCAAGTGGAATCCTTTCCTGACACGACCATTACGCTAACAAACAATAAAAAGTTGGTTGTAAAAGAATCAGTTGCTGAAGTGAACGAAAAGGTATGCGCTTATTATCAATCGGTTAATGTGTTGGGTCTGCGACGTGATATGGAGGAGTAAGCTTTGTTTAAAAATAAGTTAGTTGGTACTATGGTTATTATTTTATTGTCTTTGACATTGATTGGAAGTATTGCGGTTATTGTAACGTTAAAGCTAACAAGCGAGCCGGTAGCTGAAGCGGCTCCTTCCATTGATGAAGTGATTGATTCATCTGTTGATATTGCTGATATTAAAACGAATTTAAAAAGCAATAATTATATTAGTCTATCATTTAAGATTCAAATGGACAGCAAAAAGGCAGCTAAAGAATTGCAGAAAAGAGAGTTCCAAGTAAAAGACATCATTATTAAAGAACTATCGGAGATGACAGCTGAGGATTTCGAGGGGAAAAAAGGTTTAAAAGCACTTGAAGAGCGAATTTCCAAGCAAATCGATAGCTCGATGGAGACTGGGCATGTGGTAAAGATTTATACGACCTCCAAGGTTCTACAATAATGGGAAGATGGCAGGTAGGAGGTGAGGTTTTTGGCCGGTGATGTATTGTCTCAAAATGAGATTGACGCACTGTTGTCTGCGCTGTCGACAGGAGAGATGGATGCACAGCAGTTAAAAGACGAAAATACGAAAAATCGCGTCAGGTCCTATGATTTTAAAAGGGCCCTACGATTTTCAAAAGATCAAATTAGAAGTTTAACAAGAATCTATGAGAACTATGCGAGACTGTTAACAACATTGCTGTCAGCTCAACTACGCACGATAACACAGGTTTCAGTTGTATCAGCAGACCAAATCCCTTATGAAGAATTTGTTCGTTCGGTTCCGAGTATGACGGTTTTAAATGTCATGTCAGTCGAACCATTGGATGGCAGAGTGATCATGGAAGTAAATCCAAATATTGCATACGCAATGTTAGACCGCATTTTAGGCGGTAAAGGGGAAGCTGGAAATAAAAAAATAGATAACTTAACAGAGATTGAAACCAAACTACTTTGTAATTTGTTAGATAAAACGCTAGATAGTATGGAAGAGGCCTGGAGCTCAGTTGCTGTGATTAATCCAGCAATGGAAGAATTTGAAGTGAACCCACAGTTTTTACAAGTTATATCACCAAATGAGATTGTTGTGGTCATTTCACTAAGTGTACAAATTGGTGAAGAAACAGGCATGATTAACTTATGTATTCCACACGTTACGCTGGAGCCTATTATTTCAAAATTATCGGTGCATTATTGGATGCAGTCATCTAAAAAAGAGCCAAACGAATTAGAGGTTGAACAGCTTCGAACACAAGTTCAAGATGCAACGGTTCCAGTTGTTGCAATGCTAGGGCAAACTGATATATCCATTGAAGACTTCCTTTCCTTAGATAAGGGAGATATTATTCGATTGGATCGAGGGGTTAATCAACCTCTTACCGTTCAAGTTGGCGGCGTGCCAAAGTTTAGTGCACAGCCTGGACAGTTGAAAAGGAAGTTAGCAATTCAAATCTTAAATCAGTTTAAGGGGGGAACGTCGCTATGACAGGAGATATGCTTTCTCAAGATGAAATCGATGCATTGTTAAAAGGAACGTCTTCATTAGACCCTATGCCTTCAAGTAGCAACATAGAAGAAAGTGAAATTAGTAAGCACTTTACGGAGATGGAACGCGATGCGCTTGGTGAAATTGGCAATATTTCATTTGGTAGTTCTGCTACTGCGTTGTCAACTTTATTAAACCAAAAAGTTGATATTACAACACCTTATGTTTCATTGATTCATAAAGAAGAATTAAAAGAAGAATTTCCTAATCCGCATGTTGCGGTAGAAGTTCATTATACAGAAGGAATTTCAGGGCGAAATTTACTTGTTATTAAACAAAGTGATGCAGCTATTATTGCTGATTTAATGCTTGGTGGAGACGGAAAAAATCCAGGAGAATTGCTAGATGAAATTAAACAAAGTGCTGTTCAAGAAGCAATGAACCAAATGATGGGCTCGGCAGCCACGTCTATGTCTACGATTTTTCAAAAGAAAGTAGATATTTCACCACCGAGCCTTGACATCTTAGATCTTCCAGAGGGAGAAGGAGCGAACTTACTAGAAGGTGACGATGTCTTAGTTAAAGTTTCATTCAACTTAAAAGTTGGCACGTTAATTGACTCTAATATTATGCAGCTTTTATCTTTGCCTTTTGCAAAAGGATTAGTAAATGAACTGTTAAATCCGGTTGCTCACGAGGAAGAAGAGGATGAAATTATTCAAGAAGCCCCTTCTCAGCCGTTGGAGAATCATGTAAGTGAACCATTACAGCAAGAGCCAGTTATGCCAGCAGCTCCTGTTAATGTTCAACCTGTTGCTTTTTCATCTTTTGATGGAAATGAAATGCCTTCACAGCCAGAAACACGTAATTTAGGTATGTTACTAGATATACCGCTTCAAGTAACTGTTGAGTTAGGGCGCACAAAACGAACTGTTAAAGAAATCTTAGAGATGTCATCAGGATCAATTATTGAACTAGACAAGCTTGCTGGTGAGCCGGTGGACATTTTAATTAATAGCAAGCTGATTGCTAAAGGTGAAGTCGTAGTAATTGATGAAAACTTTGGCGTTCGCGTGACGGATATAGTTAGTCAGCGCGATCGTATTAATAAATTAAAGTAATTTTATATAGGGGGAAAATAAAATGAGTAAACGAGTATTAATTGTAGACGATGCAGCATTTATGCGTATGATGATTAAGGATATCCTTACAAAAAATGGATACGAGGTTGTAGGGGAAGCTGCTGATGGAATGCAAGCTATCGATCTTTATAAAGAGCATCAGCCAGACCTTGTAACAATGGATATTACAATGCCGGAAATGGATGGAATTACGGCTTTAAAAGAGATTAAGCAACTGAATCCAGCTGCGAGAGTTATTATGTGTTCAGCGATGGGACAACAAGCAATGGTTATCGATGCAATTCAAGCTGGCGCAAAAGACTTTATCGTCAAGCCATTCCAAGCAGACCGAGTTCTTGAAGCTATTTCAAAAGCTGTAGGATAAAGAAAACAGTGGAGCAGCTGCTCTGCTCCACTTTGTACTATGAAAAGGTAAGAGGTGGCAAACGTTGCTGCGATATATCGTATTTATTTTAGGAATCGCTGGAAGTCTATTGTTTCAAGATAGTGTAAGTGTGCAAGCGGCAGAAACATCAGATTCAGTGAAAGAATGTATAGAAAATCCAAGTGCTTGTGAAAAAGAGTTGGATGCTAATACAGTTGGTGACAGCAATTCCAATCAAGGTGCGACTATTTCAGCTGGTGAAGTAGTAAAAATGTTATTTGCTTTTGCATTTGTGATTGGTTTATTACTAATTGTATTAAGGGTTGTTAAGTCCAAAGGAAATATGTTAAAGCAAAATCAGTTAGTGGAAAATTTGGGTGGAACAAACCTTGGGAATAGCAAATCTGTTCAAGTTGTCAAGGTAGGTGAGCAGCTGTTCGTTGTAGGTGTAGGAGACAATATTGAGCTGCTTTCAGAAGTGGTTGGAGAAGATAAAGAGCAGTTGTTAAAGAAATACCAAAATCAACACAGTGATGGTGAATATAAAGTGATTCTTCCATCACTATTTGAGCGAAAAGAAAAGGAAACAATTGCAGTTAAAAATATAAAATCTTTTACACAATCGTTAAGTCAAATAATGAAAAAGCGGAAAGCCAAGTTGGAAGAATTAGAAAGGAACCGTAAGCAAAATGAATGAAGTAATGGAGATTTTTAATGCTAGTAATGCTGAAAGCGTATCAACGTCAATCCAGCTATTGCTGCTTCTAACGGTTCTGTCAATTGCTCCGGGTATTTTAATTTTAATGACATGCTTTACTCGAATTGTCATTGTCCTTTCGTTTGTTCGAACGTCACTAGGTACTCAGCAAATGCCTCCCAATCAAGTGTTGTTAGGGCTCGCTTTATTTATAACGTTCTTCGTTATGGCACCAACATTTTCACAAGTGAATAAAGAAGCTTTACAGCCGTTATTGAATGAAGAAATTAATCTAACAGAGGCGTATGATCAAGCCGCACTTCCTATGAAAGAGTTTATGAGTGCTCATACGCGCCAAAAAGACTTAGCATTATTTTTGGAATATGCAGACATGGATAGACCAAGCTCAGTAGAAGACATTCCATTAACAGCATTGGTTCCTGCATTTGCAATTAGTGAATTAAAAACAGCATTTCAAATTGGTTTTATGATCTTTGTTCCGTTTCTTGTCATCGATATGATTATTTCCAGCGTATTAATGTCGATGGGAATGATGATGTTACCGCCTGTTATGATTTCTTTGCCGTTTAAAATTTTGCTTTTTGTTTTAGTAGACGGTTGGAATTTAGTCATTAAATCATTATTAATAAGTTTTCAATAGGTGAAAAATATGAATGGAGAATTTGTTATTTCGTTAGCAGAAAAAGGCGTATATACAATCTTAATTGTGTGTGGTCCACTTTTGCTATTAGCACTCGTTGTCGGCTTGCTTGTCAGTATCTTTCAAGCAACAACTCAGATTCAAGAACAAACCTTGGCCTTTGTGCCAAAAATTGTAGCGGTCCTTGTAGGAATTGTATTTTTTGGTCCATGGATGTTATCTAAGATGGTGTCATTTACGTATAATATTTTTTCAAACCTACATAGGTATATTGGATAAAAATGACACAACTCATCAGTATTTATCCAACATTTCTTTTAGTTTTAGTACGATTGTCCGCTTTCTTTATTACGGTACCGCTCTTTTCATATCGTACAGTTCCGGCTTTTCACAAAGTAGGGCTAGCAACAGCTTTATCACTTGTGGTAATCACAACATTAGATTTCCCAATTATTCCACTTGATAGTCACTTTTTGCTTCTTATCATTAAGGAATGTCTCGTGGGGATTTCGATGGGGTTAATTGCATATATCGTGATTATGGCTATTCAGATTGCAGGTGGGTTAATTGATTTTCAAATGGGCTTTGCTATTGCTAACGTGATGGATCCCCAAACGGGTGCTCAAAGTCCTATTACCGGTCAGTACCTCTATATTTTTGCACTGCTCTTTTTATTATCGACTAATGGTCATCATTTGTTAATAGATGGAGTCTATCATAGTTATGAAGTATTAAAGATTAACGAACTTTCATTTTCAGTTGGAAGTGAACTGTTTGTAACGACAATTATAAAAACGTTTAGCATGATGTTCTTATTAGCCGTTCAAATGTCGCTTCCGGTTGTAGGTGCGTTGTTTCTTGTCGATATAGCACTTGGAATTGTCGCAAGAACGGTACCTCAGCTTAATATTTTTGTAGTAGGATTTCCGCTTAAAATCATCGTAGCATTTCTTTTTCTAATCGTTGTTATGGGAAGTATGTTTTATATGATGCAGCTAATCTTTGAATACATGCTAGAGTCGATGCGAACGATGATTCATTTACTAGGAGGAGTATAAAGATGTTTCTCGTTCGGTTAGATTTGCAGTTTTTTGCGGGAGAAAAAACGGAAAAGGCAACGCCTAAAAAAAGGCAAGATTCTAGAAAAAAAGGACAAGTAGCAAAAAGTCAAGACGTCACGACAGCTATTATGCTACTCCTTGTTTTTCTCTATTTTATGTTCGGGGCTCGGTATGTGCTTGAAAAGATGATGCTTATTATAAAGGAGTCTTTTCAGACATATATGCTAACGGAAGTTACGGAAGAAAGTGTATTTATTTTGCTACGAGACTTACTCCCTGAAATTGTGTATGCACTCGGACCTATTATGCTCGTTGCCTTGGTAGGTGCGCTTGCAGCTAATTACATGCAGGTTGGCGTTCTCTTTTCAGCTGAACCTCTGCAGCCAAAACTGGAAAAGATTGATCCAATTAAAGGAGCAAAAAGAATTTTTTCGATGAGAGCAATTGTTGAACTATTGAAGTCTACGCTAAAGATTCTCTTAATCGGTGCTGTTACGTTTGCAGTGTTGTGGCTTAATATTGATCAGGTTCTCATTTTATCTCATCGCAGCATTGGAGACAGCTTAGTATCACTAGCGAAATTAGTTTTGCAAATGGGACTTGCAGCCTCTTGTGTTTTACTTTTATTGTCTGTTCTTGACTACATGTACCAAAAATTTGATTTTGAAAAAAATATTCGTATGTCAAAGCAAGATATTAAAGATGAAAATAAAAACGTGGAAGGCGATCCGCTCATAAAATCTAAAATTAAGCAGAAACAGCGCGAAATGGCAATGTCTAGAATGATGCAAGAAGTGCCAAAAGCTGATGTTGTCATTACGAATCCAACTCATTATGCAATTGCTTTAAAGTATGATGAAGATAAAATGGATGCTCCGTATGTAGTAGCAAGCGGAGTAGATTTCGTAGCTCAAAAAATAAAAGCTGTTGCAAAAAGCCATGAAATTATTATGGTAGAAAACCGGCCTTTAGCAAGAGGCTTATATGAGCAAACAAAAGTTGGCGATGTTGTGCCTGAAGAGTTTTTTAAGGCAGTAGCTGAGATTTTAGCTTATGTGTATCGCATTCAAAAAAAGGTATAAGTATTGAAGATTATAAGAAATAAGGAGAGAAATGATTCATGTCTGCAAGAGAGTTACCAGTTGTTATAGGTGTTGTACTCATTATTGTTATGCTTGTTATTCCGCTCCCATCTTGGTTGCTCAGTGTGTTAATTATGGTAAATATATCTCTTGCACTGCTTGTTTTGCTTGTATCAATGAACATGAAAGAGCCGCTTGAGCTATCTGTGTTTCCATCGTTACTGCTTGTACTGACACTTTTCCGTCTCGGGTTAAATGTATCGACCACAAGAGCTATTTTAGGTGAAGGTAATGCAGGTGGTGTGGTAGAAACATTCGGTAACTTTGTTATTGGTGGGAATCCACTTGTAGGGTTCGTTGTTTTTGTTATTTTAATTATCATTCAGTTCTTAGTTATCACAAAAGGAGCTGAGCGTGTCTCAGAGGTAGCTGCACGCTTTACTCTTGATGCAATGCCTGGGAAACAAATGAGCATTGATGCTGATTTAAATGCGGGAATGATTTCCGAAAAAGAAGCCATTCAAAGGCGTGAAAAAATTCAGCGTGAAGCCGATTTTTACGGATCAATGGATGGAGCCAGCAAGTTTGTAAAGGGAGATGCAATTGCTGGTATTGTTATTACACTCATTAATATCTTATTTGGAATCATTATTGGAATGATGCAGATGGGTATGAGCATTGGAGAGGCATCCCAGACGTTCACTTTATTAACAGTTGGCGATGGGTTAGTCAGTCAGATTCCAGCATTAATGATTTCGACTGCTACAGGTATTATTGTCACAAGAGCTGCTTCTACGGGGAATTTAAGTCAAGATATCACCGGACAGCTATTTGCGTTTCCTGCAATGTTATATGTTACTGGAGCAACAATTGCTGTTCTTGGTCTCATTACGCCAATCAATGATTTATTAACACTACCATTAGCACTTTTACTAGCAGCAGGAGGTTATTACTTATCCCCTAAAAAAACAAAACTTCTTTTAAACGAAGAAGCCGTATCAGAAGAAGAAATGCCAGCTGATGATATGAAAAGTCCTGAGAGTGTTGTGAATTTACTGAGCGTAGATCCTATTGAATTTGAATTTGGTTATGGTCTTATCCCTTTAGCAGATACAAATCAAGGAGGGGACTTGTTAGACCGTATCGTTATGATTCGCCGCCAGCTCGCTTTAGAGCTTGGCTTAGTAATTCCTGTTGTAAGGATTCGCGATAATATTCAATTACAGCCAAACGAATATCGTCTAAAAATTAAAGGGAATGAAATGGCAAGAGGCGATTTGTTGCTCGATCATTACCTAGCAATTAGTCCTGGAATGGGTGACGATATGATAGAAGGCATTGATACAATTGAGCCCGCCTTTCAAATGCCAGCCAAGTGGATTAATGAAGCAACGAAAGAGCAAGCAGAGATGTTTGGGTATACGGTAGTAGATCCGCCTTCAGTGGTATCAACACATATTACAGAAGTAATTAAAGCGTATGCTCACGAGTTAATAGGTCGTCAAGAAACAAAACAATTAATTGATCATGTAAAAGAGTCGTATCCAATTTTAATTGAAGAGGTTACCCCATCTCCACTCTCAGTAGGAGAAATTCAACGAGTATTGGCCAAATTATTAAAAGAGCAGGTATCGATTCGAAATTTGCCAGTTATCTTTGAAGTACTAGCTGATTATGGAAAGATGACATCTGACACGGACTTATTAACAGAATATGTTCGTCAAGGATTATGTAGGCAAATCACGACCCAGTATGCTGCTGGAGAGCAGCTGCTTCGCGTCATTACGCTATCGGGAAAAGTTGAAAAAGTACTAGCTGAAGGAGTTCAGCAAACAGAACATGGAAATTATTTATCATTGGATCCATACGTTTCCCAAAATATTGTGGAGCATATCGTTGCTCAAGTTGATGGAGCAGGGTTTCAAGATCAAACACCGATTGTTCTTTGCTCACCAGCCGTACGGATGTATGTCCGCCAGTTAACAGAACGGTATATACCGCAAGTTGCGATTTTATCATATAACGAACTAGAAGCCAGTATTGAAGTTCAGAGCGTTGGAGTGGTTGATTTATCATGAAGGTAAAAAAGTATGTGGCATCTTCAATGCCAGAAGCAATGAAAGTTATTCGAGCAGAGCTTGGTCCAGAAGCCGTAATTTTAAAGTCTCGTTCTGTTAAAGTTGGTGGGTTTCTGGGTGCGTTTACTAAAAAAAAGTTAGAAGTTATTGCAGGGGTAGATGACCAAGTCAAAAAGCCTAAAAAATATGTTAAAAATCATACAAATGAAGAGTTAATGAAGCAGGTTAATGAATTAAAACAGCTGATTACAACGATGCAACCATCAAGAAATACTAGTGTTGAATATCCGTTGCTTGTTCAAAAAGCTATTTCATTTTTGCAGCATCAAGAGATTGAAGAGCGTTTATTAAAAGAAGTAAGAGATAAAGTCATGGAGTTATATTATACAACACCTTCGCTAGGCGATAAGCAGCTGGTTGAGTGGCTGAAAAACTGGTTTGAAGAGTACCTATCCCATTCAGAATGTTCAAAAGTGTTTCAAAAAAAATATATCAACGTTGTTGGTCCTACCGGTGTTGGTAAGACAACAACGCTAGCAAAATTAGCTGCGTCATGTATTTTAGAACAAAATCAAAGAGTTGCATTCATTACAACTGATACATATCGTATTTCAGCCATCGATCAATTAAAAACATATGCATCTATTCTGAATGTCCCAGTTGAAGTTTGCTATAACAGTGAAGATTTTCAACAAGCTCTTCAGAGATTTAATGAATACGATATTGTGTTCATTGATACAGCAGGTCGAAACTTTTTAGACAGCCAGTACATTCATGATCTCCACAATATGCTGTCATTTAATGAATACATGGAGACCTTTTTAGTACTAACAGCGACGGCAAAAATGGCTGATTTACGTGAGGTTTACAAGCAGTTTAGTAATATACCAATCGATTCAATTATTTTGACAAAGCTAGATGAGACCACAACATTTGGTCCAATTATTAATTTGCTAACGGAGTGTCAGCTACCAGCTGCTTTTATAACAATTGGACAAGATGTTCCTGACGATTTAGAGAAATATACTACTAAAAAAATAGTGGATTATCTGTTTGGAGATTGGAAATATGAATGATCAAGCGGCGGCTTTAAGAAAAAGAGTGGCAGCTGTCAAACATGTCTCTAATGAAAGGACGGAGGCTAAGACGTTAGCGGTTATTAGTGGAAAAGGAGGCGTTGGAAAGTCTAATTTTTCCCTAAACTTTGCATTGGCTTTACAGGAGAAAGGGCACCGGGTACTGCTGTTTGATATGGATATTGGAATGGGCAATATCGACGTATTGATGGGAATTGCTTCGAGTTACACCATCGTGGATATGTTAGAGAATAAATGGCCCATTCAGCGTGTTATCAAACAGGGAACACAAGGCCTAGCCTACATTGCTGGCGGATCTGGAATTACTTCTTTATTTGAGTGGAAGCGACAGGACTTACAATATTTAATTAATCAATTTAATTCTGTTGCTCAAGACTATGATTACTTAATTTTCGATATGGGAGCAGGAATGACAGAAGGGGTCATTACCTTTTTAAAGACAATGGATGACATGGTGCTCATTACGACACCTGAACCAACATCCATTACCGATGGCTATGCTGCGCTAAAGTTCTTACATCTATATGGTGTAAATTCCTCTTTTAAGATGGTAGTAAATAAATCACTCTCTATCAAAGAAGGTGTAAGTACGTATGAACGTTTTAATCAAGCGGCTAAACAGTTTTTAAAATGCTCAATTGAATTGTTAGGAATAATAGCAGAAGATCGCTGTGTTTCTAATTCGGTAAACAGTCAAGTGCCATTCGTTTTGCATTATCCTAAAGGCAATGCGAGCCAAGGAATTAAAGATATTGCAAATCAATATGCAACATCGTCTAGTACCAGAAATTACGGCATTGGATTTGTAGCCAGGCTCAAGAAGTTATTTCTCGAAAGGTAGGGTTGCTAGTTGAATAAAATTAAAGTATTAATCGTTGACGATTCAGCTTTTATGAGAAAGGTTATTACTAATTTACTAGAGGAAGACGGTAGGTTTACCGTAGTGGGGACAGCCCGAAACGGCGAGGAAGCATTAAAGAAAGCAGTGTTATTAAATCCACACGTTATGACGCTTGACGTAGAGATGCCTGTGATGAACGGATTAGAGATGTTAAGAGAATTAATGAAAATCAAGCCAACTCCTGTTGTAATGTTGTCCAGTACAACGTTTGAAGGAGCAAATAATACCTTTTTAGCGATGGAGTATGGAGCAGTTGATTTTGTTGCCAAACCTTCAGGTGCTATTTCATTAGATATCGATAAAGTAAAAGATGAACTATTAGCAAAACTCTATATTGCGAGCAAAGCAAACCTTCCTTTCAATTTAAAAGAGTCAAATAAAAACAAGTCTATAAAATTACCAATAGCGAAGGGAGAGCACCAGTCGTTAAAGAAAGTGGTTTGCATCGGTACATCAACCGGAGGGCCAAGAGCATTACAAGAAGTTCTAACGATGCTTCCTGCAACGATTTCAGTCCCTATTTTAATTGTTCAACATATGCCAGCAGGTTTTACGAGTTCACTAGCAGCTAGATTAGATAGGTTAGCTACTATTTCGGTGAAAGAAGCAAAAGATGGTGAAAAGTTAGAGCCAGGGTGTGCATATATTGCACCCGGAGGTTATCACCTAACCGTAAAAGAATCTAAAGAAGGATTAATAGCGGTTTTAGATCAATCGTTACCAGTAAAAGGACACCGACCATCAGTTGATACTTTGTTTCAGTCGCTTGCAGATTGTTCTAACTATGAAAAAGTTGCGGTTGTATTAACCGGGATGGGAGCGGATGGAACGGAAGGCGTTATTTATATGAAAAGCAAAGGTCAAACCATAGCGATTGCTGAGTCGGAAGAAACAGCTATTATTTATGGGATGCCAAAGTCTATCATTGCCACAAGGTTAGTAGATGAAATACAGCCATTACATGATGTAGCAAATCGTATTTTACATCACGTGCAGAAATAGGGGGAGCATTCAATGGATATGAGTCAGTATTTAGAAGTGTTTATTGAAGAAAGTAAGGAACACTTACAAAATATTAATCAACAGCTATTAGAATTTGAAAAGGATGTTAATAATCTTAGTTTTGTAAATGAAATTTTCCGTTCAGCTCATACGTTAAAAGGCATGTCAGCAACAATGGGATTTGAGGATTTGGCGAATCTTACTCATAAAATGGAGAATGTACTAGATGCAATTCGTAACCAACAGCTAAGCGTAAATACAAGCGTTGTGGACTTGGTGTTTGAATCAGTAGATGCTTTAGAAGTTATGGTAGAGTCAATCGCCACAGGTGGTGATGGAGGATATGATGTGCAAGAGATTGTAACGAAACTCCAAGCTTTAGAAAGCGGAGAACTAGAAGTGGCGGTAGCGGTAGAAAGTAAAGTGGTACCGCCTAGCATTGTATATGATGAATGCGAAATAGGCCTTTTAAAACAAGCGTTAGATCAAGAATTTTTTGTATATGAGATAACCGTTATATTAGATGAGCGTTGCTTATTAAAAGCAGCGAGAGCATATATGGTATTTGACGTAGTTGAGCAAGCTGGTGAAGTCGTGAAGTCAAACCCAATCGTTCAAGATATCGAACAAGAACAGTTTGATCAACAATTTACGGTTGTATTGGTATCAAAACAAGAGGCAAGCTCGTTAAAAGAGCAGTTGATGCAAATCTCTGAAGTAGAGCTTGTGCAGATTAATACTGTGGATCCAAAAGAAGATATAGCAACTGGTAGTGAAAACCAAGCCTCACGCGCTCAAGAGGCTAATGTAGAACGTGTCGATGACCATACTGGTAAAGAAACAGCACCAGCGAAAGCTGTGTCTATTAATAAAACAATACGAGTCAACATCGACCGACTGGATAGCTTAATGAATTTATTTGAAGAGCTAGTCATTGATAGAGGGCGTCTTGAACAGATTTCAAAAGATTTAAATAATCAAGAACTAGAAGAAACTGTTGAGCGGATGTCACGTATTTCTGGAGATTTACAGTCTATTATTTTAAACATGCGTATGGTTCCAGTTGAAACTGTTTTTAATCGCTTTCCGCGTATGGTTCGTCAACTAGCAAAAGATTTAGGGAAAGAAATTCATCTAAAAATTATTGGGGCTGAAACAGAGCTTGATCGTACAGTTATTGATGAAATTGGTGACCCACTTGTCCACTTGCTTCGTAATGCGCTAGATCATGGAATTGAAATGCCGGACGTACGCGAACAGAACGGAAAAAAGAGGGAAGGTACAGTTCGACTGAAAGCATATCATAGCGGTAATCATGTGTTCATTGACCTTGAGGATGATGGTGCAGGGATTGACCGCGATAAAATTTTAGAAAAAGCTTTGAAAAAAGGAATTGTTTCAGAAAGGGATGCTCAAGGTTTAACGGATCAACAAGTGTATGATCTTATGTTTGCATCTGGTTTTTCCACAGCTGAACAAATTTCTGATGTTTCAGGGCGAGGTGTAGGGCTTGATGTTGTTAAAAATACAATTGAATCCTTAGGTGGAACAGTGACAATTGATTCGATTCCAGGCTATGGATCTACTTTTTCTATTCAACTACCTTTAACATTATCAATTATTTCAGCACTGCTTGTTAATATGCAAGATGAACGCTATGCACTTCCACTATCATCTATCATTGAGACAGCACTTGTGAATAAAAAGGATGTTATGAAAGCCCACGGACAAGAAGTTATTGATTTCCGAGGGAAAATCATACCACTATTAAATCTCAAAAAGCTGTTTAACGTACCGGAAGCTTTTGAACAGAAAGACGTTTACCCTGTTGTAATTGTACGAAAAGGTGATAAAACAGCAGGTTTAATTGTGGACTCATTTATAGGTCAGCAAGAAATCGTTTTAAAATCATTAGGCAACTATTTAACTTCTCCGTTTGCCATTTCAGGAGCAACGATTTTAGGCGATGGGCAAGTAGCATTAATTATTGATTGTAATGCTTTAATTAAATAATAATGTTTGGCAAAATAACGTTTTAAGTCGTAGTGGAGGAGAGCGGAATGGAAACGAAATTCATTGTATTTCAGCTGGGGAATGAAGAGTATGGAATTGTAGTAGATCAGGTTAAATCAATTGAGAAAATGCAACATATCACGCGAGTGCCTCGAACTGAAAAGTATGTGCGTGGCGTTATAAACTTACGTGGAGTAGTAATACCAATTCTAGATTTGAGAAAGAGGTTCGGCTTGCAAGAGCAAACTTATACAGATCATACAAGAATTATTATCGTAATGATAAATGATATTGAAGTTGGCTTAATTGTCGACGCAGCAAATGATGTGTTGGATATTTACAGTGACCATATTGAACCGACACCGGAAGTTATTGAAGGTGTTGAAGCGGATTATATAAGCGGTGTTGTAAAAGTAGAGGAACGTTTAATAGTATTAGTGAATTTAGGAAAGGTTTTAGGATTGGATGACCAAGAATAAAACCAGCTTAGATAATCTGAAGTTTGGCGCAATTCATTTAGATGTTTTAAAAGAAATAGCTAATATTGGAGCAGCTAATTCAGCGACTGCTCTTTCTCATTTGGTGAGAAAAAGAATTGAGATGCGACTTCCAAGCGTAAAGATTGCGGGCATAAATGAAGCGGTTGAAGAAATTGGAGGACCTGAGCGAGTAGTAGTACAATTTTTATTACAGATTAAAGGAGATATCCAAGGAAGCCTATTCTTTCTATTATCAGTAGATGATACTAAGACGTTACTAGGCTGTTTATTAGATGAATCCTCCATAGAAATTGAAAGCTTAAATTTCCTTCAATCAGCATTAGTGAGGTCTGCGCTATGTGAAATAGGAAATATTCTATGTGGCGCCTATTTAACTGCGCTTGCAGACTTAACAACTCTTCACCTTTACCCTTCGTTACCAGCTGTTTGTATAGATATGCTTGGTGCTACGGTGACAAGTGGGTTACTGGAAAAAGGATATCAGATGGAATCGGTTTTAATAATTGAAACAACGTTACAAGAACAAGCGCACTCTTCCGTTATGAAAGGGAGTTTTCTTCTTATTCCGGACAACCGTTCCATTCAACCGTTGTTTCAAGCATTAGGGGTACCATTGCATGAGTAAGCATATTGTAAAAGTTGGCATTTCAGATATGAATGTTGTGCAAGAACCGGATTTAATTCGAACAGCAGGCTTAGGCTCGTGCGTAGGGGTTGTATTGTATGATGACATCTTAAAGGTGGCCGGTCTGGCTCATATTATGCTGCCGAATTCTCGGCATGTGAAAGGCTCATTTAACCGTGCTAAGTATGCAGATACAGCTATTATTGATTTAATTGAAATGCTCGTACATCTAGGTGCCAATAAAAGACGCTTATGTGCCAAAATAGCAGGTGGTGCGCAGATGTTTCAATTCACTTCAAGTAATGACTTTATGAAGATTGGTGCTCGGAATATTATAGCCGTGGAGCAAGAGTTAAAGGAACATCATATTACGTTAATATCAAAAGATGTGGGAGGAACAAACGGCAGAACAATTGAATTCAACCCCACAACTTCACAGTTAATGGTTCGAACGGTAAATAAAGGTGTGGTTGAAATCTAGCCGGTAAGCTAAAAGGATAGCTATTTATTGTACGAAAGAAGGGGGAGAAGCCGTCATGACAAGTGTAAATGTAATGGATGAAAAGAAACGGTGGGAAAAATGGTCGAAACAAAGAGATGAAGAGGCTGGTAATTTGCTAGTGAAGCAATATATGCCCCTTGTTAATTACCATGTGCAACGAATTGGAGTGGGTTTACCTCGAAATGTACATAAAGAAGAGTTGAAAAGCCTTGGCTTAATAGGTTTGTATGATGCACTTGAAAAATTTGACCATGAACGTGATTTGAAATTTGATACGTATGCATCATTCCGAATCAGAGGTGCTATTTTAGATGGATTACGAAAAGAGGATTGGCTATCTAGAAGCGCGCGTGAAAAAGCTAAAAGGGTGGAGCATACGATAGAAAAACTGGAACAACGATATTTGCGAAATGTTACTGTTCAAGAAATTGCTAGTGAAATAAAGATGACAGAAGAAGAAGTCGTTCATGTAATGAATGAAGGTTTTTTTGCTAATGTGTTATCAATTGAGGAACCAATAAAAGAGCATGATGAAGGTGATCATCAATCGTATGCAATTCGTGATGAACGAATGATTACTCCTGAAGACCATCTTTTAAAAGAAGAATACTTTGCGGAATTGGTACAGATAATTGAACAGCTTAACGAGAAAGAACAGCTTGTTATTTCATTGTTTTATAAAGAAGAATTGACTTTTACTGAGATTGGACACATTTTGGGTTTATCCACATCACGTATTTCACAAATACACTCAAAAGCTCTTTTTAAACTAAGAAATACGTTAAATAAAATGATGTAGGTTAGAGGGATTTTACAATGTATACCTTGTTAATGATTAGCTTTATTTTACACGCTGTAACGTTTCTGGCTTTTTGGCATCTTCGTCAGCAACTATATTCGATAAAGGTTTTAGAAAAAAAACAGCGTAAAATAATAGAAGAAATGGATAGCACAATGGCAACTTATTTAGCTGAAGTGGATGCTCAAAACGATGCGTTTCTATTAAAGATTCAGCAAAAAATGAAGCGAATAGAAGTTGAACAGCCAGATGTGTCGATAATAAAACCGGATTTTGAGGAGTTAAAGGAAGAAAAGTTAGATATCTCGTATCCAAAAATAGATTTAAAAAGCGAACCAGAATTGACTTTTGCAGCGCTCCTTCAACAAGAGATGACAGACAGGATTGAAAGAAGTGAACACGTGCTGACAAAAGAAGAAGCTAGTAAATTATCAAGAAATGAAGTGCAAAAAATTGCGTTTTCTCTACAAAAAAAAGGTTTAACAATTGAAGAAATTGCGAAAAATCTATATAGAGGGAAAACTGAAATTGAGTTATTGTTGAAATTTCAACAATAAACTGCATTTTAGGCTTGCTTGTGAAAAGTGAGTGTGCTATATTTGTTTTTGGTGTTAATACACACGCTCGTTGATTTAGTCATTGGTGCTACACTTTGTAGTTTTGGCTAAAGATGAAATGGGCGGAGGATAATCAAAACCATTAGGAGGAAAAACACATGTCAGTAATTTCAATGAAACAATTACTAGAAGCTGGTGTACATTTCGGTCACCAAACTCGCCGTTGGAACCCAAAAATGAAGAAATATATCTTCACTGAGCGTAACGGCATCTACATTATCGATCTTCAAAAAACAGTTAAGAAAGTAGAAGAAGCTTACCGCTTCGTTAAAGAATTAGCTGCTGATGGCGGTACTATGTTATTCGTAGGTACTAAAAAGCAAGCTCAAGATTCTGTTAAAGAAGAAGCAGCTCGCGCTGGTATGTACTTCGTTAACCAACGTTGGTTAGGTGGTACATTAACAAACTTCTCTACAATCCAAAAACGTATTAAGCGTTTAAAAGACATCGAAAGAATGCAAGAAGACGGTACTTTTGAAGTACTACCTAAGAAAGAAGTAGTTCAACTTAAAAAAGAGTTAGAGCGTCTTGAGAAATTCTTAGGCGGTATCAAAGATATGAAACAACTTCCTGATGCATTATTCATCATTGATCCTCGTAAAGAGCGTATCGCAGTAGCAGAAGCTAAAAAATTACACATCCCAATCGTTGGTATCGTAGATACAAACTGTGATCCAGACGAAATTGATTATGTAATCCCTGCAAACGATGATGCAATTCGTGCTGTGAAACTTTTAACTTCTAAAATTGCTGATGCAATCTTAGAAGCAAAACAAGGTGAAGAAACAGCAGTTGAAACTGAAACAACTACTGCTTAATTCCACGAAAGGTGATAAGAGGGAATAGCCTTTTATCACCTTTTTTTGAAAAGATTTAATTAATTGATATAGAGTACATACCCAAATAAGGAGGCTATTTATTATGGCAATTACAGCTCAAATGGTAAAAGAATTACGTGAAAAAACTGGCGCTGGTATGATGGATTGTAAAAAAGCATTAACTGAAACTGGCGGTGACATGGAAAAAGCAATCGATTTCTTACGTGAAAAAGGTATTGCTAAAGCTGCTAAGAAATCTGATCGTATCGCTGCTGAAGGTTTAACTTACATTGAAGCACAAGGTAACGAAGCTGTTATTCTTGAAGTAAACTCTGAAACAGATTTCGTTGCGAAAAACGAAGGATTCCAGAAGTTAACAAAAGAACTTGCTGCACATATCTTAGCTAACAAACCAGCTAACGTTGAAGAAGCTGTTGCTCAAAAAATGGAAAGTGGAGCTACTGTAGAAGAGCATATCAATTCAGCAATCGCTACAATTGGTGAAAAACTTTCTCTACGTCGTTTCGCTGTAGTAAGCAAAACAGATGCTGATGCATTTGGTGCTTACTTACACATGGGTGGACGCATTGGTGTATTAACAGTATTATCTGGTACAACTGATGAGCAAGCTGCAAAAGATGTTGCAATGCACATCGCTGCTATCAACCCTAAATATGTATCTCGTGACGAAGTTTCTGCTGAAGAAACTGAGCGTGAGCGCGAAGTATTAACACAACAAGCACTAAACGAAGGTAAGCCAGAAAAAATCGTTGCAAAAATGGTTGAAGGTCGCTTAAGCAAATTCTTCGAAGATATCTGCTTATTAGATCAAACATTTGTTAAAAATCCTGATCAAAAAGTTCGTCAATTTGTTGAGAGCAAAGGCGCAACAGTAGAGAGCTTTGTACGCTTTGAAGTAGGAGAAGGTATTGAGAAGCGTCAAGACAACTTTGCTGAAGAAGTAATGAGCCAAGTTAAAAAGTAAGAATGTGATTAAATGGGGAACACTCTGTGTTCCCTTTTTCAAAAAAATGGATCTCACCGTTGACGATGGAGGTTAGGCATGAGTCAAGCAAAATATAATCGTATTGTATTAAAATTAAGTGGCGAAGCATTAGCAGGAGAAGATGGATTTGGTATTAATCCTTCTATCATTAAGTCGGTTGCAGAGCAAGTGAAAGACGTTTATGACTTAGGCGTTGAAGTAGCAGTAGTCGTTGGTGGTGGAAACATTTGGCGTGGGAAAATTGGTAGTGAAATGGGAATGGACCGTGCAGCTGCAGATTACATGGGCATGCTTGCAACTGTTATGAACTCACTAGCACTTCAAGATAGCCTAGAGAACATTGGAGTACAAACTCGCGTTCAAACGTCTATCGAAATGAGACAAGTTGCTGAACCATACATAAGAAGAAAAGCGGTTCGTCACCTTGAGAAGAAACGCGTTGTAATTTTTGCAGCAGGTACAGGCAATCCTTACTTCTCTACTGATACTACAGCTGCGTTACGTGCGGCTGAAATTGAAGCAGATGTAATTCTAATGGCGAAAAATAATGTTGATGGTGTATACAGTGCTGATCCGAAATTAGTTCCAGACGCAGTAAAGTATGAAACATTAACATACATTGATGTCTTAAAAGATGGACTAGCTGTAATGGATTCGACTGCTTCTTCTCTATGCATGGATAATGATATTCCATTAATCGTCTTCTCCATTACGGAAGAAGGAAACATCAAACGTGCCGTAACAGGCGAAAATATCGGAACAATTGTAAGGGGGAAATAATGATGGCAAAACAAGTGTTGCAAGATGCGAAGGAAAGAATGGAAAAAGCACTTCAGTCATATAGCCGTGAATTGGCTTCAATTCGCGCTGGTCGTGCGAGTGCTTCATTATTAGACCGCGTGACGGTTGAATACTATGGTGTTCCAACACCAATTAATCAACTTGCACAAGTTAGCGTACCCGAAGCTCGTATGTTGGTAATCCAACCTTATGATAAATCACAGCTTGGTGAAGTGGAAAAAGCAATCATGAAATCTGATTTAGGTTTAACGCCAACAAGCGATGGTTCAATTATCCGCTTATCGATTCCTGCTTTAACAGAAGAGCGTCGTAAAGAGCTTGTTAAAACAGTGAAAAAAGCTTCTGAAGATGCGAAAGTAGCAGTTCGTAATATTCGTCGTGATGCAAATGATGACCTTAAAAAGTTAGAGAAAAACGGTGAGATTACTGAAGATGATCTTCGCGGATACAGTGATGATATTCAGAAGTTAACAGATGACCACATTGCTAAAGTGGATAGCGTAACAAAAGATAAAGAACAGGAAATTATGGCGGTATAAGTCATTTCAATGTAAAATATATTGTAAAAGACCCTCTATTGTTTACAGGGGGTTTTTTTGTTAATAATGTGTAGTAAGATAAAATATCGAATGACAAAGAACAAATGTCAATGAGAACATACAACGGGGGACCTTTGCATGTTAAAAAAAATTCAAGCATGGAAAAAAAGTCAAAATCCAGGCACACAGTCTCTTGAGGAAAGAAAAGAGAGAGTGAAAAAGCAGGCTGTACCAGAACACATTGCAATTATTATGGATGGTAATGGTCGCTGGGCACAAAAAAGAGCACTTCCTAGAATGATGGGACATCATGAGGGAATGAAAGTCGTTCGACAAATTACAAAAGCAGCAAACCAATTGGGCGTTAAAGCACTAACTTTATATGCTTTTTCAACAGAGAACTGGAAACGACCAAAAGTGGAAGTAGAATTTCTTATGAAGTTACCCGAGGAATTTTTAACGACTTTTTTACCAGAGCTAATTGAAGAAAATGTTCAAGTGCGCATTATGGGAGAGAAAAGTGAACTACCTTCTCACACATTACGTGCAGTTGATAAGGCAATCCATGAAACCAAAGACAATACGGGCCTTATTTTGAATTTTGCACTTAATTATGGAAGCCGACATGAAATCGTTAAGGCTGTTCAAGCAATTGCAAAGGATGTTGAATCTCACAATTTAAATCCTGCTGAAATTAATGACGAAGTGTTTTCCTCGTATTTAATGAGTGGGAGTTTACAAGATCCAGATTTGTTAATTCGAACAAGTGGTGAACTGCGTTTAAGTAACTTTATGCTTTGGCAGTTAGCTTATACCGAGTTTTGGTTTACAGATGTATTATGGCCAGATTTTAAAGAAAATCATTTAATTGAAGCAATTGAGGCGTTCCAAAATCGTGGACGTCGCTTTGGTGGAGTCTAAGAGGGTGTTGAACTAACATGAAACAAAGAATCATTACAGCCATTGTTGCACTAGCAGTGTTTGTGCCTATTGTCATGATTGGTGGCTTACCATTTACTGCTCTAATGTATTTGTTAGCAACAATTGGCGTTGTTGAACTGCTAAATATGAAAAAAATTAAGCCATTGTCTTTCCCTATTATTGTCAGTCTCTTACTGACCTGGGTATTTTTATTGCCAACTAGCTCAGATGCTGCATTTCAAATGGTAAGTGAACATAAAGTAGAAGTAGCTCTATTTGCCACGCTATTACTATTAATGTATACGGTAGTTGTAAAAAATGTATTTACATTTGATGGGGTAGGCTTTCTTTTATTGACGACACTTTATGTAGGACTAGGCTTTCATTATTTTATCGAAGTTCGTTCAGAGTATGGGTTAACGTATCTATTTTTCGCATTTCTTTTAATTTGGGCAACTGACTCTGGTGCTTATTTTATTGGACGAGCAATGGGAAAGAGGAAGTTGTGGCCTGAAATTAGTCCAAATAAAACGATTGAAGGTTTTGTTGGTGGAGTAGTGTGCGCATTAGTGGTTGCCATTATTTTTAAAGTGGCGTCGGGCATTGAACAATCCATGGGCGCAGTACTTTTAATTGGAATCATCATCTCGTTATTTGGACAAATGGGAGATTTAGTACAGTCGGCATTTAAACGACATTATGGAGTGAAAGATTCAGGTAAACTGTTACCAGGGCATGGAGGAATACTAGACCGATTTGACAGTCTGCTATTTATTATGCCAATTCTGGCTTTCCTTTTATCTCTTTAATAGAACCATAATTAAAAATAGCTAAGGCTTGTCTACTCAGTAAAAAACATGTCTTTGAAGTAATGGGAGTGAATATATTTGAAGAAACTTTCTTTATTAGGTGCTACAGGTTCGATTGGGCTTCAAACGGTTGATGTTGTTCAAGCTCACCGTGACTCTTTTGAACTTGTAGCAATGTCATTTGGTCGAAATGTACAAGAAGCACGTAAAATCATTCAATTATGTAATCCGTCTCTTGTTTCACTTATGAACAAAGAAGACAGTGAAACACTGAAGGCAGAATTTCCAAACGTAACGTTTATGTACGGTGAGGAAGGTCTGGTAGCAGTAGCCACGCATCCAGAAACAGAAGTGGTAGTGAATGCAGTTGTGGGAAGTGTTGGATTAGTACCAACTCTTGAAGCGATTAAAATGAAAAAAACAATTGCGTTAGCTAATAAGGAAACGTTAGTTACAGCAGGACATATTGTTATGAGTGCGGCTAAGGAATATGGGGTGGACATTCTACCAGTAGATAGCGAGCATTCAGCTATTTTTCAAAGCCTTCAAGGGCAGGATGATAAAGCAATTGATCGCTTAATCTTAACAGCTTCTGGTGGAAGCTTCCGAGATAAAACAAGAGAAGAGTTAAAAGGTGTAACGGTTCAAGAAGCATTAAATCATCCAAATTGGTCAATGGGAGCAAAAATCACAATTGACTCAGCTACGATGATGAATAAAGGACTAGAAGCCATTGAGGCACGCTGGCTTTTTGATATTCCTTATGAACAAATTGATGTATTATTACATAAAGAAAGCATTATTCATTCAATGGTAGAGTTTGCTGATACCAGTGTAATTGCACAGCTTGGAACACCGGATATGCGCGTGCCGATTCAATATGCGCTAACTTATCCAAAACGCTTACCGCTGCAGGGAACAAATCGATTAAGCTTGGCTGATATTGGCCAGCTACACTTTTCAAAAATGGATCAAGAACGCTTTAGATGTTTGCGTTTTGCTTTTGAAGCAGGTAAAGAAGGCGGTACAATGCCAACAGTTTTAAACGCAGCAAATGAATGTGCTGTTCAAGCCTTTTTAGATGGAGCTATTACGTTTTTAGAAATTGAAGATGTGATTGAACGAGCAATGAATGAGCATCAGGTTATAAAAAATCCTTGCTTGTCTACAATAAAAGAAGTAGATTTAGAAACAAGAAAACTTGTAAACCTTTTAGCTCGTACTAATTAAAGTTAGTATGGTAACTTAAAAAGGCGCATATTTCTAATTAACGTTTCACCTTATCATAAGAAGGGGGGCATACCCATTGAATACGGTCATTGCGTTTATTATTATCTTTGGTGCTCTTGTCTTTTTCCATGAGTTAGGGCACTTGATTTTTGCGAAACGAGCTGGGATTCTATGCCGTGAATTTGCCATTGGCTTTGGACCAAAAATTCTTTCGTTCAAACGAGATGAAACAGTCTATACAATTCGCTTATTGCCATTAGGTGGATTTGTACGTATGGCCGGTGAAGATCCGGAAATGATTGATGTGAAACCGGGTCAAGTTATTGGCTTGCTATTTAATAATGATGAAAGAGTAGAAAAAGTCATCATTAATAATAAAGAGCAGTACCCAGATGCCAGAGTTATTGAAGTAGAGCATGCAGACTTAGAGCATGAAATGATTATAAAAGGATATGAATCAGAAGACGAGGAACGACTACACACCTTTAGAGTGGCAGAAGAGTCGTACTTTATTGTGGACGGTGATGAAGTTCAAATCGCACCGTACAGTCGTCAATTTGCTTCTAAAACGTTGGGACAACGTGCTATGGCTATCTTTGCGGGTCCTTTAATGAACTTTGTGCTAGCGTTTGTTATTTTTGTGGTGCTAGGAATTTCCCAAGGCTATGCAGTGGATAAACCTGTACTTGGTGAATTAACTAAGGACGGCGCTGCTATTGAAGCTGGATTGAAACAGGGTGATGAAGTACAAGCAATTGATGGTGCAGCTGTGTCGACATGGCAGGATGTTGTTGAAATCATTCGTAAGCATCCAGAGCAAGAAATCATGTTCACCGTTAATCGTGGTGATGAAACGCGTGAAATAGAGGTAACACCGGATAGTCGTGAAATGGGAGAAGAAAAAATCGGTTTAATTGGTGTGTATGCACCTGTTGAAAAATCGGTAATTGGCTCGATCACAAACGGTGCAACCGAAACAGCAACGTGGATGAAAGAAATTGTGACTGGACTAGGCAAGTTAGTGACGGGGCAATTTTCACTTGATATGCTCTCCGGCCCTGTTGGTATTTATGCAGCTACTGACCAAGTAGCACAATCAGGTATTTACTATCTAATGAAGTGGGCGGCTGTTTTAAGCATTAACTTAGGAATCGTTAATCTGTTACCAATTCCAGCTCTAGATGGTGGACGTCTCGTATTCTTCGCAGTTGAAGCGGTACGTGGTAAGCCGATTGATCGACAAAAAGAAGGTGTAGTTCACTTTATTGGATTTGCGTTACTTATGCTATTAATGCTTGTGGTAACATGGAATGACATTCAAAGTTTCTTTTTATAAAAACAAATAGGGAATATGTGATGAACAAGTTAAGCCCCTGTAAATAGGGGCTTACTGTGGTTGTAAAAGCGTGATAAACTATGAAAATAGAGAAGTGAGTAAAGAGGTGCGAGGTTATGAGACAAAGTGCAACATTAATTCCTACATTAAGAGAAGTACCTGCTGATGCAGAAGTAAAAAGCCATCAGCTTTTATTAAGATCAGGTTTTATTCGCCAAAATGCTAGTGGCGTATACAGCTTCTTACCATTAGGTAAGAAAGTGCTTCACAAAGTCGAAGAAATTGTAAGACAAGAAATGGAGCGTGCTGGCTCAGTTGAATTACTAATGCCTGCACTTCAACAAGCAGAGTTGTGGAAAGAGTCTGGTCGTTGGTATTCATATGGACCAGAATTGATGCGTATGAACGATCGTCATAGTCGTGAATTTGCTTTAGGCGCAACTCATGAAGAAGTTATTACAAGTTTGCTTCGTGATGAAGTAAAATCATACAAAAGATTACCTTTAAACCTATATCAAATTCAAACAAAGTTTCGTGATGAAAAACGTCCACGTTTTGGACTATTGCGTGGTCGTGAGTTTGTGATGAAAGATGCTTATTCTTTCCATGCTTCACAAGAAAGTTTGGATGAAGTATACGATAAGATGTATGAAGCGTATAGCCGCATCTTCGAACGCTGCGGATTAAACTTCCGCGCAGTTATTGCAGACTCAGGGGCAATGGGTGGAAAAGATACGCATGAGTTTATGGTACTATCTGAAATTGGTGAAGATACAATTGCTTATTCTGATACATCTTCTTATGCTGCCAATATTGAAATGGCTCCAGTCGTAACACAGTATGAGAAATCAAACGAAGCGCCTGTTGAACTTCAAAAAGTAAATACGCCTGATGTTCGTACAATTGAAGAAGTCGCAGCGTTCTTAAATGTGGAAGCATCATCATGTATTAAGTCGCTGTTATTTAAGGTAGATGACCGCTTTGTATTGGTCTTAGCTCGTGGAGATCATGAGATTAATGATATCAAAGTGAAAAATTATTTTGAAGCAACAGTTGTTGAGCTTGCAACACCAGAGGAAGCAAAAGAAGTGATGGCAGCTCAAATCGGTTCACTTGGTCCTATTCAAGTAAGTGAGAAAATTGAAGTAGTCGCAGATCATGCAGTAAAAGCTGTTGTAAATGGCGTATGTGGAGCAAATGAAGACGGTGTTCACTACCAAGGCGTGAATCCAGAGAGAGATTTTACAGCAACATATGAAGACTTCCGTTTTATTCAAGAGGGAGACGCTTCTCCAGATGGACAAGGTATTATTAAGTTCGCTAAAGGAATTGAAGTAGGTCACGTATTCAAATTAGGCACGCGCTATAGCGAAGCAATGGGTGCAACATACCTAGATGAAAATGGTCGTTCGCAGCCAATGATTATGGGCTGCTATGGAATTGGTGTATCACGTACATTAGCAGCAATCGCTGAGCAGTTTAACGATGAGAAAGGCTTTGTATGGCCTCAAGCTGTTGCACCTTATCATGTACATGTTATCACGGTGAATGTGAAGAATGATGAGCAGAGAGAGCTTGGTGAAACGTTATATAACCAGCTATTAGATCGTCGTGTAGAAGTATTGCTTGATGATCGCCAAGAACGAGTAGGGGTTAAATTCGCAGATTCAGATTTAATTGGAATTCCAGTGCGTGTTACGGTTGGTAAACGTGCTTCTGAAGGAATTGTAGAAGTAAAAATGCGTCAAACAGGAGAATCATTTGAAGTCCATGTTGACGAGGTAGAAGCAAAAATTATGGAAATGTTAGCTAAGTAATTTATGCTAACCTTAAAATCGCTCAATGCAAATATGACAAGTTTCGTATTTGTAGTTGAGCGATTTTCGTTTGATTTTATAAGCATTGCGTCAACAGCTGATGCTAGGTTTATGTTAAAATGAAGTGCATTATTTTTTAAAGGAGGCAGAAGTTTTGGGAGAACAAACGCTAGGAAAAAAAGAGCGTTTTAAGCTACTGCTGCAGCAGTTAGAGTTAACGAGTGACCAAGTTGTTTCTTATTTTGACCAAGCCTCAATTGAAAAGGTAGTTATTAATAAAGAGCAAAAAAAATGGCACTTTTATTTTCATTTTCAGCAAGTACTTCCGTTTAATGTATACGAGCTTTTTCAAGCACGTATTCAATCGGCTTTCTCACATATAGCAAACGTCTCTTTTTCTATTGTAGCAGAGACGAAAAATTGTACACAGGATGACATTCAAAGCTACTGGCAACATTGTATCAGCGAACTCCAAGGCATTTCGCCTTTGCTAATGTCGCTTTTGCAAGGACAAAAGCCAACGCTAAATGGTGTAAAGCTAGTCTTAAATGCAAGACATGAAGCAGAAGGAACGGCTCTTCGAAAAAAATATGGTCAGCTAATTGCCGACCAGTACGCATCCTATGGTTTTCCGCAGATGCAGCTTGTAACTGAGGTTGTGCATTCTGAAGAAGCTTTTCAACAGTTTGTTGAGCAGCGTAAGCAGGAAGATACCGAAAAAGTGTTACAAGCCATTACTGAAATGCAGAATAAAGAAAATGAGAAAAGTGATGGACCAGACGTACCAAAAGGTCCCCTCACAATCGGTTATACAATTAAAGATGAAGTGGTTTCACTTGATACCATTGTTGATGAAGAGAAGAGAATTGCGGTACAAGGCTATGTGTTTGATGCTGAAACAAGAGAGCTTAGAAGCGGCCGTACGCTATTAATCTTTAAAATTACGGATTATACAAATTCTATTATGATTAAGATGTTCTCACGCGATAAAGAAGACATTCCACTACTTCAAGCAATTAAAAAAGGTATGTGGGTGAAAGTGCGAGGCAGTGTACAAAATGATACCTTTGTCCGTGATCTTGTTATGATTGGAAACGATGTGAATGAAATTTCTCCAATTACAAGACAAGATAAAGCTTCTGATGACGAAAAGCGTGTTGAACTTCATCTCCATACACCAATGAGTCAAATGGACGCCGTGACATCGGTGAGTACATTAGTCGGTCAAGCTAAAAAGTGGGGACATAAAGCAATTGCCGTAACCGATCATGCTGTAGCTCAATCATTCCCTGAAGCATACGGTGCCGGAAAGAAAAACGGTATTAAAATTTTATATGGCGTGGAAGCAAATCTAGTCGATGATGGTGTACCAATCGCATACAATCCTCAAGATGTTGCACTTCCAGATGCTACGTATATCGTATTTGACGTAGAAACAACAGGCTTATCAGCTGTGTATGACACGGTCATTGAGCTAGCTGCTGTTAAGATGAAAGAGGGAGAAATCATTGATAAATTTGAAAGCTTTGCTAACCCGCATCACCCTCTTTCAGCTACAACAATTGAATTAACGGGCATTACAGACGATATGGTCCAAGATGCGCCTGATGCTTCAGAGGTATTAAAGAAGTTTAGCGATTGGATTGGAAATGACATTTTAGTTGCACATAACGCGAGCTTTGACATGGGCTTTTTAAATGCAGGATTACAGCGAGCTGGATTCGAAAAAGTGCAAAATGGTGTGATTGATACGTTAGAGCTAGCAAGGTTTTTATATCCACATATGAAAAATCATCGTTTGAACACGTTAGCGAAAAAGTTTGATATAGAGTTAGTCCAGCATCACCGTGCGATTTATGATGCTGAAACAACAGGCTATTTACTAGCAAAAATGTTAAAAGATGCGTTTGAACGTGATATCTTAAATCATAATCAGCTTAACGATTATATGGGAGAAGGGAATGCTTACCAGCGCGCACGCCCGTATCATGTGACGATGTTGGCTCAAAATGAAACAGGCTTAAAAAACTTGTTTAAGCTCATTTCAATGTCTCACTTAAACTATTTCTATCGTGTACCGCGTATCCCGCGTTCCAAACTTCAAAAGTTTCGAGATGGGATTTTAATTGGGACTGCTTGCGACCGCGGTGAAGTATTCGAAGGAATGATGCAAAAAGGTATCGATGAAGTGCAAGAAGCAGCAGAATTTTATGACTATATTGAGGTACAGCCACCTGAAAACTACAAGCATCTCATTGAACTAGAGCTGGTAAGAGACGAGCGAGCGTTAAAAGATATTATTAATAATATTGTGAAGCTTGGTGAAAAGTTAGATAAACCTGTAGTTGCTACTGGAAACGTTCATTATCTAAATCCAGAAGATAAAATCTATCGGAAAATCTTAATTAGTTCACAGGGTGGTGCTAATCCACTTAATCGTCATCAGTTACCAGACGTTCATTTCCGCACAACAGATGAAATGTTGGAGTGCTTTTCATTTTTAGACGCTAATAAAGCCAAGGAAATTGTCGTAACAAATACGCAAAAAATTGCTGATATGATTGAAGAAGTTAAGCCAATTAAAGACGACTTGTATACGCCGAAAATTGAAGGTGCCGATGAGGAAATGAGGGCGATGAGCTATGCGATGGCTAGAAGCATCTATGGAGATGATTTGCCAGAAGTCGTTGAAGCAAGACTGGAAAAAGAGTTAAAAAGTATCATTGGTCACGGCTTCGCGGTTATTTATTTAATTTCTCATAAGCTTGTAAAGAAATCCCTAGATGATGGGTATCTTGTTGGTTCACGTGGTTCTGTTGGATCTTCATTTGTTGCGACAATGACGGAAATCACTGAAGTAAACCCATTGCCACCGCATTATGTATGTCCTTCGTGTAAGCACTCAGAGTTTTTTGATGACGGTTCGGTTGGTTCTGGCTTTGACCTACCTGATAAAAGCTGCGTGGAGTGTGGCACGCCGTATAAAAAAGACGGACATGATATCCCATTTGAAACGTTCCTTGGTTTCAAAGGAGATAAAGTACCAGATATCGACTTAAACTTCTCTGGAGAGTATCAGCCAAGAGCGCATAACTATACAAAAGTATTATTCGGAGAAGATAACGTATATCGTGCTGGAACAATTGGTACCGTTGCAGAGAAGACGGCGTATGGCTATGTAAAAGGGTACGCTGGAGATCATGAATTGCACTTGCGAAATGCGGAAGTTGATCGATTAGTAGCAGGGTGTACAGGAGTAAAGAGAACAACAGGGCAGCACCCTGGGGGAATTATCGTTGTACCCGATTATATGGATATCTATGACTTTACACCAATTCAGTTCCCAGCAGATGATCGAAATTCAGAATGGCGCACAACGCATTTTGACTTCCATTCGATTCATGATAACCTCTTAAAGCTTGATATTCTAGGGCACGATGATCCTACGGTTATTCGTATGCTACAAGATTTAAGTGGGATTGACCCCAAGACCATTCCGACAGATGACCCGGAAGTCATGAAAATCTTTAGCGGAACAGAATCATTAGGCGTCACGGAAGAGCAGATTATGTGTAAAACAGGAACTCTCGGTATTCCTGAATTCGGAACCCGATTTGTTCGTCAAATGCTAGAAGACACAAAGCCATCTACGTTCTCAGAGCTTGTGCAAATTTCTGGACTATCTCACGGAACGGATGTATGGTTAGGAAATGCCCAAGAGTTAATCCGTAACAATATTTGTAACCTAAGTGAAGTAATTGGCTGTCGTGATGATATTATGGTGTATTTAATTTATCAAGGGCTGGAGCCTTCTTTAGCGTTTAAAATCATGGAATCAGTTCGTAAAGGGAAGGGATTAAGCCCTGAATTTGAAGAAGAAATGATTAAAAACGGCGTACCGGATTGGTACATTGATTCATGTAAAAAGATCAAGTACATGTTCCCGAAAGCCCATGCGGCAGCATATGTTTTAATGGCTGTACGTATCGCATACTTCAAAGTTCATCATGCACTTTTATATTATGCAGCATATTTTACAGTACGTGCCGATGATTTCGACATTGATACAATGATTAAAGGTTCAACTGCTATTAAATCGAAAATGGAAGAGATTAACGGTAAGGGACTTGATGCTTCTCCAAAAGAGAAAAATTTATTAACAGTGCTTGAACTTGCGCTTGAAATGTGTGAACGGGGCTATTCGTTCAAAAAAGTTGACCTGTATGAATCAAGTGCCGATGAATTTATTATTGATGGAACATCCCTAATCCCACCATTTAACTCTATTCCAGGATTGGGAACAAATGCGGCTTTAAATATTGTGAAAGCCCGCAAAGATGGCGAGTTTTTATCAAAAGAAGATCTGCAGCAAAGAGGAAAAGTATCAAAGACAATTCTAGAGTATTTAGACAATCATGGTTGTTTAGAAAGCCTGCCAGATCAAAACCAACTTTCACTTTTCTAACATTTGCATAAAATAAGCGGTTATGATATAGTGAATGTGGAAATGCTAAGGATACGGACGAGTAAAGAGTGGGGAAACCCGCTCTTTCTTATTGATATGAACTTACGAACTAGTAAGGAGTATGGGAAACGAATCGGCGGTTAGCATGATTCGTTTTTTCTGTACGTGCATGCTTTTTAACTCGAGACGTTCTAGCATCGAAACTTAAGTATCGGACTGTATCACGGCGATATGAATTGAAAACATCCATTATTAATTTCATCATCCTTACTCATTAGTATATCGTGCGTATGTACCAGCTTCATACTAGGTATTGAAAGGACAGTATCAAATGTGTCCACTCTTTTTTAGATAAGAGACAGATATTTTGTTGTCTCGAAAGGAGGATTAGAAATGGGCAAAAGCGTAAAAGAAACAGTAGAAGAAATGGTTACACCAATTTTAGAAGAAATGAACTTAGAGCTAGTAGAAATAGAATATGTGAAAGAAGGGCGCGATTGGTTCCTTCGAGTTTTTATTGATTCTGAAACGGGTGTAGACATTGAAGACTGCGGAACTGTAAGTGAAAAGCTTAGTGAGAAAATGGATGAAGTTGATCCAATCACACACAACTATTTCCTTGAAGTATCTTCTCCAGGTGCTGAGCGACCTTTGAAGAAGGATAGAGACTTTGAACGTTCAATCGGTAAGCATGTATACATAAAAACATATGAACCAATTGAAGGTGCAAAGGAGTTTGAAGGCGAACTAGTAGCATTTGACGGTACAACAGTAACGTTGTCAATTCGCATTAAAACACGCACAAAAACAGTGGAATTACCATATGAAAAAGTCGCGTTTGCAAGGCTAGCAATTGTGTTTTAACGCATTAGCAACTAGCTAATATTAAAGGGGGATTAACCAAAATGAGCAGTGAGTTATTAGATGCCTTGGTAGTTCTTGAAAAAGAAAAAGGCATTAGTAAAGATGTTATTATTGAAGCGATTGAAGCAGCGTTAATTTCTGCTTATAAGCGCAATTTCAATCAAGCGCAAAACGTGCGTGTTGATTTAAATTTAGATCGAGGAACAATGCGCGTATTCGCACGCAAAGACGTTGTAGATGAAGTGTATGATCCTCGCTTGGAAATTTCAGTTGAAGAAGCCCAAGGAATCAATCCTAACTTCCAATTAGACGACGTTGTAGAGATTGAAGTAACGCCAAAAGACTTCGGTCGCATTGCTGCACAAACAGCGAAGCAAGTTGTAACACAACGCGTTCGTGAAGCAGAGCGCGGCGTTATCTACTCAGAGTTTAGCGATCGTGAAGAAGACATCATGACAGGAATTGTTCAGCGTCAGGATTCTCGCTTTATCTATGTAAGCCTTGGGAAGATTGAGGCTCTTCTACCACAAAGCGAACAAATGCCAAATGAACAATACAAACCACATGACCGTATTAAAGTGTATATCACAAAAGTGGAAAAAACAACAAAAGGTCCTCAAATTTACGTTTCCAGAACACACCCTGGATTACTTAAGCGTTTATTTGAAAAAGAAGTACCAGAAATTTATGATGGTACGGTTGAATTGAAGTCAGTTGCACGTGAAGCTGGCGATCGTTCTAAAATCTCTGTACACTCAGAGTTTGCTGAAGTAGATCCAGTTGGTTCTTGTGTTGGTCCAAAAGGACAACGTGTTCAGGCTGTAGTGAATGAATTAAAAGGTGAAAAAATTGATATCGTTCGCTGGTCAAATGACCCGGTAGAATTTGTGGCAAACGCGCTAAGTCCATCAAAAGTATTAGAAGTAATGGTAGATGAAGAAGAGAAAGCAACAACGGTTATCGTACCGGATTACCAACTGTCGTTAGCCATCGGTAAACGTGGACAAAATGCACGTTTAGCAGCTAAGCTAACAGGGTGGAAAATTGACATTAAGAGTCAATCGGAAGCAGAGCAAGAAGGTATTTATGTTCAAAAAAGTGATGACATGTTAGTGAGTCAACATGCATTTGATTCAGACGAAGATGACATGGAATAAGAGGTGAGCCAAATGAACAATCGTAAAAAAGTCCCGATGCGAAAATGTGTGGCCACTGGTGAAATGATGCCTAAAAAAGAGTTGGTACGAGTTGTACGCTCTAAAGAAGGTGAAGTTTCGGTTGACTTAACGGGTAAAAAGTCCGGGCGTGGTGCTTATTTAAGTAAAGATAAAGAAGCCATTTTATTGGCAAAAAAGAAAAATGTCTTATCCACTCACTTAAGCGCACCGATTGAAGAAGCAGTTTATGATGAATTGTTGACGCTTGTAGAAAAGGAGAAGCAATGACATTGAATAATGAAAAGTGGCTCTCTTTTTTAGGACTTGCAAATCGAGCACGTAAATTAATTTCTGGTGAAGAGCTTGTAATAGGAGAAGTACGTAAAAAAAAAGCAAAGCTTGTTCTTTTAGCCGGTGATGCATCAGATAACACAACAAAAAAAGTCATCGACAAATGCACGTATTATCAAATTCCGGTTCGAACCGTTGTGGATCGCTACGTTTTAGGAGAAGCAATCGGTAAAGATGCACGTGTTGTCGTTGCAGTGATGGATAGTGGCTTTGCCAAAAAGCTAATCACGATGCTCGATTAATCTTTTTGGGGGTGAAAATATTGAGTAAAGTTCGCGTACATGAATATGCAAAACAATACAATATTTCAAGCAAAGACGTTATAGAAAAATTAAAAGAAATGAATGTTGAAGTGTCTAACCACATGACAACGTTAGAGGATGAGCATGTGAAAAAACTAGATGCAGCACTAAATAATAATTCAAAACCAAATAACAATGATAAAAAAGGTAACAAAAAGCCAGCAAAACCTGCTGCCAATAAAGGTGGAAAAGGCAATAGAAAGCCTCAGGGAGGAAAAGGAAGACCTGCACCAGCACAAACAAAAGAACTTCCTGAAAAAATCACATACTCTGAAAGCTTAACAGTTTCTGAACTGGCAAAAGAGTTAGGCAAAGAGCCTTCAGAGATTATTAAAAAGCTGTTCATGGTTGGCGTTATGGCAACAATCAACCAAGAACTTGAAAAAGAAGCAATTGAACTAATCGCTGGGGAGTATGGCGTAGAAGTGGAAGAAGAAGTTGTGGTAGACGCAACTGACTTTGAAGCAATGGAAATCATTGACGATGAGAAAGATCTTCAAATTCGCCCACCAGTTGTTACAATTATGGGTCACGTAGACCATGGTAAAACAACGTTATTAGATTCAATCCGCAACACAAAGGTAACTGCAGGAGAAGCTGGTGGAATCACACAGCATATCGGTGCTTATCAAGTTGTGGTAGAAGAGAAAAAGATTACATTCTTAGATACACCAGGACACGCTGCGTTTACAACAATGCGTGCACGTGGAGCAAAAGTAACAGATATTACAATTCTTGTTGTCGCAGCTGATGATGGTGTAATGCCACAAACAATTGAAGCGATTAACCATGCAAAAGCTGCTGAGGTACCAATTATTGTAGCTGTTAATAAAATGGATAAAGAAGCAGCAAACCCAGACCGCGTGATGCAAGAGTTAATGGAACACGGACTAGTAGCGGAAGAATGGGGTGGAGATACAATCTTCTGTAAGCTATCTGCTCTATCAGGAGAAGGTATTGACCAGCTTCTTGAGATGATTCTATTAGTAAGTGAAGTAGAAGAATTAAAAGCAAACCCAAATCGTCGTGCTGTTGGAACAGTTGTCGAAGCACAGCTTGATAAAGGCCGCGGTTCAGTAGCTACTTTGCTTGTTCAAAATGGAACATTAAAAGTTGGGGATCCAATCGTTGTTGGAAATACGTTTGGTCGTGTTCGTGCAATGGTAAACGACATCGGTCGTCGCGTGAAAGAGGTTGGTCCGTCAACTCCAGTTGAGATCACAGGTCTAAACGATGTACCTTTAGCTGGTGACCGTTTCATGGTGTTTGAAGATGAGAAAACAGCTCGTCAAATCGGTGAGCTACGTGCTCAAAAGCAGCTTGAACAACAGCGTGGTGAAAAAACGCGTGTAAGCTTAGATGATTTATTTGAGCAAATCAAGCAAGGTGAAATGAAGGACTTAAACTTAATCGTAAAAGCTGACGTGCAAGGTTCTGTTGAAGCTTTAGCAGCATCTTTACAAAAGATTGACGTTGAAGGCGTAAACGTACGCATCATTCACACTGGCGTAGGGGCAATTACGGAATCTGATATCATCTTAGCAACAGCTTCTAATGCAATTGTAATTGGATTTAACGTACGTCCAGATGCAGGTGCAAAACGCACGGCAGAAGCTGAAAAAGTAGATATTCGTCTACACCGTATTATCTATAAAGTAATTGAAGAGATTGAATCAGCGATGAAAGGAATGCTTGATCCTGAGTTTGAAGAAAAAGTTATTGGTCAAGTTGAAGTTCGTCAAACGTTCAAAGTATCTAAAATTGGTACAATCGCGGGTGGTTATGTAACAGAAGGTAAGATTACACGCCACAGCAGCATCCGTTTAATTCGTGATGGTATCGTTATCTTTGAAGGTGAAGTTGATGCTCTAAAACGATACAAAGATGATGCAAAAGAAGTAGCTCAAGGCTACGAGTGTGGAATTACAATTAAAAACTTCAATGATATTAAAGAAGGCGATGTTATTGAAGCATACGTAATGGAGCAAATCGATCCTAAGTGATTGGATTAGTGGAATGTGAATGTCTAATTTATAACGCAGCCTCACTCAAGGATAAGCGAGCTGTTTTACAGCGGATTATAATGCGCTTAAAACAAAAGTACAATGTATCGGTATCCGAAACGGATTTTCAAGATGTGTGGCAGCGCACAAAAATTAGCATAGTTGCAGTTTCGTCTAGTCGCGTCGCAACGGAACAAGAATTACAAAAAGCAATTGCTCTAATTGATTCTTTTCCAGAAATCGAGCGCACTATTACAACCTTTGATTGGTTATAATACCGATTATAAGTAGAAAAACTTTCTGCTAATGAAGTGTTTGAACCAATCAGATTTTTCAGGCTGATCTAATAACAGTCAGCCTGTTGAAGTGGTATAAAAGGGGTGACACAGTATGAAAATTAGAGCAACTAGAGTCGGTGAACAAATGAAAAAAGAGCTAGGCGAGATTTTAAATCGAAAAATTAAAGATCCTCGCATCGGCTTTGTAACGGTTACGGACGTTCAAGTTTCAGGCGATTTGCAGCAAGCAAAAGTATATATCTCTGTACTAGGAGATGCTGAGCAGCGTGAGAATACGTTAAAAGGTCTTGCGAAAGCAAAAGGCTTTATTCGTTCAGAAATTGGTCAGCGCATTCGCTTACGTAAAACACCTGAAATTACATTTGAATTTGATGAGTCGATTGATTATGGTAATCGCATTGAGTCATTGCTTCATGAAATTAAAAAAGAAAGCAACGATGAGCAAGACCATAGTTAATGGATGATTAAACAAACTGCTCAAATGAGCATGATAAAGGGTGTCTCAACAAGTACATGTGCTTTTTGAGGCACCTTTTTTATGGAGGAAAAGGAGTTGAGTAAGTTGGATGGTGTTTTAGTTTTAAATAAGCCAGCGGGGATGACGTCTCATGATTGTGTTTTTAAAGTTAGAAAGCTATTAAGAACAAAAAAAGTAGGTCATACGGGTACGCTTGATCCGGATGTAACAGGTGTACTGCCCATCTGTATCGGTCGTGCAACCAAAATTGTAGAATATTTAACAGGTGCAACAAAAACGTATGAAGGGGAAGTAACAATCGGTTTTTCTACCACAACGGAGGACTCATCTGGTGATGTTGTAGAAAGAAGAGAAATAAATGAAACGTTTACGCGTGCTCAAATTGAAACAGTTCTTAAGTCTCTAACGGGGACAATTGAACAAGTTCCCCCTATGTATTCAGCTGTGAAAATTAACGGTAAAAAGCTATACGAATACGCAAGACAAGGAATTGAAATTGAAAGGCCTGCGCGTACTATTCAAATTTATCAGTTTGAACTTCTTGATGAGCGAGATATATTTACGGGTGAAAACATTTCATTTCGATTTCGAGTCACGTGTAGTAAAGGAACGTATGTTAGAACTCTTGCTGTTATGATTGGTGAGAAACTTGGTTATCCGTCTCATATGTCTTATTTAAAAAGAACAGGGTCAGGTCAGTTTTCATTAACAGATTGCTTAACATTTGAACAGATTGAACAAGCAGTAGAAGAAGGAACAATTCAGTCGCTTTTACATCCTATTGAGCGTGCGCTCTTTCATTTGCCGAAATTCAAAATAAATGATACATTAGCAGAGAAAGTGAGAAATGGTGCGGTATTACCATGTCCAGAAGACGAATCTTTACTCGAAGGACAATTTCTAATGGTGGATTCAACTGGAAAATGCATGGCAATTTATGCGCAGCATCCCACAAAAAAACATTTAATTAAACCGGTAAAAGTCTTAGCAATCGACTGAATTGGTTAAGGAAAAGGTGAAGTACGTTTTGGAAACGATAGAGATTCGACATCCACATCATTTAGGACGAGAGGCTGTACAGCGCTCTGTTTTAGCTCTTGGATTTTTTGATGGTGTACATTTGGGGCACCAGCAAGTGATTAAAACGGCAAAACAAATCGCTAATGAAAAAAACATAGCGAGCGCAGTGATGACTTTTACACCTCATCCATCCGTCATTCTTGGGAAAAACGTTCAGCACGTTGATATGATTACACCTTTAGAAGAAAAAAAGCGACTCATGAAAAAGCTAGGAATTGACTTTTTATATATAGTACATTTTGATCGAGCATTTGCATCTTTACTACCACAAGAGTTTGTGGATCAGTATATTATCGGTTTAAACGTAGAGCATGTTGTAGCAGGATTTGATTATTCATACGGTAAGCTAGGTAAAGGAACCATGGAAACGTTACCTTTTCATTCTCGCTCACAGTTTACGCAGACGGTCGTAGATAAGCTAACAACAAACGAAGAGAAAGTAAGTTCAACGTTAATTAGACAATTCTTAGCTGATGGGGAAATGGACAAAGTGAAATTTTTGCTTGGACGTAATTACGAAGTAGAAGGTACGGTCGTTCACGGTGAAAAAAGAGGCAGACAAATTGGGTTTCCAACGGCAAATATCTCTTTGGCTGCTGATTATCTATTGCCAAGAACAGGCGTATATGCAGTGGAGTTAGAACTCAATAATCAATGGTATCAAGGTGTATGTAATGTAGGGTATAAGCCTACATTTCATGAAGACTTGAAAAAGCCCACAATTGAAGTGCATCTTCTATCATTTAATGAGCAAATTTACGGTGAGCAAGTGAGAGTTCGTTGGCATAAGCTTATTCGTAGTGAACGCAAGTTTTCTGGAATTGAAGCGTTAATTAAACAAATTTCATTAGATAAAGAAGAAGCGCATCAATACTTTTTAGGTATTTCAAAGAACGTATAATAAACTAAAAGAAAAAGTGCAGATTTCCTTGCTTTTTTGAAAAGAAAGTAGTAACATAACACTTGTATGCAAAACAACCATTGCTTGGCATTACGATTCACCAACGTTCTGCTCGGTAACTGGGGTTTATAAATAAGGAGGTGAATAGGATGGCTATCACACAAGAGCGTAAAAATGAAATTATTAATGAGTACAAAACTCATGCGAACGATACTGGATCTCCAGAGGTTCAAATCGCTGTCCTAACAGAGCAAATTAACAATCTAAACGACCATTTACGTACTCACAAGAAGGATCACCACTCTCGTCGTGGACTTCTAAAAATGGTAGGTAGACGTCGTAACTTACTTAACTATCTTCGTAACAAAGACGTTACTCGTTATCGTGATCTAATCAACAAGCTTGGTTTACGTCGATAATAAGAAGAAAGCGGGAGCATTCCCGCTTTTTTAGTATGTACATTTAGATATTTTGAAAAGATGTTACATAATGTGAAAAAAGCTATTGTTTTTTAGTATTTCGTTTATAATAAAACTATCACATTTATTTACATACATATATTTTATATGTAGAGAGGGGTACTCGTCGATATGGAACAAGAAAAACGAGTGTTCTCCATGGACCTAGCCGGTAGAAGGCTAGAGGTTGAAGTTGGTCAATTAGCTAAGCAAGCTAACGGAGCAGCACTAATTCGTTATGGAGACACAGTAGTATTAAGCACGTCAACAGCTTCAAAACAAGCGAAAGACGTAGATTTTTTTCCTTTAACAGTTAACTATGAAGAGCGCTTATACGCAGTTGGTAAAATTCCAGGTGGATTTATTAAGCGTGAGGGCCGTCCAAGCGAGAAAGCTATTTTAGCGAGCCGCTTAATTGACCGTCCAATTCGTCCGCTATTCGCAGATGGATTCCGTAACGAAGTACAGGTTGTAAGTGTTGTAATGAGTGTAGATCAAAACTACTCATCTGAAGTAGCCGCTATGTTTGGTTCTTCTTTATCACTTTCTATCTCTGATATTCCATTCGAAGGACCGATTGCTGGCGTTATCGTTGGACGTGTAGACGGTAAGTTTGTTGTGAATCCGGGTGTAGAAGACCAAGAGAAAAGCGACATTCATTTAACGGTTGCTGGAACAAAAGATGCTATTAACATGGTTGAAGCTGGTGCGGACGAAGTACCAGAAGAAGTGATGTTAGAAGCAATTATGTTTGGGCATGACCAAATTAAGAAGTTAATTGAATTTCAAGAAGAAATTGTTGCAGCTGTTGGTAAAGAGAAAATGGAAGTGCAGCTTTACACAGTAGACGCAGACTTAGAAAGACAAGTACGTGAAATTGCAGAAGCAGACATGAACCGAGCTGTTCAAGTCCAAGAAAAACATGCTCGTGAAGAAGCAATTAGTGAAGTAAAAGCAGCAGTTATTGCGCAATTTGAAGAGCAACAAGTTGAAGCTGATGTACTGGGGCAGGTAAGCGAAATCTTATCTAAGCTTGTTAAAAGTGAAGTGCGCCGCTTAATCACAGAAGAAAAAGTACGCCCAGATGGTCGAAGCATTGACGAAATCCGCCCATTATCATCTGAGGTTGGCTTATTGCCTCGTACACACGGTTCTGGATTATTCACACGTGGACAAACACAAGCCCTTAGCATTTGTACATTAGGAGCGCTTGGAGATGTGCAAATTCTAGATGGCTTAAGCGTAGAAGAATCAAAACGCTTTATGCACCACTATAATTTCCCTTCTTTCAGCGTAGGTGAAACAAGACCAATGCGTGGACCTGGTCGTCGTGAAATTGGTCACGGAGCACTTGGTGAACGCGCACTAGAGCCTGTCATTCCAACAGAAAAAGACTTCCCATATACAATTCGACTTGTATCAGAAGTATTAGAATCAAACGGTTCAACATCTCAAGCAAGTATTTGTGCAAGTACGCTTGCTATGATGGATGCTGGGGTTCCAATTAAGGCTCCTGTAGCCGGTATTGCGATGGGTCTGATTAAATCAGGTGAACATTATTCAATTTTAACAGATATCCAAGGAATGGAAGATCACTTAGGTGATATGGACTTTAAAGTAGCGGGAACAGCAAAAGGTGTTACTGCGTTACAAATGGATATAAAAATTGATGGCTTATCTCGCGAAATTTTGGAGGAAGCTCTTCAACAAGCACAAAAAGGACGCATGCAGATCTTAGATCACATGATTTCTACAATTAATACACCGCGTGAAGAGTTATCTCAGTACGCTCCGAAAATCTTAACAATGGCAATTAACCCAGATAAGATTCGTGATGTTATTGGACCAAGTGGTAAACAAATTAATAAGATCATTGAAGAGACTGGCGTTAAGATTGATATTGAACAAGATGGTACAATCTTTATCTCATCCATTGACCAAGAGATGAACTTGAAAGCGAAGAAAATCATTGAAGATCTTGTTCGTGAAGTTGAAGCAGGACAAATGTATCTAGGGAAAGTTAAACGTATCGAGAAGTTTGGCGCATTTGTCGAAATTTTCAGCGGTAAAGATGGCCTTGTTCATATTTCAGAGCTTGCTGAAGAACGCATTGGTAAAGTAGAAGACGTTGTTGCTATCGGCGATGAAATTCTTGTGAAAGTAATGGAAATCGATAAGCAAGGTCGCGTTAACTTATCAAGAAAAGCAGTTCTGAAAGAGCAAAAAGAAAAAGAAGAGCAGGCAAAAGCAAAAGAAACAAAATAATTGCCTTGTTATTCCCCCACGCAGTTTAACTGATGTGGGGGTTTTATTACATTGGCTTGAAGACGCTGTTCTACCTTGTCCCTTTTTTACATACTTTGTATGGAGAAGGGGGAAGGATAAGTGAAACGTTCAATCATTCAATTCACTGCATTTTTATTTTTACTTGCAATTACATATAAATCAATTTATAACCCGTTTGCTACCGATTATGTAGAAGCATTTCAGACAACGGTAGAGCAAGCTGGTGTAGAAAGAAACGATCTGTATCAAGAGATTGCCGAGAAAGCGAAGGAATATAATGTCAAGCCTTCTAACGCAGTCATCGATCCTGTTTGGAAGAAAACACCAGGTTACAATGGGATCGCTATAGATGTAAAGGCTTCCTATGAGAATATGAAAAAAAGCGGTAAATTTAATGAAGGCAAGCTTGTTTATAAACAAGTAAAGCCGAAAGTGCATTTGGATGATCTTCCACCTGAAGCTATTTATCGTGGACACCCTGAAAAGCCTATGGTATCGTTTACGATAAATGTGGCCTGGGGAAATGAATATTTGCCAGATATGCTTCAAACCTTGAAGAAACACGATGCAAAAGCAACGTTTTTTTTAGAAGGAAGATGGGTTAAAAATAACCCTGAGTTGGCAAAGATGATTGTAGATGAGGGGCATGAAGTTGGAAATCATTCCTACTCTCATCCAAATATGGCTACATTATCATCAGGGCAAATTATTGATCAATTAAAGAAAACGAATGAAGTAATTACGGCTACTACTGGTAAGAAAATAAAATGGTTTGCGCCCCCAAGCGGTAGTTTTCGAAAAGAAGTAGTAACGTTAGCTTCAGAGCAAAAAATGAGTACAATTATGTGGACTGTAGATACGATTGATTGGCAAAAGCCGACAACAGACGTGTTAATTAATCGCGTAATGAAAAAAATTCATCCAGGTGCCATCGTGCTGATGCATCCTACTGAGGCTACGGCTAATTCGTTGGATAAGTTATTAACTGATATTGAAAAAAAAGGGTTAGATGTTACAACGGTAACGACGCTGCTTGATGAGGAAAGAGTGGTCACTCATCTTAAAGATTAACGTATGTCAAACGTATTTTTTCATATAAATGTATCTCATTAAAATGAAGAAAGTAACAAAGGAGGAGTTAGCTTGATTACTCGACATACATGCAAAAATGGTGTGCGAATTGTTTTGGAAAACATTCCAACGGTTCGTTCGGTAGCAATTGGTGTTTGGATTGGTACAGGTTCTCGAAGTGAACACCCAGAAATTAATGGTGTCTCCCATTTTCTAGAGCACATGTTTTTTAAAGGTACCAAGACGCGCTCTGCTCGTGACATCGCAGAGAGCTTTGATCAAATTGGAGGACAAGTTAATGCCTTTACATCAAAGGAATATACTTGTTACTATGCAAAAGTATTAGACGAACATTCCAATCAAGCACTTGATGTGCTGGCAGACATGTTCTTTAACTCTTCATTTGATGAAGAAGAGTTAGCTCGAGAAAAAAATGTAGTATACGAAGAGATTAAGATGTATGAAGATACGCCAGATGATATTGTACATGACTTATTAGGTAAAGCTGTGTATGGGGATCATCCATTAGGTTATCCAATCTTAGGAACAGAAGAAACGTTAAAAACGTTTAACGGTGATTCGCTTCGTAGTTATATGGAAAAGATGTATATTCCTGAAAATGTTGTGATTTCAGTAGCGGGTAACGTAGATGATTCGTTTATAAAAGAAGTTGAAAAGTATTTTGGTACATACACTTCATCATATGATGCCCATCAGTATGTACAGCCAGCTTTTCATACAAATCATATTGCCCGCAAAAAAGATACAGAGCAGGCACATTTATGCTTAGGATTCGAAGGTCTTCCAATTGGTGGAAAAGATGTGTATAGCCTAATTGTTTTAAATAATGTATTGGGAGGAAGCATGAGCAGTCGTTTGTTTCAAGAGGTACGAGAGCAGCGTGGTTTAGCTTATTCGGTCTTCTCTTATCATTCTTCCTATCGTGATAGTGGGCTTGTGACGATTTACGGTGGAACAGGTAGCAATCAGCTTGATGTGCTTTATGATACGATTCAAGATACGCTTACAGAGCTTACGGACACGGGAATTACGGCGAAAGAGCTTGCTAACAGTAAAGAACAGCTAAAAGGAAACTTAATGCTGAGTCTAGAAAGTACAAATAGTCGTATGAGTCGTAACGGAAAGAATGAACTGATGTTAGGTCATCATCGCTCATTAGATGAAATTCTAGAGTTAGTTAACACGGTGACAATCGACAGTGTCAACTCATTGGCGCGTTCTATTTTCAAAGATGACTTTGCGCTATCTTTAATTAGCCCTAGCGGTGAAATGCCAAAAGGGTTGAGTAAAAAATAAGAGTTGGAAAGCGGCTGAAACATGAGTAGTTCAGTCAATAATCTATCCGAACTATTAAGAGTTAACGACTCTTTTATAGTTCGGATTTTTTTGTTGATTAGGAAACTGATTTTAGAGAATCGATAGAATGAAGTGTAAGACACATGACTCCTCCGGTAACTACAAGAAAGGCTCAAGTTCCTCCCAAAAGAAAGTCAGTAGGTAAAGCGCAATGGAACGAACTAGTTATTATTAACCTAACTACGTTAGTAAAGACAAAGTTAGCCTTTGAGAAAGAAACATTTCGTTTTGTCCCAGGTTTTTTCATTTTTTTGTCATGTTTTTACTATGTTCATTGATAAACTAGTTATAAGGGGGAGAGATTTATGAGGCTAAGTGAACTAAGCGGCAAAGAAATTGTAGATTTAAAGCGGGCAGAACGTCTTGGGATCCTGGGACAAACGGACTTAGAGTTTAATGAGCAAGGCCAGATAAAAGCGCTATTAATTCCTTCTATGAAATGGTTTGGTTTCCGTAAGCAAGGCAACGATGTAAGAGTACCATGGTCTCATATTGAAAAGATAGGAACGGACATGGTTATCGTTAATTTAGAACAATACGAAAATACAACAATTGAATAGTATAAAAGCATGGCTGTTGGTAGCCATGCTTTTTTTGTACGCGAATATTTGTCATACAATGCAGAGAAAGATTCACAGATTTTCATTTGTTTACATATTATGTTGAAGAAAAAGCAATAGGTATCTAATGGTAATGAATGATTCTATGATATCTATAATTTTAAAGAACTAGACGTCTCTATTTAATATTAAAGAAGGTGAACAGACACATGTTAACGGATTTGCACATAGCTGTCATTGGTGGTGATGCAAGACAGCTTGAGGTCATACGAAAGCTCATCCAATTAGATGCAAAAACATCGCTTATAGGGTTTGATCAGCTTGATCACGGCTTTACTGGTGCGACAAAATATCAAATTGATGAACTGAATTTTTTCGATGTCGATGCCATTATTTTGCCTGTACCAGGTACAAATCATGAAGGGCAAGTCGATACCATCTTTTCAAATGAGAAAGTAATTTTAACAGAAGAGATCTTAGCTAGTACTCCTGCACATTGTACAATTTATTCAGGAATCAGTAATGATTATTTAAATAACCTTGTTCAAAAGACAAATCGAACTCTCGTCCAGCTATTTGAGCGGGATGATGTTGCTATCTACAACTCAATTCCAACAGTTGAAGGAACAATTATGCTGGTTATTCAACATACAGACTTTACAATACATGGAGCAAATATATCCGTTCTTGGATTAGGAAGAGTGGGAATGAGTGTGGCGCGCTCGTTTGCTGCTTTAGGAGCAAATGTAAAGGTTGGTGCGCGTAAATCAGAGCATTTAGCACGCATTAGTGAAATGGGCTTAAAATCATTTCATTTAAACGATTTAGCTCAAGAAATAATGGATAGTGATATTTGTATTAATACAATTCCATATCCAGTTTTGACATCCAGTGTCTTAGCAAATGTTCCAACTCATGCTCTTGTGGTGGATCTTGCATCAAAGCCTGGAGGTACAGATTTTCGCTACGCTGAAAAAAGAGGAATTAAAGCGATTCTAGCACCAGGACTTCCTGGAATCGTAGCACCAAAAACAGCAGGACAAATCGTTGCCAATGTCATTGTGACGTTACTGAAAGAAGCTGCTGATCAAAGGGAGGAAAAACAATAATGTCACTTAAAGGAAAAAGAATTGGTTTTGGATTAACGGGTTCCCACTGTACGTACGATGCAGTAATGCCAGAAATTGAAAAGCTTGTCAACCTAGGAGCGGAAGTAATGCCTGTTGTATCCTATACTGTTCAATCAACAAATACTCGCTTTGGAGATGGAGAAGATTGGATTCGAAAAATTGAAGAAGTTACCGGCAATTCTGTCATCAATACCATTGTAAAAGCGGAACCTTTAGGACCGAAAATCCCATTAGATTGTATGGTAGTTGCTCCTATTACAGGAAACACAATGAGTAAATTTGCGAATGCTATGACTGAATCTCCCGTTCTAATGGCTGCAAAAGCAACGTTACGTAATAATAAGCCTGTTGTATTAGGTATTTCAACCAATGACGCATTGGGTCTAAATGGTGTAAACTTAATGCGACTCATGTCAACTAAAAACATTTACTTTATTCCATTTGGTCAAGATGATCCCGTTTCAAAACCAAATTCAATGGTAGCTCGTATGCCGATGCTTTCTGATACAGTGTATGCGGCATTGGAAGGGAAACAAATTCAACCTGTTATCGTGGAGCGTTTTCGCGATTAAGAAACAAAGTAGCGCGCCGCATCATAAAGTAATTTTAAGAACATATTTCTGTCAAAGGTAAAAAAAGAAGAGAAGATTTTAAAATCTTCTCTTCTTTAGCGCAATAAAATAAGGTATTATGTTAAAATAGTCAGTATATGCAGAAAAATGTTGAGTAGTTGAAAATTGTTGGAGGCGGTATTAAAATGACAAGAGAATTACATGTAGCAGTAGTAGGAGCAACAGGTGCAGTAGGGCAACAAATGATAAAAACTCTACAAGAGCGTAATTTTCCAATTGGTAAATTAACATTACTATCTTCAGCTCGTTCAGCGGGTAAGAAAGTAACTTATAATGGAGAAGAGGTAATCATTCAGGAAGCAAAGCCAGAAAGCTTTGAAGGAGTAGATATTGCTTTATTTAGCGCAGGAGGTAGCATTTCAAAGGCATTAGCGCCAGAAGCAGTGAAGCGTGGAGCAATCGTAGTTGATAATACGAGCGCATTTCGTATGGATGAAAATGTACCTTTAGTTGTGCCAGAAGTAAACGAAGAAGCACTAAAAGCACATAATGGAATCATTGCAAATCCAAACTGTTCAACAATCCAAATGGTAGCAGCACTGCAACCACTGCGCGAAAAATATGGTTTATCTAAAGTAATTGTATCGACATATCAAGCTGTTTCAGGTGCGGGTGCGGCAGCAATTAATGAATTAAAAGAACAAGCACAAGCAATCCTGGACGAAAAAGAATTTACACCGGAAATCTTACCAGTTGGTGGAGACAAAAAGCATTATCAAATCGCTTTTAATGCTATCCCTCAAATTGATAAGTTTCAAGATAATGGCTTTACATTTGAAGAAATGAAAATGATTAACGAAACGAAAAAAATTATGAGCATGCCTGAACTACCAGTAGCTGCTACTTGTGTTCGCTTACCGGTTGTTACAGGACATTCAGAGTCAGTTTATATTGAAATTGAAAACAATGATGCAACGGTAGCTGATGTGAAAAAATTACTAGCTGATGCACCTGGTATCGTTTTACAAGATGACCCAGAGAATCAAGTATATCCAATGCCTGCAGACTGCGTAGGCAAGCGCGAAGTATTCGTTGGTCGTATCCGTAAAGATTTAGATCATGCAAATGGCTTCCATATGTGGATTGTATCTGATAACTTATTAAAAGGTGCAGCTTGGAATTCTGTACAAATTGCAGAGTCACTTATTAAGCTTGGCTTAGTAAAATAAGCGCAACTAGCGTGTTTCAGAGTATTAATGAGGTGTAAGTATGAAAATCATCGTCCAAAAATTTGGAGGAACTTCCGTTCGTAATGAACAAGGAAGAGAACGTGCTATTCATCATCTGAAAAATGCACAAAAAGAAGGTTACAAAGTAGTGGTAGTTGTATCTGCAATGGGGCGTAAAGGTGAGCCGTATGCAACAGATACGCTATTATCACTTGTTAATGGCAATAAGGCTTCTGTGAATAAACGAGAGTTAGATATGTTAATGGCTTGTGGAGAATTAATTTCTTCCGTTGTATTCACTAACTTATTAAACGAAAACGGCATAAAAGCTACAGCTTTGAATGGTGCTCAGGCTGGGTTTATCACGAATAGTGACTTTACTAATGCCAAGATTCTTGAAATGAAATGTGATCGTATAATAGAAGAATTAGAAGAGTATGATGTCGTAGTAGTAACAGGCTTTCAAGGAGCAAACGAAAGCGGAGATACAACAACGTTAGGTCGAGGAGGCAGCGACACGTCTGCGTCTGCTTTAGGAGCTGCATTACAAGCTGAATACATTGACATTTTTACAGATGTTGAAGGTGTAATGACAGCAGATCCACGCATTGTTGAAGATGCAAGACCGCTATCGGTTGTGACATATAATGAAATTTGTAACATGGCATATCAAGGTGCAAAGGTGATTCATCCAAGAGCTGTTGAAATTGCTATGCAGGCAAAAGTACCAATGCGCGTACGTTCAACCTATGCTGATTCTGAAGGTACACTAGTAACGTCCCATAGTGCAGCTCAGCAGCGTGGAAGCGATGTACAAGAGCGTCTGGTAACAGGAATTGCTCACGTGTCCAATGTGACGCAAATTAAGGTATTTAGTAAGGACGGTTATTACGACACGCAAGCTGAAGTATTTAAAGCGATGGCTCAGGAAAAGATTAGCGTGGACTTTATTAATATTTCACCAAAAGGTGTTGTGTACACTGTTACTGAAGAATCAACAGATAGAGCAATTGCGGTTTTACAAGAGCTCGGTTACGAGCCTTCTGTTATTCGCAATTGTGCTAAGGTATCTACCGTAGGGGCAGGAATTGCTGGTGTGCCTGGCGTAACAGCTAAAATTGTAACGGCGCTTGCAAGCGAAGGAATTCAAATTTTACAATCAGCTGATAGTCATACAACAATTTGGGTACTTGTAAAAGAAGAGGACTTGAAGAAAGCAGTCAATGCTCTTCACAGTGCTTTTGATTTATCAAAAGTGACTCAATAAATTAAACAGACTCCATCAATCGAATATTGTTGATGGAGTTGTTTACTAATGGAGATAATCGAACGTCAAGGAGTGAAAACATGATTGATTTTGGTAAAGTAGCAACGGCTATGGTAACCCCTTTTGATCATAAGGGAAATATTGATTTTGAAAAAACAACACAGTTAATTAACTATTTGATTGAGAATGGATCAGATTCTTTAATCATTGCTGGAACAACTGGTGAATCACCAACGTTGTCCACAGAAGAAAAGCTAGCTCTATTTAGACACTCAGTAAAAGTAGTAGCAGGCCGTGTTCCAGTAGTAGCGGGAACTGGTAGTAACAACACGTATGCATCGATTGAGCTAACAAAAAAAGCTGAAGAAATTGGTGTAGATGCGGTAATGATTGTTGCGCCGTATTACAATAAACCAAATCAAGAAGGTTTATATCAGCATTTTAAAGCAATTGCAGAAAGTACAAAGCTTCCTGTGATGCTTTATAATATTCCAGGTCGCTCTGTGATTAACATGGAGCTTACTACAATTGTACGCTTGTCAGAGCTTTCAAACGTGGTAGCAATTAAAGATGCAAGTGGAGATCTTGATGCAATGACCGCTATCATTAACAATACTGCCGATGACTTTGCACTTTATAGTGGCGATGACGGTTTAACGTTGCCAGTATTATCAATTGGTGGTAATGGTATTATCTCTGTGGCATCACACGTATTAGGTAATGAGATGCAGGCTATGGTATCAGCATTCGAAGCTGGTAAGATAAAAGAAGCAGCTCAGGTACATGGTAAATTATTGCCCGTTATGAAAGCTCTTTTCTCTGCTCCAAGTCCAACACCTGTAAAAACAGCTCTACAGTTTAAAGGGTTAGACGTAGGATCTGTAAGACTACCACTTGTACCTTTAACTGAACCTGAGCGTGAATCATTACGAAAAATGCTTAACTCACTATAATAAAAAGCCTCCTCATTCATAAAAGAATGCAGGAGGCTTTTTTACTCATTAGAAAAGCATGGATGAAATTTCTTGTATTCCAATTCTGTCATCAGTTATAATGAAAACAAATGAGATTATGGACGGGTCTATGATTTTGGGAGGAAACAGAATTGAATAAAAAGACAGAAAATATTAAAATTTCAGCTTTGGGTGGCATAGGAGAAATTGGTAAAAATATGTATATCGTTGAATTGAACGATGATATCTACGTACTAGATGCAGGAGCAAAGGTTCCAGGCGGGGATATGCTTGGAATCGATATGGTGATTCCAGATATTTCGTATTTAATTGAAAATAAGGAACGCGTAAAAGCTATTTTCTTAACGCATGGTCACGAAGAGCAAATTGGTGCTATTCCATTTATTTTAAAAAAACTTGAAGTACCCGTATATGGAACGGAATTTACTCTTGCGTTAGTCAAAGAAAGAATGAAAGAAGTTGGATCAAATGGTTTCTCATTATTAAATGTTATTAGTTCGTCAACACGCCTTTCGTTTGAGAACGTAAGCGTTTCATTTTTTCGAACAAACCACAGCATCCCTGACTCAGTAGGCATTTGTTTGCATACTTCACATGGTGCAATCGTACATACAGGAGACTTTATTTTTGATCAAAATCGGTTATCAAAAAAACCTGATATCGGAAAAATGGCCATGATTGGTGAACAAGGGGTGTTATGCCTCCTATCTGATAGTATCAATGCTGAAAAGCCAGGCTATACAACTTCTGAAGCTGTAATTGGTCAAGAAATTGCTTCGCTTTTCCATCATACAAAAGGACGCATTATTGTAGCGACATATAGCTCAAACATCCAGCGAATTCAGCAAGTAATTCAAGCGGTTTATGAAACCAATCGCAAGCTAGTTGTAGTTGGGAAAAGTATGATGAAAACGATTGAAATTGCAGTGGAGCTTGGCCATTTATCGATACCTGAAGATTTAATTGTGCCTGTGCAAAAGCTTCGTGATATTTCTGAGCATGAAACGGTTGTATTAACGACAGGCCATCAGGGAGAGCCGATGGCAGCATTACATCGTATGGCCAAACAATCTCATAAATTTATTCAAGTGAAAAAAGATGACACGGTGTTAATTGCTGCAACGCCAATTCCTGGTCATGAAGTAATCTTTGCTAAAGTAATTGATATTGTTAGCCGTTTAGGAGCAAACGTCGTTCATAGTCAAAAGCAAGTTCATGCTTCTGGACACGGCAGTCAAGAAGAGCTAAAGTTCATGTTAAACTTAATGAATCCTAAATACTTAATCCCTGTAAACGGCGAATATCGTATGCAAAAGTCACATGAAAAAATTGCAAAAGAAATAGGCTTAAGTGATGATCAAATTTTTGTGCTTGATAAAGGTGATGTAATTGAGTATAAAGATGGGCGCATGCAGCCTTCAGGGCGCATCTATGCGGGGAACACGTTAATAGATGGGTTAGGTGTTGGTGATATTGGTAATATTGTCTTGCGCGATCGTCGTCTGCTTTCACAAGATGGAATTTTAACAGTGGTGGTTACAATTAATAAAAAGCAGCGTACTGTTGTGGCAGGACCAGAAATTATTTCTCGAGGGTTTGTATACGTGAGAGAATCGGAAGCGTTACTTACAGAAGCAGGAAAAGTGGTTGAAGAGATTTTAGCGAAGTGCATGGAAGAAAAAGTGATTGAATGGTCATCTTTAAAATTAAAAATGCGCGAAGCCCTAAACCAGTTTTTATATGAAAAAACAAGACGTAAGCCGATGATTTTACCAATTATTATGGAAATATAATAGTTAAGAGGCTGGAAGGTAAAGGTAATGACATATCCGATCTATTGAAAGTTAACTCTCAATAGATCGGATTTTTTGTTGATTAGGAAAATAAGTGAGTGTCTGCAGCGTAACGGAGTGAACTTGTACTTTCATCTTAACTTGTTTAAAACAGCCAGGATTCGCCCTTGAAAAGGAAGTATTTAGATTCTTTTTATTAGGAAACAGCATGAATTATAAAAGCGATGGATTTAATAAAAAAGAAAAGCTCATACTAACAATATTATTGTTGGAAAGGAGCAAAACTATGTTTGAACCCAATGAGATGAATTCTTCGGAAACAGCACCACAGCAACCTGAAAAAGGTGAAGATAATACTAAAGGTGGTATTTTAGATAAAATTCAGCAGCTAGGACAAACAAATGTTGCACAGATGCCACAGGATTCAAAGATTCACTGCTTAACAATAGTAGGGCAAGTAGAAGGACATATGCAGCTACCGCCTCAAAATAAAACGACAAAATATGAGCATGTTATTCCGCAAATTGTAGCGATTGAACAAAACCCTAATATTGAAGGATTATTAATTATTTTAAATACAGTAGGTGGAGATGTAGAAGCTGGTTTAGCAATTGCTGAAATGATTGCTTCTCTTTCAAAACCGTCAGTATCAATTGTGCTTGGAGGAGGCCATTCAATTGGAGTTCCAATTGCGGTATCCACTCATTACTCTTTTATTGCTGGTACTGCGACAATGACAATACACCCGATTCGTTTGACGGGCTTAGTCATTGGCGTACCTCAAACATTTGAATACTTGGATAAGATGCAGGAGCGAGTGGTGAATTTTGTTACGCATCATTCCAATATCACTGAAGAAAAGTTTAAAGAACTTATGTTTTCAAAAGGGAACCTAACACGAGACATTGGAACGAATGTTGTGGGAGCTGATGCAGTTGAATACGGATTGATTGATGAAGTTGGCGGGGTAGGTCAAGCTATTAAAAAGCTGAATGAGCTCATTGAACAGAACAATCAACATCAACAGGAGAACCAATTATTACAATGATTTTGTATACTATGATGCCCCAAGAGCTAATTTATCCTGATACAACGCAAGAGCTTCCAAAGCAAAAAATGATGCAGTATAACGGCATTTCTATGCTTGTAGAAGAAAATGAATACAATCAACAGCAAATTGTCCGTATTTTAAGCACAGATCCTCAGCATTATTTAGACAAAAAATATTACCCAGGTCAAATTCTGTCGTAAGGATTTGAGTATAATTTTGCTAAAATTATATGGTATAATAATAAGTGAGTATGTTGCAGCCGAGTAATGGCTGCTTTTTTGTTCAGTGTATATGAATAAGAAAATCAACATAGGAAGACGTTGATTGGAGTGAGAACATGGCAAAGAAAAAACGAAGAGGGAAATTTAAGAAGGAAGAATGGAAACGCATTGTACGATTTGAACTCATAGGTTTACTATTATTAGCTATTACATTAATTGCGATGGCAGGGCTGGGTGCGGTTGGCCAGGCGCTTGTGCTACTTGTTCGTCTTTTTATTGGTGAATGGTACATGCTTATGCTAATCGGTTTGCTGGTGCTGTCAGGCTATATTATCTGGAAAAGAGCATTGCCACCATTTATAACAAGACAGCTAGTTGGTACATATTTAATTATTTTAGCTATTTTATTATTTAGTCACGTTACGCTATTTGAAAACCTTTCTAAGAACGGCACTTTTACTGATCCTTCAGTTATCTTAAATACATGGGATTTATATATGTTAGAAGCAACTGGGGAAGTAAATCGCAGTGATTTAGGTGGCGGAATGGTTGGAGCCGTTATGTTTGCGATGTTTTATTACTTATTTGACAGTTTAGGAACTGAGCTCATTGCCTCACTTTTAATCGTGATTGGCGTGTTATTAATTACAGGACGTTCTTTGCACGAAACGCTTCGAAAAGTGTTAACGCCAATTGTCCGCTTTTTAGTGACGGAATTAAAAGAGGGTTGGGAAGACATTGCAAATTGGGCTTCTAAAAGGAAGCAAACACCAAAAGGGAAGAAAAAGCGTAAGCCAGCTGTAGAAGAAGAGGAGGAAAATGATGAACAGGAAGCAGAAGCACCTGTCATTGCAAAGCAGCCTCCAATTATTGAGCACTTTGATTATGAAGAAGTAGTAGATCCTATTTCATCATCTATTCAGTCTCAACCAGAACCCGAGCCACAGCCAACAGTTAAGCCTGTTCAACCAGTGGCCAAGAAAGAAGACCCGCCTCAACAAGAAGAAAAGGCACCAGTTATTTCATTTGTGGAAGCTGAAAACATGGAATATGAACTTCCACCTATCCGATTGCTAACAATGCCGAAGAAAAGTAATCAAGCAAAAGAGAAAAAGAATATTTATAAAAATGCTGAAAAACTAGAAAAAACGTTTCAAAGTTTTGGTGTGAAAGCAACGGTTGCTAAGGTTCATTTAGGGCCTGCTGTTACCAAATACGAAGTATATCCGGACGTTGGAGTGAAAGTAAGTAAAATTGTAAATTTAAGCGATGATTTGGCTCTAGCTCTTGCTGCCAAAGACATTCGAATTGAAGCGCCTATACCTGGTAAATCAGCAGTGGGGATTGAAGTTCCAAATGAAGAGGTAGCGATGGTTTCTCTTCGTGAAGTGTTGGAATCAAAAGAAAAAATAGATCCTGATAAAAAGCTACTGGTGGGATTGGGAAGAGATATATCCGGCGACGCTGTTTTGGCAGAATTAAATAAAATGCCTCATATGCTTGTTGCGGGAGCAACAGGTAGCGGTAAAAGTGTTTGTATTAACGGAATTATCATAAGTATCTTAATGCGAACGAAGCCTCACGAAGTTAAGCTCATGATGATTGACCCTAAAATGGTTGAGTTGAATATGTATAATGGTATTCCACATCTATTGGCACCTGTTGTAACTGATCCAAAGAAAGCATCTCAGGCTTTAAAGAAAGTCGTAAGCGAAATGGAGCGCCGTTATGAGCTCTTCTCACACAGCGGTACAAGAAATATTGAAGGGTATAATGATCTTGTGAAGCGCCAAAATGATGACTCGGATGCTAAGCAACCAACGCTACCTTATATTGTCGTCATTGTAGATGAGTTAGCCGACTTAATGATGGTTGCTTCATCAGATGTTGAAGATTCAATTACACGTTTAGCGCAGATGGCGCGTGCTGCGGGAATTCACTTAATTATTGCAACGCAAAGACCGTCAGTTGACGTTATTACAGGGGTTATTAAAGCTAATATCCCGTCTCGAATTGCGTTTAGCGTGTCCTCTCAAACCGATTCCCGTACCATTTTAGATATGGGAGGAGCGGAGAAGCTGCTAGGTCGTGGAGATATGCTATTTATGCCGGTTGGAGCTTCTAAGCCAGTTCGTGTACAAGGAGCGTTCTTATCTGATGAGGAAGTTGAAGAGGTTGTAGACTTCGTTATTGCTCAGCAAAAAGCGCAATACCAAGAAGAAATGATTCCAACAGACGCTCCAGAACAAGTAGAAGAAGTAGCGGATGAATTGTATGATGAGGCAGTTCAGCTTGTAGCAGAAATGCAAACAGCCTCTGTTTCAATGCTGCAAAGACGCTTTAGAATTGGATATAATCGAGCAGCTCGCTTAATTGATGCAATGGAAGAACGGGGAGTTGTCGGACCTTATGAAGGAAGTAAACCCCGAGCAGTACTGGTTTCACAGCAAAACGAAGATGTTGGAACATAATTAAATGGTTAGAAAAGACGTAAGCATATGCTCTACGTCTTTTTTTATCATTAAGGGTATTATTTTTTATAAAAAGATATTATAAAAAAATGTGTTATCATGTTTGGTTAATTAAAACACGAATATTATTAATTTAATTTTAATGTTTGTTAGTTTTTGGTGAAAAAAATACTGAAATATTAGGTTGTTAGACATGCTTACATACAATAAATAGAAAAAAACAATATTTTTAAAAAAATATTAAAGTTTTTTACATAAAATTAATATAACCTATTTATTTATGTTGAAAAAAATGATATATTATTTTCGATTAAAGAGTCAAACATCAGAGGTCTGATGACTAGTTGAGGGTATGGAGGAAGTGTGATGTCTATTCGAGCGGATAATCGACATTTGTATTTACAAGTGATTGATAACATTAAACAAAACATTGAACGAGGAGTTTTCAAAGAAAAAGAGAGACTTCCATCAGAGTTTGATCTGTCAAAACAGCTGGGCGTAAGCAGAGCAACGCTACGTGAAGCACTTCGCATATTGGAAGAAGAAAATGTTATTGTCAGAAGACATGGAGTAGGTACATTTGTGAATGCGAAGCCGACGTTTCTTTCAGGTATTGAGCAATTAAATAGTATAACACATATGATTGAACAAGCTGGAATGAAGCCTGGTACCATTTTCTTATCATCCAATGTACAAGTTGTTTCAGAAAATGATATAGAGCGTTTTGGCTGTCAAATTGACGAAAAAATGCTTTTTGTTGAGCGTGTGAGAACTGCAAATGATGAGCCGGTTGTATATTGTATGGACAAGGTTCCACAAACAATATTGCCCGAAGATTTCGAATATAAACAAGAGTCTCTACTAGGGATTCTTGAAAAACAGGCTGGCAAACATATTTCATATGCAGTAGCCCACATTGAGCCAATCGGGTATCATGAAAAAGTTTCTCCTATTTTACAATGCAGTCCAGAAACAGCACTTCTTGTACTGCGACAAATGCATTACGACCAATATGATGAACCGATTTTGTATTCAATTAACTATTTTAAAGCAGATAAATTTAGTTTCCAAGTATTGAGAAAAAGAGTTTAATAGATTTTAAGTTTTCGCAATTTTAGTAATGGTTTTACACGGATTCTTTTAAGGAGGTGTTCAATACCAAGGGCGACGAACGTGAAGTAGCATTACAATTCTTTTACACTATTTTGGGGGTTAATAAAATGACAAAACGTAAATACGGAATGGCTTTATCACTTATGTTAGCGGCAGGTACACTACTAAGTGCCTGTGGATCTAGCGACTCAGAAGGCGGAAGTAGTGAAAAATCAGCTTCAGATTTCAAAGTAGGGATGGTTACAGATACTGGCGGAGTTGATGATAAATCATTTAACCAATCAGCATGGGAAGGTCTTACAAAATTCGGTAAAGAAAATAACTTAGAAGAAGGTACAGGCTATAAATATTTACAATCGGCTGAAGCTGCTGAATACCAAAGTAACTTATCAACGTTTGCTGAAGCAGGCTATAACCTTACGTACGGTATCGGTTTCTTATTGAAAGAAGACATCAAAAAAGTGGCTGGTCAATATCCAGAATCACATTTTGCGCTAGTTGATGACACATTAAAGTCAGAAAAATTAGATAACGTGGCGAGCATTCTATTTAACGAAGAGCAAGGTTCGTTCTTGGTAGGTGTTGTTGCAGCTAAACAAACAGCAACCAATAAAATCGGCTTTGTTGGTGGAGTAGAATCTCCGTTAATTAAAAAGTTTGAAAACGGATTTAAAGCAGGTGTTAAAGCTGTAAACCCAGATGCTGAAGTAGTTGTTCAATACGCAGAAGATTTCAATGCGCCAGAAAAAGGTTCAGCGATTGCATCAACAATGTACAGCCAAGGTGCTGATATTGTTTATCACGCAGCAGGTGGTACTGGTAACGGAGTGTTTACTGAAGCGAAAAACCGTGCGAAAAAAGGTGAGAAGGTTTGGGTAATCGGTGTAGACCGTGACCAGCACCAAGAAGGTATGCCAGAAAACGTAACACTAACATCAATGGTAAAACGTGTTGATATTGCGGTTGAAGAAGTTGCAAAACAAGCAAAAGACGGAAAGTTCCCTGGTGGAGAAGAAGTAGTATTTGGACTTCAAGAAGATGCGGTTGGTATTGCTCCAACTATGGATAATGTAACGGACGAGTCAAAAACAGCTGTTGAAGAGTACAAACAAAAAATCTTAGATGGCGAAATTAAAGTACCAGCAACGGATGATGCATATAAAGAGTTTGAGAAAACTCTTAAATAATTCTTCATATCAAAACAGGATAGGTATGAAAAAAGGCTAGTGAACCACTAGCCTTTTTCATAGCCTTTAAGATGATGAGAAATTCAAGATAATAGACTTTACTCTAGATACAAATAGGGAGTGAACATAGTGGAATATGTAATTGAAATGCTAAATATTCGTAAAGAGTTTCCGGGTATCGTAGCGAATGATAACATTACACTCCAAGTGAAAAAAGGAGAAATCCATGCTTTACTAGGTGAAAATGGCGCAGGGAAATCAACGCTGATGAACGTTCTTTTTGGGCTTTATCAACCTGAAAAAGGCGAGATAAAGGTGAAAGAAAAAGCTGTTAAAATTACGAATCCGAATATTGCAAATGACTTAGGGATTGGGATGGTTCACCAGCACTTTATGCTTGTGCAAAATTTTACAGTTACTGAAAACATTATCCTTGGTAATGAGCCGACAAAAGCAGGAAAAATCAACATTGCAAAAGCTGCTAAAGAGATTGAAGCACTATCAAATCAATATGGGCTTTCTGTTGATCCATATGCGAAAATTGAAGATATTTCGGTTGGTATGCAGCAACGTGTCGAAATTTTAAAAACACTATATCGTGGTGCAGATATTTTAATCTTTGATGAGCCCACAGCCGCTCTTACACCTCAAGAAATCACAGAATTAATTGAAATTATGAAGCGTTTAATTAAAGAAGGAAAATCCATTATTTTAATTACTCATAAATTAAAAGAAATTATGGCGGTTTGTGACCGCTGTACAATTATTCGCAAAGGTGTAGGGATTGGAACAGTAACGGTTTCTGAAACCAATCCAGATGAATTGGCGTCCTTAATGGTTGGACGTGAAGTGCATTTTAAAACGGAAAAGAAAACAGCAGAACCGAAGGATGCTGTGTTAACAATAGATGGCTTAGTAGTGGAAGATGCCCGCGGAGTAGCAGCTGTTAATGATCTATCGCTAACTGTCAGAGCGGGTGAAATTGTAGGAATTGCAGGAGTAGATGGTAATGGGCAAACAGAACTAATTGAAGCCCTCACAGGTCTTACAAAAATCAAATCAGGTGCTATCACGCTAAATGAAAGTGACCTGACAAAGCTATCGGCACGTAAAATTACTGAATCAGGTGTAGGACATATTCCTCAAGATCGCCATAAGCATGGTCTTGTCTTGGACTATACAATCGGTGAAAATATCGCGCTTCAAACGTACTATAAAGAGCCAATGTCTAAAAGGGGTATTTTGAACTATAAAGAAATTTATCGAAAAGCCAAAGCACTCATTGCAGAATATGATGTTCGCACACCGAGTGAATATACACAAGCGCGAGCTCTTTCTGGAGGAAACCAGCAAAAAGCCATTATTGCTCGTGAAGTGGACCGCAGTCCTCAGTTGTTAATTGCAGCTCAGCCGACGCGTGGATTGGATGTAGGAGCAATTGAGTTTATTCACCGTAAGTTAATTGAAGAGCGTGATAAAGGAAGAGCGGTTCTTCTTGTGTCTTTAGAACTGGATGAAGTTATGAATTTAAGTGATCGTATTGCTGTTATCTACGAAGGAAAAATTGTAGATATCGTAAATCCAAACGAAACAAATGAGCAGGAGCTTGGATTGTTAATGGCAGGCGGAAAGCGTGAGAAAGCAGGTGAAACATCATGAAATGGCTAAGAAATGAGCGAACCATCCACATTCTAATTCCGATTATCTCGGCAATTTTAGGATTGCTTGCTGGTGCAATCATCATGGTTCTTGGGGGCTATGATGCGGTGAAAGGCTATGATTCTTTATTTAATGGTATGTTGGGTAGTCCAAAAGCTTTAGGTGAAACTATTCGTGCAATGACGCCCCTTGCTTTAGCAGGTATTGCTGTAGCATTTGCTTACAAGACAGGCTTATTTAATATTGGAGTAGAAGGTCAGCTTCTTGTTGGGTGGTTAGCGGCAGTGTGGGTAGGCTACGCTTTTGAACTTCCATCTGTTATTCATATTCCACTCGCAATCCTTGCAGCAGGTATTGCTGGTGCATTATGGGCCTTTATTCCTGGTTATTTAAAAGCTCGCTTTCATGTTCATGAGGTTATTGTCTCCATTATGATGAACTATATTGCCCTTTATACAACAAGCAGTATTATCCGTGAATTTTTGTATGCAGGGAATGAAAAGTCATACAACATCAATGAGTCAGCGTCATTAGCATCTTCATTTTTAGCTGAGGCAACGAACAATTCTCGTTTGCACTATGGGATTATTGTAGCGTTTTTAGCAGCTTTTGTAATGTGGTTCCTATTAAACAAAACCTCAAAAGGCTTTGAACTTCGTGCTGTTGGGTTTAATCAGCATGCTTCTAAATATGCAGGAATGAATGTGTCTCGCAACATCATTCTTTCTATGTCAGTATCTGGTGCATTTGCAGGATTAGCCGGTGCGATGGAAGGGCTTGGTACATTCCAATATATGAATACTTTTACGTCATTTACTGGAACGGGATTCGATGGAATTGCTGTTGCCCTTTTAGGAGCTAATAGTGCAATTGGTATCTTGCTTGCTGCATTTCTATTCGGCGGTCTACAAACAGCGGCACCACAAATGAACTTTATGGCGGGAGTGCCGTCAGAATTAATTGAGATTGTTATCGCTCTTATCATTTTCTTCGTGGCGTCCAGTTACCTTATTCGTTGGATTATTGGTCGTTTAAGTAAAGGAGGAGCACAATGAGTTTCTTAGACGTTTTAATTATAATTATTCCAGCTGCGCTGTATTCTGCAGCACCGCTTATTTTTACAGCATTAGGTGGAGTGTTTAGTGAGAAGTCTGGTGTTGTAAATATCGGACTGGAAGGTCTTATGATGTTTGGTGCATTTACAGGAATTGTTTCAACGCTACTTCTTCAAGACTCATTGGGAGCATGGGCACCTTGGGTTTCAATTTTAATTGCAGCAGGGGTTTGTGCAATCTTTTCACTTATTCATGCAGTAGCAAGTATTACGCTTAAAGCAGATCAAGTAGTCAGCGGGGTTGCACTCAACTTCTTAGCTGGAGGTTTGTCTATCTTTTTAATCAAGAAAATTTTTGGAAAAGGACAAACAGATTTTATTCAATTTCGTATTGATAAAACAAGCATTCCTTTCCTATCTGATATTCCGATTATTGGTAAGCTGTTTTTCTCAAATGTTCCAATTACATCATATTTAGCGATTTTGCTAGCTTTCGTTGTATGGTATATCATTTACAAAACGCCGTTTGGGCTGCGTCTTCGCTCTGTAGGTGAACATCCAATGGCTGCGGATACGATGGGGATTAAAGTTATCACAATGCGATATGTGGGCGTTATGTTATCGGGTGTGTTAGCTGGTATTGGTGGTGCTGTATATGCGACGTCAATCGCAACAAACTTCTCAGCTGGAACCATTTCTGGACAGGGCTTCTTAGCACTTGCAGCCATGATTTTTGGAAAATGGCACCCAATTGGTGCGATGGGAGCAGCTCTCTTTTTTGGGTTAGCACAATCTTTAAGTATTACAGGAGCACAAATTCCAGTTATTCAAGATATTCCAACTGTTATTTTAACGATTGCTCCTTACGTCTTGACAATTTTAGCGTTAGCTGGATTTGTTGGTCGAGCAGAGGCACCAAAAGCACTTGGTACGCCTTATGAAAAGGGAAAAAGATAATAAAACTATTTTCAAGAACAAAGGTTTGTAATCTGCCTTTGTTCTTTTTAAATTCGCACAAAAAAAGTAAAGGATTTTATCAAAAAAAATGTAGACAAAAAGAAATTAAAAAAGTTTGCGGTAAAGAAAGAAGGAATCTTACGCAATCATGTGGTGAAAAGGGATGGGGATTATTAGAATTCTATTTTTTATAGCACTATTCAAGAAGAATGACAACACATTAAAGAAGAGTTGAAGATAAGAATATATGACAAATGAGATCTTGTATAAAAGGTGTTTCCTTGAAAATCTTTCCTCTAATTAGATATAGTGAAGGTAAGACTAAAAACGGCAAAATAAACTAAAAATAAAGGTATTGTGTTGTTTTTAGCAAACTTACTATTAAAAGGAGGTATCTTGATGAAATTATTGACTGAACAAAAGCACGAATTGAATGGCCTGACGCTGCATACAATCCCAACTACAAAGTATAAAACCAATACGTTTATTCTAAAATTAAATGCTCCATTGGATGAAAAAACGGTGACAATGCGAGCTCTTTTACCTTATGTATTACAAAGTGCTACAGAATCTTTTCCAACCACAACACAGCTGCGTACATATTTAGATGAACTATATGGTGCAACTCTTCAGGTGGATTTGACAAAAAAGGGTGATAATCACGATATAACTATTCGGATTGATATAGCGAACGAAAAATATTTAAAAGACTCAACTCCTCTTCTTCAAAAAGCACTTGCACTGCTTGGTGAAATTCTATTGAAGCCGGCAACGGAGGAGGGAGCTTTCTTAAATGACGCAATGGAAAAAGAAAAGCGATCGCTTCGACAACGGATTCAAGCTGTATTCGATGATAAAATGCGCTATGCAAATCTTCGCTTAGTTGAAGAGATGTGTAAAGAGGAACCTTACTCTCTGCATGTTAATGGTCGAATTGATGATATTGAATCCATTACAGCAGATAAGCTCTATAATTATTATCAGCATGTATTAAAAGAAGATGCTATTCACCTCTATGTTATTGGTGATTTTCATGAACAAGAAGTAAAAAACACGGTTGAGCAAGCGTTTAATTTACCACAACGTCAACCCAAAAAAATTGAACGCTCAATTACGCAAAAAGAAATTACCAATGTGAATGAAGTGATAGAAAAGCAAGAGGTAAAACAAGGTAAATTAAATATTGGCTACCGTACAAACGTTGTATATGGAGATCGTCAGTATTTTGCCCTACAGGTGTTTAACGGTATATTTGGCGGGTTTTCTCATTCAAAGTTGTTCATTAACGTTCGTGAAAAGGCAAGCTTAGCTTACTATGCTGCATCACGAGTTGAAAGCCATAAAGGTCTTCTGATGGTTATGTCAGGAATCGATGCAAAAAACTATGACCAGGCTATAACCATTATTAAGGAACAAATGGAAGAAATGAAGAATGGCTCGTTTACTGATAGTGAAATCGCTCAAACGAAAGCAGTTATTCATAATCAACTGTTAGAAACGGTAGACACACCACGAGGTCTGGTTGAAGTTATGTACCATAATGAACTAACAGGGAAAAGTATTTCGGTTGATGAATATCTAAAACAAATCGATGCAGTATCAAAACAAGAAATTGTGAAGGTAGCTGAAAACATTGCGATGGATACAGTTTATTTCTTAACAGGAAAAGGCGGTGAAAACAATGGAGAAAATTGAATTTTCTCAGCTGAAAGAACAGCTTTATCATGAAAAAATGGATAATGGATTAGAGGTTTATATTTTACCAAAGCCTGAGTTCAACAAAACGTTTGCCACGTTTACTACAAAATATGGTTCCATTGACAATCAATTTGTTCCGCTCGGAGAAGATGAGATGATTAAAGTTCCTGATGGAATTGCGCATTTTCTTGAGCATAAGCTGTTTGAAAAAGAAGATGGTGATGTCTTCCAACAGTTTAGCAAGCAGGGTGCGTCTGCCAATGCATTTACATCATTTACGCGCACAGCGTATTTATTTAGCTGCACGTCTAACTTTGAACAAAATTTAGAGACGCTTGTAGACTTTGTTCAAGAACCATATTTCTCTGAAAAGACAGTCGAGAAAGAAAAAGGAATTATTGGACAAGAAATTACGATGTATGATGATAATCCAGACTGGCGCTTGTACTTTGGAACAATTCAAAACATGTATAAAAATCACCCTGTTAAAATTGACATTGCTGGTACCATTGAGTCCATTTCCCACATTACAAAAGATTTGCTTTATACGTGCTATGGAACATTTTATCACCCGAGCAATATGCTACTATTTGTGGTAGGGCCTGTTGATGCAGAAAAGGTAATGACTCAAATTCGTGAAAATCAAGCTAAAAAAGATTATGAAGATATGCCTGAAATTACTCGTCATTTTGATAAAGAGCCAGAAACGGTAGCGGAACAAAAACAGGTATTAAACATGCCTGTCCAAGCCTCCAAAGCTATGGTTGGCTTAAAAACAAGAAAGCCTGAACGTTCCGGACAAGATATGCTTCGCCACGAGCTTGCAATGAATATTGTACTTGATCTTGCATTTGGAAAAAGCTCTTCTTACTATGAAGATCTGTATAAAAATGGGCTCATTGATGAGACATTCTCATATGACTATACCGAAGAAAGTGGCTTTGGATTTGCGCTAATTGGCGGAGATACAGAAGATCCAAATAAGTTTTATGGGAGAATTAAAGAGATTTTATTTGAAGTGAAATCTAAAGGTTTACAAGAAGATGAGTTAGAACGAGTAAGAAAGAAGAAAATTGGAGAATTTTTGCGAGCTTTAAATTCTCCAGAGTTTATTGCTAATCAGTTTACCCGCTATGCATTTAATGATATGAATTTATTTGATGTTGTAGATACGCTTGAAAAGCTTACAGTAGACGACGTGAAGCATGTAATGAATGATATGATTCAAGAAGAAAGCTTTACTGTATGTGAGGTTGTACCGAAATAAGTGATAAGATAGTATATGAAAAGCTGACGTTAAGTCAGCTTTTTTATTGGATAATACAAGGAGAATCAACATGGAGAAATATGCGCTAATTACAGGAGCGAGCGGAGGAATTGGCAGTGCTATTGCCGAGAAAATGGTAAAGGAAGGATACGGAGTAGTCCTTCATTATTATCAAAATGAAGCAGCGGTGAACAAACTAGCTAGTTACCTTCGTTCCTACACGGATAATATTATGGTGGTGCAAGGAGATTTGTCTTCAAAAGAGGGGGTTGATCACTTTTTATCGACTCTTGTTGTACCGGTAGATCTGCTTATTTACAATGGTGGTCAAAGCTTATCAGCATTAATGATGGATGTGACAGATGAGCGTATTGAAGAAATGGTTTATCTGAGCGTAACCGCTCTTTATCGAATTGCAAAATTTGTTCTCCCTAAAATGATTCAGAAAAGAACTGGGAATATTATCGTTATCTCATCTATCTGGGGATTGGAGGGAGCTTCTTATGAAGTGCTGTATTCAACGGTGAAAGGGGCTCAGAATACTTTTGTCAAAGCGTTAGCTAAAGAAGTTGCGCTAAGTAAAATTCGAGTGAATGGAATTGCGCCAGGAGCTATTTTGACAAATATGCTATCTGATTATACACAAGAAGACCTTGAAATGATGGAGCAGGAAATTCCGATGGGACGCATTGGAAAGCCTTCAGAAATTGCCGATGCAGTTGCTTATTTAGCTTCTGATCAATCCTCTTATATAACAGGACAAATTTTATCAGTAGATGGTGGTTGGCATACATAATAACGCGAATAAAAAAGAGGAAGGTGTACAAACTATGATATGAATAAACCTTAAGGAGGGCTACTCATGTCAGTATTAGACAATTGGGGTAACTGGAAAAACTTTTTAGGCGATCGCTTACATCATGCTCAAAACGAAGGAATGAACAACGAGGTAATCAACGACTTAGCATATCAAATTGGTGGCTATCTAGCGAACCAAGTTGACGCAAAAAACGAACAAGAAAAAATATTAGCAGACTTATGGAGCGTTGCTTCAAAAGAAGAGCAACATGCAATTGCTAATATGATGGTAAAGCTTGTTCAAAATAACGGTTCTGCTAATTAATGTAAAGATGTTAATGAAGCGAACAAAAGAAGGAGTCGACTCAAATTTGTTTGAGAAACGACTCTTTTTTATTTATAAATAATTCACTCATAAGCAAAGGTAGAAAGTACAGCGCTTACAATAAGAACATTTACATAAGAAATAGGTTTTACACTTTATAATTTAATGAAAATCATTTATATTTAAATTATGTGAAAAAAGGGGAAACATAACAGCGAGCGCCATTTTAGAAACTCGCATTTTTAACATATCTAATAACAGCTTCTCCGAGTGGTGTTTGAGGTGATTTGTTAATCGTTCTTCAAGCATTTTTGTGCTGTGAATGAGTGTTTTGCTATGTTCATTCTATTATTGGATTAGGTTTAGACGGAACAAATGGGATGAGGAGGGGTTTCGTGAACAAAATTGAGTGGTACTTAGAATATCAAATACAGAAAAATCGACCTGGTTTATTGGGAGACATCTCGTCTCTTTTAGGTATGCTGGCAATTAACATTGTTACAATTAATGGGGTAGATGACAAAAGGCGTGGCTTGCTATTACGGTGCGATTCCCATGAGCAAATTGAACGGCTTGAATCTATTTTGAAAACAATGGATAATATTGTTGTGACAAAGATGCGTCCTCCAAAGCTACGAGATCGTTTAGCTGTTCGTCACGGTCGTTATATTCAACGAGATGCTGATGATAAAAAGACATTTCGTTTTGTGCGAGACGAACTTGGCTTGCTAGTGGACTTTATGGCAGAGCTTTTTAAACAAGATGGTCATAAATTAATTGGCATCAGAGGAATGCCTCGCGTTGGTAAAACGGAGTCGATTGTTGCTGCTAGTGTTTGTGCGAATAAGAGATGGTTATTTGTGTCATCAACGCTGTTAAAACAAACAATTCGCAGTCAACTAATTGAAGATGAGTATAATTCTAATAACATCTTTATTATTGATGGTATTGTATCAACAAGAAGGGCGAATGAAAAACACTGGCAGCTCGTTCGTGAAATTATGAATGTGCCTGCAACAAAGATTGTTGAGCATCCTGATGTATTTGTACAAAATAGTGAGTATACGCTGGATGACTTTGCGTATATCATTGAATTACGAAATGATCCAGATGAAGAAATTACATATGAAGTCATTGAAGGATCGCAAATGTTTCCAAACGGTGGATTATCCATGTTTGATTTTTAGCATAATTGGTAGGTGTTAATATTGACAGAGTTAGGGCAAAGGTTAAGACAAGAGCGAGAAAATAAAGGGATGTCGCTAGAAGATTTACAAAAAAACACAAAAATTCAAAAGCGCTATTTGATTGGTATTGAAGAAGGTAATTATGATGTCATGCCAGGGAAATTTTATGTGCGAGCGTTTATCAAGCAGTATTGTGAAGCTGTAGGGTTGAACCCCGATGACATTTTTGATCAGTACAAAACGGATATTCCAACGACTCAAACCGATGATATTCCACAGCCTTTATCTCGTGTTCGCAGTCGAAAAGAAATCCCCCAAAATACGAAAGCATCAAAAGCAGCAGATTACTTACCGACGATTTTAGTAGTTGCTGGTGTGCTGGTAGTCGGAATTATCATTTGGGTGATTGCTCAAAATATTGTATCCGGTCGTCAAGAAGATCAAGTTGCAAATACTGAACAAACAAATAACGAAGTGCAACAATCCCAAGAGCAGCAAGCATCTAATGAAGATCAAGCTGCAAAAGAAGCGGCAGAAAAAGAAAAGGCAGAAAAAGAAAAAGCTGCTAAGGAAGACGAAGAGAAAAAAGAAGAAGAAAAAGAAGAAACACAGCAAGCTTATAAAGAAGTTCAAAAGTCAGGTCACAACGGAACGTATGAGTTGTCTGGAACAGATGAGTTTAAGCTAGAAGTATCGTCTACTCAAGCTGATACATGGTTGGATGTGAAAAATGGTAAGGGGAATTCATTTTATAATGCCATGTTGAAAAATGGTGAAACAAAAGAATTCGACTTAACAAAAGAAAGTGAAGTTCGAGTGAATATTGGCTTCTCACCAGGGGTACAATTAAAAATTAATGGCCAAGACGTTAGTTTACCATTTGATGCTAACCAACAAATTAGACAAGTTGTAACGATTAAATATGAGCCGGAAAAAGCTCAATAACTAGCTTAAAAGTATTAAAAATGGTTAAGTCGTGCCGACAACAGTTTGCACGACTTCCGTTTTTGTATGTAATTGGAGGAAACAATAGTGAATTTACCAAATAAGATTACAATCTCTCGAATTTTTTTAATCCCACTTTTTTTAATTTTAATGATGGCACCATTACCTTTTGGCGAAGTTAGCGCTGCTGGAATGGATGTGCCAATTGCTCATCTACTAGGGGCAGCGTTATTTATTATTGCGTCTACAACAGACTGGATCGATGGATACTACGCTCGTAAATATAATTTAGTTACAAACCTTGGGAAATTTTTAGATCCGCTAGCAGATAAGCTATTGGTTTCAGCAGCGCTGATTGCTATTGTAGATTTGGACTTGATTGCCGGTGCAGGTTGGGCTGCAATTATTATTATTAGCCGTGAATTTGGAGTAACAGGCTTACGTTTAGTTCTCGCTGGAGAAGGAGAAGTCGTTGCTGCAAATATGCTAGGTAAAATTAAAACGTGGACACAAATTATTGCTATTTCAGCTATTTTACTTTATAACTTACCTTTTGAATTTGTGTCATTTCCATTTGCAGCAATTGCCCTGTGGATTTCTGTTGTATTTACAGTAATTTCTGGATGGGATTACTTTGCAAAAAACAAGCAAGCATTTGTTAATTCAAAATAATGGGGATGATTTGATGAACGCGGAAATTATTGGAGTAGGTTCAGAGCTTTTGCTAGGCCAAATTGCCAATACAAACGCGCAGTACCTATCTAAAAAATTTGCAGAGCTTGGTATTAATGTATACTATCATACGGTAGTTGGCGATAATGAAAGCCGATTAAAAGAAGCTATTTTGACCGCTCAAAAGCGTGCGGATTTGATTGTATTTACAGGCGGGCTTGGTCCGACAAAAGACGACCTTACCAAAGAAACAATTGCTTCAGAACTAGGTGTCTCACTTGTAACAGATCACAAAGCGCTTGAAAGTATTGAATCGTACTTCGAAAAAACCAATCGAACAATGACGCCTAATAATAGGAAGCAAGCAATTGTACTTGAAGGTGCAACAATACTGCCAAACGATTATGGAATGGCACCGGGAATGGGTATTACGGTGAATGGTATTGACTACATGTTGTTTCCTGGTCCGCCAAAGGAACTTTATCCTATGTATGAGTCGTATGGACAAGCATATTTAGCAGAAAAGCTAGATATAAAAGAGCAAATTGAGTCTCGTGTTTTACGTTTCTTTGGAATTGGAGAGTCTCAGTTAGAAACAGATATTGAAGATTTATTAGATGCACAAACAAACCCAACCATTGCACCGTTAGCTGCTGATGGAGAAGTAACGCTTCGCTTAACGGCTAAGCATGAGGATGTGGCCGAGGCCCATCGAATGCTTGATGAAGTAGAAAAGCAGATTATGAATCGTGTAGGAGAGTTTTTCTATGGATATGACCTGACGTCTCTACAAGCAGAGCTCATTGCTACGCTTCAAGAACAACAAGTGACGGTTGCTTCAGCTGAAAGCTTAACTGGCGGCTTGTTCAGTGGGACGCTGACAAGCATTCCTGGATCTGGAGATGTTGTAAAAGGCAGCATCGTTGCTTATCAAACTGAGATAAAGCACCACGTATTACATGTAGCAAAAGAAACCCTAGAGCGAGACGGAGCAGTTAGCAAGAGGTGCGCAGAAGAAATGGCCGTTGGTGTGAAAAAACTGACAGGCTCTGATATTGGCATTAGTTTTACAGGCGTCGCTGGTCCGTCTAAGCAAGAAGATAAGGAAGTTGGTACAGTTTATATTGGTATAGCTTTTAAAGATGAGAAAACACGCGTATATCCGTTAAAGCTTACGGGCAGTCGTGATGGTATTCGTAAACGTACTGTGAATTATGGAAGCTATTATCTTTTACAACTTCTGAAACAGTGATATATTGAAATGGTTTAGTCCCTCCTTGTATATAAGGAGGGATTTTTCCTTCACAAATATTCACTTTTTTCTTTTAATATAGTCCCAGCCTTCAAAATAAAAAAATCGAACATTTATTCGCTTTTTGCTTGTCAAATGACTTGAAAGCGAGTATAGTTATGTATAGAAAGTTAATTAAAACGTCATTGCTACTACAACGTAGTAATCTTAAATTATAAAAAAAAGCAAGCAAGTATAGAGGAGGAAATCGAGTGAACGATCGTCAAGCAGCCCTTGATATGGCTCTAAAACAAATTGAAAAGCAATTCGGTAAAGGTTCAATTATGAAATTAGGAGAGCAAACTGAACGTAAAATTTCAACTGTGTCTAGTGGTTCTCTAGCGTTAGATGTTGCGCTTGGTGTAGGTGGATATCCGCGAGGGCGTATTATTGAAGTTTATGGTCCAGAAAGTTCTGGTAAAACAACAGTTGCACTTCATGCAATCGCAGAAGTGCAACAGCAGGGCGGACAAGCAGCGTTTATCGATGCTGAGCATGCGCTAGATCCGGTTTATGCACAAAAGCTGGGTGTTAATATTGATGAGCTTCTTTTATCACAGCCTGATACAGGTGAACAAGCTCTTGAAATTGCTGAAGCGTTGGTTCGTAGTGGAGCGGTTGACATTCTAGTTATTGACTCTGTTGCAGCACTTGTGCCTAAGGCTGAAATTGAAGGTGAAATGGGAGATTCTCACGTTGGTTTACAAGCTCGTTTAATGTCTCAAGCACTTCGTAAGCTGTCAGGTGCTATTAATAAATCGAAGACAATTGCTGTTTTCATTAACCAAATTCGTGAAAAAGTTGGCGTTATGTTTGGTAACCCTGAAACAACGCCAGGTGGACGTGCGCTTAAGTTTTACTCTTCAGTGCGCCTTGAAGTTCGTCGTGCTGAGCAGTTGAAGCAAGGTAACGATATTGTGGGAAATAAAACAAGAATTAAAGTTGTCAAAAACAAAGTAGCACCACCATTCCGCGCAGCTGAAGTGGATATTATGTACGGAGAAGGAATTTCGAAAGAAGGAGAAATTTTAGATATTGCTTCTGATTTAGATATCGTACAAAAAAGTGGAGCTTGGTATTCTTATAACGAAGAACGTTTAGGTCAAGGCCGTGAGAATGCGAAACAATTCCTAAAAGAGAATATTGATATTCGCCAAGAAATTGCTGGTCAAGTTCGTGAATATCATGGATTAGATGAAGCGGCAGAGCAAATGCCTGAAGACGATGGTCAAGATGAATTGAAAATTTAATGGCATTTCTTTTGCTTAAAAAAGACTCTTTTTTAAAAAAGGGTCTTTTTTTTGAAAAAAATGTTAATCATAGTGATAGCAAGCGCATGAATTTTCGTGACATAGCATTTTCATAGGCTTGACAATAAAAATGGACAGACTTACAATTAAGATGTATATTTTCCCTTTTTAAAACATTTTAGCGTTTAAAAGCCTTTGTGTGTATATTGAAAGGTGAAGACGATATACATGCCGACATGAAATTAAAAACTTACAAGTTTATAGCAAGGGGAGGTGAAATGATGGATATAATTACAATCATCTTCGCTTTGCTTGGCCTAATCGTCGGTGCAGTTGTTGGCTTTTTTGTTTGTAAATCGATTGCTGAAGCTAAGGTTGCGGGAGCAAAGTCAAATGCAGAACAAATTATCGATGATGCAACCCGTGAAGCGGAAGCTTTGAAAAAGGAAGCTTTATTAGAAGCGAAAGATGAAATCCATCAGCTTCGTACAGAGGCAGAACTAGATATTCGTGATCGTCGAGCAGAACTTCAAAAACAAGAAAATCGATTAATGCAAAAAGAGGAAAATCTTGATCGTAAAGACGAGTCACTTGATAAACGTGAAGCGGCACTTGAAAAGAAAGATAATTCTCTTACTGTTAAACAACAGCATATTGAAGAGATGGAAAGCAAAGTTGAAGAATTAGTCAAGGCTGGTCAAGCGGAACTAGAACGCATTTCAGGCTTAACGAGAGACGATGCACGAGCGATTATTTTAGATCGTGTTGAAAATGAACTTTCCCATGATGTTGCGATGATGGTGAAAGAAACAGAAAATCGTGCAAAAGAAGAAGCAGATAAAAAGGCTAAAGAAATTCTTTCGCTTGCGATTCAGCGTTGTGCAGCAGATCACGTAGCTGAAACAACGGTTTCAGTTGTTAACTTACCAAACGATGAGATGAAAGGTCGAATCATTGGTCGAGAAGGTCGAAATATTCGTACATTAGAGACATTAACAGGTATTGATCTTATTATTGATGATACACCAGAAGCAGTTATTTTATCAGGTTTTGACCCTATTCGCCGTGAAACGGCACGTATCGCCTTGGACAAACTTGTTCAGGATGGACGTATTCACCCAGCTCGAATTGAAGAGATGGTTGAGAAATCTCGTCGTGAAGTAGATGAGTATATTCGTGAGGTTGGTGAACAGACGACGTTTGAAGTTGGAGTTCATGGCTTGCATCCAGATTTAATGAAGATACTAGGTCGTTTGAAATTCAGAACGAGCTATGGTCAGAACGTCTTAAAACATTCGATGGAAGTTGCTCATTTAGCTGGATTGATGGCTTCTGAACTTGGTGAAGATGCTACGCTTGCGAAGCGTGCAGGTTTGCTTCACGATATTGGAAAAGCAATCGACCACGAGGTAGAAGGAAGCCACGTTGAAATTGGCGTCGAGCTAGCTACGAAATATAAAGAGCATCCTGTTGTTATTAATGCAATTGCTTCACACCATGGTGACACAGAACCGACATCAATTATTGCTGTTCTAGTTGCTGCAGCAGATGCGTTATCAGCTGCAAGGCCGGGTGCTAGAAGTGAAACGTTAGAAAACTACATCCGTCGCTTAGAAAAGCTTGAAGAAATTTCTGAGTCTTATGAGGGTGTTGAAAAATCATTTGCTATTCAAGCAGGACGTGAAGTCCGCATTATGGTTAAACCAGATACGATTGGTGACTTAGAAGCGCATCGCTTAGCGCGTGATATTCGCAAACGCATAGAAGATGAACTAGACTATCCTGGTCATATTAAAGTAACAGTAATTCGAGAAACACGAGCTGTTGAATACGCGAAATAAGTAAAATAAAGTGGCGATTGCCACTTTATTTTTTTGAGTCAGAAATAAGGAGCTAAAAGATGAGAATTTTATTTATTGGAGACGTTGTTGGTTCTCCAGGCCGAGATATGGTAGAAGAATATTTACCACGATTAAAGAGAAAATATGCGCCAGGCTTAACAATTGTAAATGGTGAAAATGCTGCGTCTGGAAAAGGAATTACGGAAAAAATATATCGGGCATTTTTACAAGCTGGTGCAAATGTAGTCACGCTTGGTAATCACGCATGGGATAAGCGTGAAATCTTTGATTTCATTGATGATGCTAAGAACTTAGTGCGTCCAGCCAATTTCCCAGAGGGAACGCCTGGAAAAGGAATTACATATGTAACCTACAATCAATATGAAGTAGCTGTTATTAACTTACAAGGTCGAACGTTTATGGCCCCCCTTGACTGCCCGTTTAAAAAGATTGACGAGTTAATTGAACAAGCAAAGCAACGTACGCCAATTATTTTTGTTGATTTTCATGCCGAAACCACAAGTGAGAAGCAGGCGATTGGCTGGTACGTAGATGGTCGCGTAAGTGCTGTAGTTGGAACTCACACGCATGTTCAAACAGCTGATAACCGTATTTTACCTCAAGGAACTGCATATATTTCAGATGTTGGAATGACAGGTCCTTATGATGGTATATTAGGCATGGAGCGAGAAGCAGTAATGAAGCGTTTCTTAACATCGCTTCCAGTTCGCTTTGAAGTTCCAAAGGAAGGTCGAACGCAGCTGAGTGGAGTTATTATTGACCTTGATGAGAAAACAGGTCAAGCTAAAAAAATTGATCGGATTTTAATTAATGATGATCATCCTTTTTTTGAATAAATGAGATAAAAAAAGTGGTATGTTTCTGTGGAGGCGTACCGCTTTTTTTGTCGTTTTACTGAGCGAAAAAGAACAAAGATTAGCGAATATGTACAAACGACAAGTTTTTAAACAATTAGAGAAAACAAGCAGGAATACGTTTACTATTTCGTGAATATAGTATCATTGAAATCAATTAAGTCATTGGTCTAATGATCTCTCATCATACATTGTAAAGAATAAGGAGGAGTTAGATATGGAAATTTTAAAGGTTTCGGCGAAGTCTAACCCGAATTCAGTTGCTGGTGCTTTAGCCGGAGTATTGCGCGAACGTGGTGCAGCTGAAATTCAGGCGATTGGCGCTGGTGCACTAAATCAGGCAGTAAAAGCAGTCGCAATAGCTCGAGGTTTTGTAGCGCCAAGCGGTGTCGACTTAATCTGTATTCCTGCTTTTACCGATATTCAAATTGACGGGGAAGAACGGACAGCGATTAAACTCATCGTTGAACCTCGTTAATCATAAAATGGACGGGACCTGCTAGGTATAACCTAGCAGGTCTTTTTTGTAGATAATAGATTGAAAGGAGTAGAGGAAATGATTTTCGATGCGCATTGTGACGTGTTAGCCAAGTTATGGTGGAATCAACATTTATCTGTGGAAAATAGCCCGAACCTCCATACAACGATTGATGGAATGAAGCAAGCAGGTGGTAAAGTACAAATATTTGCTATCTTTATTCCAGAAGCTGTTCCAGCAGAGCAGCAGTTTGACGTGGCTCTTGAAATGGTGCAGCTCTTTAAAAAGCATATTATTAGCTCTCCGAACGTTAAGTGGATTCGATCACAGGAGGATATTGTACGTTTAGGGAAGAAAGAAATAGGCGCAATGCTTAGTTTAGAAGGGTGTGATGCTATTGGAGTTCATCTCGTTCGTTTACAAACGCTATTTGCTTTAGGGGTTAGGTCAGTAGGTCTGACATGGAACTATGCGAATGCGGCATGCGATGGTATTCTAGAACCACGTGGTGCCGGTTTGTCTAGCTTTGGCAAAGAGATTGTAAAGGAAAATAATCGTCATAAAGTCTGGACCGATGTTTCTCACTTATCAGTGCAAGGCTTTTGGGATGTATTAGAAGAATCGGATTTCGTTGTCGCAACTCATTCAAACGCGTATTCACTGTGTTCGAACCCGAGGAATTTACGCGATGATCAAATTGATGCCTTACTGAAAAAAAAGAGTGTTATTGGCATTACCTTTGTCCCGCAGTTTTTAACGGATAAAAATGAAGCGACCGTGGATGATGTATTAAGACATCTGGATTATATATGTAGCAGAGGAGGAGAGTATTCAGTTGGATTTGGCTCAGACTTTGATGGTATTGATCAAACAGTAGTAGGACTAAGTAAATTTAAAGATTATCACAATCTAATTAACCAACTACATAAGCATTATTCAGCGGACCAAGTGCATCGATTTTTATTTTCAAATTTTGTGCAACGATTACCATAATGAACCTAGTAAATACGGTAAAAATATAAATCTGTGAATTATGTGGAAAGGGTTGCATTTTAGCGCATGTGGGAATAGAATTGTAGACGGATTAAGAAACTTAGTATTTTATTGCTCACTTTTAGAATGATTTCATTAGAAAGAAGAGCAATCTTGACAGAATAAAAGGAGTGGCTTAGATGGTAAAGCAGCTTTCATGGAAAGTTGGCGGTCAGCAGGGTGAAGGAATCGAAAGTACAGGTGAAATTTTCTCAACTGCCTTAAATCGATTGGGATACTATTTATACGGCTATCGTCATTTTTCTTCACGTATTAAAGGTGGACATACAAACAATAAAATTCGTGTAAGTACAACGCAAGTGCGTTCTGTATCAGATGATTTAGATATTTTAGTAGCGTTTGATCAGGAAACAATCGATGTGAACGTACATGAGCTTCGTCAAGGTGGCATTGTCATTGGAGATGCGAAGTTTAAACCAGCACTTCCTGAAAACTGTACAACAGCAACGTTGTATTCCGTACCGTTTACCGAAATTGCAACTGAACTTGGAACGTCTTTAATGAAGAACATGGTAGCAGTAGGAGCGTCAAGCGCTGTTTTACATATTGATACAAATGTATTCGAAGAAGTAGTATTAGAGATTTTTGGTCGCAAAGGACAACAAGTTGTTCAAAAGAATATGGAAGCTATTAAACGAGGCGCAGAATATATTCGTGAGCAGCTTGGTGAGAATTTAGAAACGATGAGACTTGAACCAGCAGATGGACAAAAGCGTATGTTTATGATTGGAAATGACGCTATAGCTTTAGGTGCTGTAGCAGGTGGAGCGCGCTTTATGCCTGCATATCCAATTACGCCTGCATCAGAAATTATGGAGTATTTAATTAAAAAGCTTCCGCAGTTTGGCGGTACGGTTATTCAAACTGAGGATGAAATTGCAGCGTGTACAATGGCAATTGGTGCAAACTATGCCGGCGTTCGTGCCTTAACAGCATCAGCGGGTCCTGGGCTATCTCTTATGATGGAGTCAATTGGTCTTGCAGGGATTACAGAGCAGCCAATCGTTATCATTGATACACAGCGTGGAGGCCCAAGTACAGGATTGCCGACAAAACAAGAACAATCCGACTTAATGGCAATGATCTACGGCACTCATGGTGAAATTCCGAAAATCGTGATGGCGCCAAGTACGGTTGAAGAAGCCTTCTATGATACAATCGAAGCATTTAACCTAGCTGAAGAATACCAGTGTCCTGTTATTATGCTGACGGATTTACAACTTTCACTTGGAAAACAATCTGTGAATCCTCTAGACTATAGTCGCATTCAAATTCGCCGAGGAAAGCTTCAAAAAGATGAGCTTCCTGAGCTGGAAGCGAAAGAATACTATAAGCGTTACGAAGTGACAAAAGATGGCGTTTCTCCTCGCGTTATTCCTGGTATGAAAAATGGTATTCATCACGTCACAGGAGTTGAACATGATGAAACAGGAAAGCCTTCTGAGTCACCAATTAACCGTAATAACCAAATGGATAAGCGTATGAGAAAGCTAGACAACATTCAGTTTAAAACACCAATTCATCTACATTCAGATGAAGTTGATTCAGATGTCTTATTCGTTGGCTTTAATTCAACAAGAGGGGCAATTGAAGAAGCGATGGAGCGTTTAGAAGCAGACGGACTTCGCGTCAACCATGCGCATATTCGCTTGATTCATCCGTTCCCTGCTGATGAAATTCTTCCTTATGTAAATGGAGCGAAGAAGGTCGTTGTAGTGGAAAATAACGCTACGGGCCAATTAGCCAATATTTTAAAGATGAATGTCGGTAATCACCATAAAGTGCAGAGTATCTTAAAGTATGATGGAAATCCATTTCTACCGCAAGAAGTCTACGCAAAAAGTAAGGAGATGTGCTTGATTAATGGCAACGTTTAAAGATTTTCGTAATAGTGTAAAACCTAACTGGTGTCCAGGGTGTGGAGATTTCTCGGTTCAAGCAGCAATTCAACGTGCATCGGCCAACGTAGGACTAGAACCACATGAACTAGCAGTTATTTCTGGTATTGGATGCTCTGGGCGTATTTCTGGTTACATTAACTCATACGGATTTCATGGTATTCATGGACGTGCGCTACCAATTGCGCAAGGTGTGAAAATGGCTAATCGTGATTTAACGGTTATTGCTTCTGGTGGAGATGGCGATGGATTTGCCATTGGTATGGGGCATACTGTTCATGCAATTCGCCGTAATATTGATGTGACATATATCGTAATGGATAACCAAATTTATGGCTTAACAAAAGGGCAAACATCTCCTCGTAGCGATGTAGGCTTTAAGACAAAGAGCACGCCGGAAGGTTCGATTGAATCATCTTTGTCTGTTATGGAACTTGCTTTAACATCTGGTGCAACTTTTGTGGCACAGAGTTTTTCAACTGATTTAAAAGAGCTTACAAGTTTAATTGAACAAGGTATTCAGCATAAAGGGTTTTCTTTAATTAACGTATTCAGCCCATGTGTAACATATAACAAAGTGAATACGTACGATTGGTTTAAAGAGAATTTAACAAGCCTTAAAACAATTGAAAACTACGATCCATCAAATCGTATGCAAGCGATGCAAACATTAATGGAACACAATGGATTAGTAACAGGGTTAATTTATCAAAATGCTAACCAACCTTCTTATCAGCAGCTTGTGCATGGTTATAGCGACCAGCCACTTGCTGATTCTGATTTAATGATGTCGGAAGAGAAATTTAAAGAACTTGTAGCTGAATTTATGTAAATGAAAAAACCTTCTTGATGAGTGGGACTGACCCCGTAAAGTGAGACAAATAAAAAACACCTTTAAGTTGAAAACTGGGTATGTAGTACCTAACCATCACTTGGAGGTGTTTTTTCTATGGGAACAAGAGTCAGTTATCCAGTCGAACTAAAGTTAAAGGCAATTGAAATGAGATTAGCCGGTGTACCTGTAAAAGAAGTCTTATCACAACTAAACATTCGAAATCCTACCCAATTAAAAACGTGGATGAAGTGGTATCAAACTGGGAATGTACACCGGTTGGAACAGCCAGTAGGCAAGCAATATGCCTATGGAAAAGGTCCTGATTTTGAAAGCGAGACAGCGAAGTTAGAGGCTGAGAACCGACAGTTAAAGCAACAAATCGAGATTTTAAAAAAGTACAAGGAATTGGAAAGGAAGTGGTACCAGAAATCGCAGTGAACCTAGTGGAAGAGTTAAAAGAACAAATCCCTATTTATCAAATCTGTTTCCATCTTGGTATTCCCCGATCCACTTACTACCGTTGGAAGCAGCATAGTCAACAGGATACACGAAAGAAATGGATGGAACAGCAAGTGGGTGAACAATGTCGTGCACACAAGTTTCGATATGGCTATCGAAAAATCACAGCTGTACTCAAGCGAACCATGAAGATTAACCACAAGTTTGTGCAGCGTACCATGCAGAAATACGGTTGGCAATGTCGTGTTAAACGAAAGAAACGGCAGCGAACAGGGCAACCTTATCAGGTTGCAGAGAATGTATTAAATCGTGACTTTCAAGCTGAACGCCCTCTCCAAAAGCTCGTGACCGATATTACGTACTTGCCTTTTGGGCCGAAACCATTGTATCTTTCAAGTATTCAAGATTTATTTAACGGAGAGATTATTGCGTATTCCATAGGTGATTGTCAAAATGTCGCGTTTGTTTTAGACACGCTTAACCAACTCCCTTCTCTACCGGAAGGGTGCACGTTGCATAGTGATCAAGGCTCTGTGTACACATCGTATGCTTATCAACAAACAATTAAAGAGAAAGGCATTATCATGAGTATGTCCCGAAAAGGGACGCCCGCAGATAATGCCTCAATTGAATCGTTTCATTCCTCACTAAAGTCTGAAACGTTCTACCTTGACGAGTTGACATACACTACGACTACCATCGTAGAGCAAACCGTCAAAAGCTATATTACGTATTATAACCATGCCCGTATTCAAACAAAATTAAACAACCAGTCTCCTGTACAATACAGAAAACTGGTTGTTTAAAAGGTGTTTTGATTCCTGTCTCAAAAACAGGGGTCAGTCCCGAGTCAAGAAGGTTTTTTTTGATATTTTTTCTCTCGTGGTGACATATGTATATGTGGAGAGGACTCGCTTATTTACCTAAATTTAAAAAGGTGTTAATATATTTGTGATGAAAGCGTTTTTATAAAAAGGGGATGTGCACCATGGGTGGAAAAATGAAAGCGTTGATAAAGGATAAGAGGGGATTTGGAGCTGCTTTAACTGAAGTTAATATTCCATCAATTGCAGAAGACGAAGTATTAATTAAAGTGAAAGCAACTTCAATTTGCGGTACAGACGTTCATATTTATAAATGGGATAAATGGGCATCTTCACGCGTCAACCCTCCTTATGTGTTCGGTCATGAATTTTCGGGAGAAGTTGTTCAAGTTGGTCAAAATGTAGCGGGCGTACAGATTGGGGACTCTGTTTCGGCTGAAACGCATATTGTATGTGGACGGTGCATGCAGTGCTTGTTAGGTAACGCTCATATTTGTCAAAAAACAAAAATTATTGGTGTTGACCGAATGGGCTGCTTTGCTGAGTATGTAGCTGTACCAGCTCAAAATATTTGGAAAAACCCTAGTCACTTATCTCATGACGTTGCATCTTTGCAGGAACCGCTTGGAAATGCAGTTCATACAGTTTTAAATGATAGTATTGCAGGTAAATCTGTCTTAGTAATAGGATGTGGGCCTATTGGTTTAATGGCCGTAGCCGTTGCAAAAGCTTCTGGAGCATCTCTTGTGGTAGCGATGGATGTGAATGAGTATCGCTTGAGCTTGGCTAAGGACCTTGGAGCTCATGTTGCCCTTAATCCTCTTGAACAAGATCCGATAGAGGTTGTCAATAAGTTGACAAGTGGTAATGGTATAGATGTTGTCTGTGAAATGTCAGGCCAGTCCACAGCAATGAATCAAGGATTTAAGATAGTTGCAAATGGGGGAAGAGTATCTATTTTAAGTTTACCAACGGCACCTGTTTCCATTGATGTGACGAATGATATTGTATTTAAAGGGGTAACAGTTCAAGGCATTACAGGGCGTAAAATGTTTTCAACTTGGTATACAGTTTCTAATTTATTGGCAGGAAATCAGTTGAATATGAACGAACTAATTACGCATCGTTTGCCACTAGAAGATTATGAAAAAGGCTTTGAGCTCATGATGGAAGGAAAATGCGGGAAAGTTGTATTCATTTTAGAATAGTTGAAAGGGGAAGGGTCAAATGAGAGGGTTTGAATTCTTAGATCAAGAGCTACAGGAAATGAAAAAAGCAGGTACTTTTCGCAACTTGATACCAATTGAGTCTGAACAAGGATCAAAGGTGCAGATTAATGGGCAGAAGCTTATTCAGCTATCGTCAAACAATTATTTAGGATTAACATCTCATCCTAAAATGAAGAGCGCAGCTATTGAAGCAGTTCAGAAATATGGTGCCGGTACGGGATCTGTGAGAACCATTGCAGGAACATTTTCTATGCACGAGGCACTGGAGAAAAAATTAGCGAAATTTAAGCATACGGAGGCAGCGCTTGTGTTTCAATCTGGTTTCACGACGAATCAAGGCGTGCTTTCATCCATTTTAACAAATGAAGATGTGGTGATTTCTGATGAACTAAATCATGCATCCATTATTGATGGGATTCGATTAACAAAAGCTGCTCGTAAAGTATATAAGCATGTGAATACGGAAGATTTGGAGAGAGCGCTTAAAGAATCAAAAGACTATCGTAAACGGATTATCGTAACGGATGGTGTATTCTCAATGGATGGTAACATTGCACCGCTTCCCAAAATTGTTGAGTTAGCTGAACAATATGATGCTCTTGTGATGGTAGACGATGCTCATGCCTCCGGAGTGCTTGGTGAGAATGGTCGAGGTACAGTCAATCATTTCGGTTTGGATGGACGCGTTCATATTCAAGTAGGGACGCTCAGTAAAGCAGTTGGTGTTCTTGGTGGTTATATTGCGAGCTCTCAGACGTTAATTGATTATCTAATTCACAAAGGCCGACCGTTTTTATTTAGTACTTCTCATCCACCGGCAGTGACGGCTGCATGCAGTGCGGCTATTGATGTCTTGCTTGAAGAGCCGGAGCTCATTGAGACACTATGGGAAAACACAGCCTTCTTTAAAAAAGGGTTGTCTGAGCTAGGTTTTGATATCGGGCACAGCGAAACGCCTGTTACACCCGTTATTATTGGTGATGAAGCATTAACGCATAAGTTTTCAGAAAAGCTAGCAGAAGCAGGTGTCTTTGCTCAAGGGATTGCGTTTCCAACGGTTGCTAAAGGAAAAGCTAGGATTAGAACAATCGTAACGGCTCAGCATACAAAGGATGAATTAACAGCTGCTCTTACTGCTTTTGAAAAAGTAGGAAAAGAGTTAAAGATTTTAGTATAAACGTCAAGAAAATACTGCACCCCGCAGTATTTTCTTTTTTACAGGTGAAGGGTATGTTATTGTGTTCAATAGATGAAAGTTATATACTAATATAATGTGATTCTGTTTCATTTTTTTGTATGAATAAAGACAAAAAATAAAAACATGAATGGCATTTTTTTTACGAGTTTATCAAGAAACACATAAAAATGAAAAAATTAGTAAATGTGCACGTTGAAAGGAGCTTTTACATGAACGAAAAACAACGTTTAGAAAGTGGACAAGTAACTCCAGCGGACAAAAAATCCGAGAAGGATTACAGTAAATATTTCCAAACAGTATATATGCCACCTTCTTTAAAGGATGCAAAAAAGCGTGGTAAAGAAGAGGTTGCTTATCATAACGACTTTTCTATTGAAGAGCGTTTCAAAGGTATGGGACAAGGCCGTAAGTTTTATATTCGTACATACGGCTGTCAAATGAACGAGCATGATACGGAAGTAATGGCAGGGATTTTCTTAAGCCTAGGCTATGAGCCAACTGACTCCGTTCAAGATGCCCATGTTATTTTATTAAATACATGTGCCATTCGCGAAAACGCTGAGAACAAAGTTTTTGGTGAGTTAGGCCATTTAAAGGCTTTAAAGCGTGAGCGTCCAGACTTACTAATCGGAGTATGTGGCTGTATGTCACAAGAAGAATCCGTTGTTAATAAAATCTTACAAAAGCATCAGCATGTTGATATGATTTTCGGAACACATAACATTCATCGTTTACCTCATATTTTAAATGAAGCATACATGGCAAAAGAAATGGTGATTGAAGTATGGTCGAAAGAAGGAGACGTTATTGAAAACCTTCCTCGTGCAAGAAAAGGCAGCATCAAAGCATGGGTTAATATCATGTACGGCTGTGATAAATTCTGCACGTACTGTATCGTTCCTTACACGCGTGGTAAAGAGCGAAGCCGTCGTCCGGAAGAAATCATTCAAGAAGTGCGCCACTTAGCCGCTCAAGGTTATAAAGAAATTACGCTGCTTGGTCAAAACGTAAATGCATACGGAAAAGACTTTGAAGATATGGAATACGGTCTAGGTGACTTAATGGATGAGATTCGTAAAATTGACGTTCTGCGTATTCGCTTTACAACAAGTCATCCACGTGACTTCGACGATCGTTTAATCGAAGTGTTAGCAAAAGGTGGAAACCTAGTTGATCACATCCATCTACCAGTTCAGTCAGGTAGCTCAGATATTCTGAAAATCATGGCACGTAAGTACTCACGTGAACACTACCTAGAGCTTGTTCGCAAAATCAAAGAAGCAATTCCAACAGCGTCTCTTACGACAGATATTATTGTTGGCTTCCCTAATGAAACGGATGAACAGTTTGAAGAAACGTTATCATTATACCGTGAAGTTGAATTTGATAGTGCTTATACGTTCATCTATTCTCCTCGCGAAGGTACGCCAGCTGCTAAAATGAAAGACAACGTGCCAATGGAAGTGAAAAAAGAGCGTCTTCAGCGTTTAAATGCGCTTGTAAACGAAATTTCTGCGAAGAAAATGCAGGAATACGAAGGTCGTGTTGTCGAAGTATTAGTGGAGGGTGAAAGTAAGAACAACCCAGATGTTTTAGCGGGCTATACTGAAAAGAATAAGCTTGTAAACTTTGTAGCACCACAATCAGTAATCGGTCAAGTTGTAAAAGTGAAAATTACAAAAGCTAAGACATGGTCTTTAGATGGAGAGATGGTAGAAGAAGCAGCAGAGGTGAAGTAAAATGTCTCAGTATACAAAAAGTGATGTGATTGCTAGAGCGAAAGAGCTTGCAAAAATGATTTCTGAAACGGAAGAAGTCGAATTCTTCAAGCGTGCAGAAGCTCAGCTGAACGAAAACCAAAAGGTTCGCGAAAAAATTGCGAGCATTAAAAGTTTGCAAAAACAAGCGGTGAACTTTCAGCACTATGGAAAAACCGAAGCGTTAAAGCAAGTGGAAGAAAAAATCGATCGAATTCAAGCTGAGCTAGATGAGCTGCCAATTATTCAGCAGTTTCAAGATTCTCAGGTTAATGTTAATGATTTGCTTCAGCTTGTCGCGAGTACAATCTCAAATACAGTCACTGATGAAATCATTGTGGCAACAGATGGTGACTTACTTCGTGGTGAAACAGGCTCAAAAGTCCGTAACACTCCGGGGGCAAGCTGCCATTAATAAAAAACTCCTAGCGGAAGCTGGGGGTTTTTTATGTTGTACAATTTTCTCTGGAATAATTGTCACATTTCTCTAAGGTGTTGCATACAATGAAACATAGGTTTTTTATGTCTTTAACCTAGTTTTACAAAATAATGTGCAAACAAGCGATAGAACCTGCATAGGATGAAATGAAGATAGTTTGAGGAGGGTATGCTCACATGTCACAACACTATAGAGAAATTATTACAAAAGCAGTCGTAGGTAAAGGGCGTAAGTTTACGCAGTCATCACACACGCTTACACCACCGAACCGACCGACGAGCATTTTAGGTTGCTGGGTAATTAACCATCAGTATGATGCTAAAAAGCGCGGAAATACAGTTGAAGTGGACGGCAAATATGATATTAACGTCTGGTATTCTTACAAAGATAATACAAAAACAGAAGTGTTTACAGAAACGGTTCACTATCGTGATGTGATTAAGCTCCGCCAGAAAGATGACGATGCTTTTGGAGATGATTGTGAAATTATCGTACGAGTGCTACAGCAACCAAATTGCCTTGAATGCACGATTTCACCAAACGGCAATAAAACGATTGTCCAAGTAGAGAGAGAGCTTTTAGCTGAGGTAATCGGAGAGACAAAAGTATGCGTAGCCGTTAATCCAAAAGGATGCGATGATGGTGATGAGCTTGATTTAGATGTTGATGATGATGAATTTGAAGACCTCAATCCAGATTTCATTTTAGGTGACGATGAGTAACTAGGAAGAATTTCTTCCTAGTTTTTTTATGTGCACCAAAAGTGATTAGCAAGTTTTACAATCATGAAGTTTTTCGCAAACCTATGTTATAATACGTGTAGAAAAAATGATTAACAGAAGTTTTTGGAGGAATAGTATGGCAACATATACGCCAATGATACAGCAATATTTAAAAATCAAGGCAGACTATCAAGATGCCTTTTTATTTTTTAGATTAGGTGATTTTTACGAAATGTTTTTCGAAGATGCAACGACAGCATCTCAAGAGTTAGAAATTACGTTAACAAGCCGAGACGGAGGGGGCGATGATCGCATCCCAATGTGCGGTGTACCATACCACTCAGCGCCTACATATATTGAAAGACTAATTGAAAAAGGCTATAAAGTGGCAATTTGTGAGCAAGTGGAAGATCCTAAGAAAGCCAAAGGAGTCGTCAAGCGTGAAGTTATTCAAGTGATTTCACCAGGAACTCTGATGAATGAAAAAGGGCTGCAAGAAAAAGAGAATAATTACATTTGCTCGGTCACGCATTTCCCAGATGACACGTTTGGATTAGCATTATCAGATTTATCAACAGGAGAAAATAGCGTGACTCTCATTTCTTCATTCCATGACGTTGTTTCTGAAATCTATGCAAAAGAAGCAAAGGAAATTGTTGTTTCAAGCAATTTTTCTGCTGAATTGCTGCAAACGCTAAAAGAAAGAATGACGATGACCATTTCGTTTGAAGAAAGTACAAAGGTTGAAGAATCGTTTTTACATTTAACTGAATCACTTCAACAGCAAAAATTAGTGGACACGTTTGCTCGCATTCTGCAGTATCTAGTACGTACCCAAAAGCGCTCTCTTGAGCATTTACAGCCTGTACAGCTTTATCAAATCAATGAATATATGAAAATTGATTTGTTCTCTAAGCGAAACTTAGAGTTGACGGAAACAATTCGTTCAAAAGGAAAAAAGGGTTCTCTTTTATGGCTCCTTGATCAAACAGTGACGGCAATGGGCGGACGCCTCTTAAAAAACTGGATTGATCGCCCTCTTTTAAGCAAAGAGAAAATTGATGAACGCTTAAATATGGTTGATGTTCTTATGAAGCAATTTTTTGAACGTGAAGAACTGCGAGATTTATTAAAAGAAGTGTACGACCTAGAGCGTTTAGCTGGGCGCGTTGCATTTGGCAATGTTAATGCGCGTGACTTAGTACAGCTGCGCAAATCACTGCAAAAGGTTCCTGAAATTCAAGAAGTGGTTTATCGATTAAACAATTCGTATGCTTCTAAACTTGTGGAAGATATTGATCCATGTGAAAGATTAACTGCGCTGTTGGAGAGAGGGTTAAAAGAACATCCTCCTTTATCTATTAAAGAAGGAGATATTATCGCAGACGGTTATCACGATCAACTTGATCAATACCGAGATGCTAGTCGAAACGGGAAGACGTGGATTGCGTCTTTAGAGCAAAAAGAGCGTGAAAAGACGGGGATTCGTTCGTTGAAAATTGGCTATAACCGCGTATTTGGCTACTATATTGAAGTAACGCGTGCCAATTTGCATCTATTACCTGAAGGCATGTATGAGCGTAAGCAAACTTTAACGAACGCTGAACGCTTTATTACACCTGAGCTTAAAGAAAAAGAAGCGCTTATTTTAGAAGCGGAAGAAAAAATCGTTGAGCTTGAGTACGAGCTGTTTGGACAAATTCGTGAAGAGGTCAAAGTGTATATTCCTCGCCTTCAAGCGCTAGCTAAAAAAGTAAGTGAGCTTGATGTGCTGCAGTGCTTTGCAAAGGTGAGCGAAGAGCGTCATTATACAAAGCCTGCGTTTTCTATTAATGGAGATATTCATATTAAAAATGGACGCCATCCAGTTGTTGAAAAAGTAATGAACGCACAAGAGTATGTACCAAATGACTGTCAAATGAAAGATGACAGTTCAATCTTACTCATTACAGGACCAAATATGTCGGGTAAGAGTACGTATATGCGCCAAGTAGCATTAACCGCTATTTTAGGACAAATCGGCTGTTTTGTTCCTGCGGAAGAAGCAGAGTTGCCAATCTTTGATCAAGTGTTTACGCGAATCGGAGCGGCTGATGATTTAATTTCAGGGCAAAGTACGTTCATGGTTGAAATGCTTGAAACGAAAAATGCAGTGACTAATGCGACGCAATCAAGCTTAATTTTACTAGATGAAATTGGACGAGGTACGTCAACATATGATGGAATGGCGTTAGCTCAAGCAATTATCGAATATGTGCACGAGCATATCGGATGTAAAACATTATTTTCTACGCACTATCATGAGCTAACAGTGCTAGACCAACAGCTTTCAGCACTACGTAATGTGCATGTTAGCGCTATTGAAAAGAACAATAAAGTAGTCTTCTTACACAAAATTAAAGAAGGACCAGCAGATAAGAGTTATGGTATTCATGTTGCTGAGCTAGCGGAACTTCCGGAGCCTTTATTACAGCGTGCGCGTGTCATTTTAGCAGATTTTGAGAACGCGAGCGAAGAGCCAAAAGTGAATCCGACTGCTGATACAGTAGCTGAACCTCAGCCAATTGAGCAGCCAAAAGCTGAACTTAAATCAGATACCGAACAAAGTCAGCTTTCATTTTTCGGAGAAGAAAAAGACCAGCAGGTAAAAGAAGCTAGTTTATCCAAGCGTGAAAAGCAAATTCTAGCAGAGTTAAAGCAGCTTGATATTCTGGAAATGACGCCGCTTGATGCAATGAACGCCATGTATAAGCTACAAAAATTACTGAAGAAGAAATAGACTTGAGAGGAGTGAGTCTGTGGGTAAAATTAGACAGCTTTCAGACGAACTTTCAAATAAAATTGCAGCAGGAGAGGTTGTAGAGCGACCTGCTTCTGTTGTGAAAGAGCTCGTTGAAAATGCGATTGATGCCAATAGCACAGTAATTGAAATAGAACTAGAAGAAGCAGGATTATCAAAAATTCGTATTTTAGATAACGGAGACGGAATTGCACAAGAAGATTGCTTAACGGCTTTCCGACGCCATGCAACGAGCAAGATTAAGACTGAGAATGACTTGTTCCGAATTCGAACATTAGGCTTTCGTGGTGAAGCACTGCCAAGTATTGCGTCTGTATCTATGCTCGAAATTAAGACAAGCACCGGGGATGAAGCCGGCACGCACTTAAAGCTTCGCGGAGGAGAGATAACGCATCACGAGCCGTCTTCAAGTCGAAAAGGTACAGAAATCATTGTAGAAAATCTATTTTTTAACACGCCAGCACGCCTTAAATATATGAAAACAATTAATACAGAATTAGGGAACGTAACAGACGTTGTAAATCGCCTTGCCCTGGCGAATCCTCATGTTTCCATTCGTTTAATTCACCAAGGACGTCAGCTTCTCTATACAAACGGAAGTGGAGATGCGCGTCAAGTGTTAGCTGCTATCTACGGGATGGCAGTAGCGAAGAAGATGATTCCGTTAAAGGTAGAATCGCTAGATTATGAGATTACCGGCTATATTGCTTTGCCAGAAGTAACGCGTGCATCTCGCAACTATATGTCTACCACAATTAACGGAAGATTTATTAAAAACTATGGTTTACTAAAAGCCATCCAGCAAGGTTATCATACGCTATTGCCAATTGGACGTTTTCCAGTTGTATTTTTAGCTATCAATATGGATCCGCTGTTAGTAGATGTGAACGTACACCCGGCAAAGCTTGAGGTAAGATTAAGTAAAGAAGCAGAGCTGTATGAGCTTGTAGAAGATGCCATAAAAGCAGCGTTTAAAAAGAAGCAGCTTATTCCAGAAGTTATAGCCCCTGCTCGCACAAAACAAGCCGTGCTTCCAACCGAACAGCAAACCTTTACGTTTGATCACGGGGTACCTAAAGAGTCATCCTCCCTATCGCAGGAACCTGTTGAACGAAGCAAAGATTTACCTTTCTTTAGCGCGAACGTTGCTGAAGCACAAGAAAAGTCAAGCTTTACGGTAACAGAAAATGTTGAAAATGAGCTTGACTACGATGAACTTGAAGTGCAGGATACAGAACCGGTATTTTCTTATGAGGAAGAACATGATGTACACAAGCAGCAATCTAATAGTGAGATAGTTGAAGAGGTTCAAACCGAGCGAGTTCCGCCCATGTATCCAATTGGCCAGATGCACGGTACGTATATATTAGCTCAAAATGAAAACGGCTTGTTTATCATTGACCAACATGCGGCGCAAGAGAGAATTAAATATGAATACTTTAAGAAAAAACTTGGTCAAGTAGATGCAGAAGTGCAGGAACTTTTAATGCCACTTACGTTTGAGTTCTCAGGCAATGAAGCTCTCATTTTAGAAGAAAATCGTAGAGCTCTTGAAGAGGTCGGCGTATTTTTAGAGCCGTTTGGTCAAAATGCTTATATTGTTCGAGCACACCCTCAGTGGTTCCCAAAAGGTGAAGAAAAAGAAACAATTGAAGAGATGATTCAGCAAGTGTTTGTGATGAAGCGTATAGACATAGAAAGCTTACGCGAAGAAGCTGCTATTATGATGAGCTGTAAAGGTTCAATCAAAGCGAACCATCATCTTCGAAATGATGAAATTTTAGCCTTGCTTGAGACGCTAAGAAAAACGACGGATCCGTTTACTTGTCCGCACGGGCGACCAATTATTATTCATTATTCAACATATGAAATGGAAAAGATGTTTAAGCGCGTGATGTAAAGGAATTTCTACAATGTTTTACTCCGGTTATTGAAGTCATACCTGCACCATTTTTACTGTAATGTCATGTTTAAAAGTAAAATCGCAAAGCAGTACATGGTGCGGGTATTTTTTTAAAATGGAAAAGATTGTTTTCTTTTATTATGTATGTAGATTCTGTAAGTCAGATACCTATACGTTAGCCGTTTCCCTTGCATATACTAGCGATAGAAATTAAACATAATGTGAAGGGGAAGTTATGATGAATAACCATTTTAACAGATTACACACCAATTCAAATGGTGATAACGATTCTAATAGAGATAATGATTTGGGAAATAAAAATATTATTAGCAATAGTGGAAGTTCTAACGTTAATATCAATATACCTCAGGTAAGAGAAACATCTCGAAATCGCTCCGGTCATCGTAAAAAATGTCGCTCTAAAAAACGCTCTAAAGGACGTGTACAATCCCAATCAGAAAATCGCTCTGGTTGTCGCAGAAAACGTCGAGCAGAAAATCGCCCTCAAGGACGTGTACAATCCCAATCAGGAAACCAATCCCAACCTCTTGTTCGACCCCAGTCAGAAAACCGCCCTCAGTCTCTGAGTCGCCCACAAGTAGAAAACGACGCTGATAATCGTGTACAGCCGCAATCAGAAAACAACTCTGGTGGTCGTGTCCAGTCACAGTCGGAAGAAAACTCTCAATTTAGACGAAATCCTTTTCGTTTCTTTTAATCCAGAAGGCAGAACTTTCAAGAGGAACAGTTGTAAAATGCTAATTTTCAAAGCGGAAAAGAATCTTCATTATTGTTTTGTAGTTTCGTGCCTGCTCAAAACTAGCTTTCAAACAGTTCCTGTTTCTCTTCTTTTTATAGGACTGTAAAGGAATTTTTATGTATCCTCAGCTTTTGTTTTTTTTTTTTTTTTTTTTTGGAAATATTTCTTCCAGCCAAGTTATTGTTATTGACGTATGTTCAGGTTAAGAGGTAAGTTCCTTAAATTCATAGTCTTTCATCCGTTAAAAAATGGAGTCTTTGTTTCTACTTTTATAGTTGAACTCCGTTAATCTAATTGCTGTAAAAGAACGTTCCTTCTTTATGAGCCTTGAATAAAGATAGGCTTTCCGGGTAAAATGAGAAGATGTAAATGTAATAGATGAAAGTAGTGTGGTTATGACGGGAGAGAAACAAAAATTAATAGTAATTATTGGTCCGACAGCCGTTGGTAAAACCAAGCTGAGTATTGAAATGGCCAAGCAGTTCAATGGAGAAGTTATTTCGGGAGATTCCATGCAAGTCTATAAAAAGATGGACATCGGAACAGCGAAGGTTACAAGTGATGAAACGGAAGGAATTCCGCATCATTTAATTGATATTAAAGAGCCGACTGAGTCTTTTTCTGTAGCTGAATTTCAAGAGATTGTAAGAGAAAAGATTACAGATATTCACGCTCGTGGTAAAATGCCGATTATTGTAGGTGGTACAGGATTATATATTCAATCTGTCATTTATGACTATCAGTTTACTGAATCAGCAGGGGATGAACAATTCAGACAGCGCATGGAACACTTTGTTGCAGCGCATGGAATTGATCCTCTTTACGAAAAGCTTTGTGAAATAGACCCAGTTGGTGCAGAGTCCATTCATCCCAACAACCATAGACGCGTTATTCGTGCTCTTGAAGTGTATGAAGTGACTGGGAAGCCTTTCAGTGTTTATAATCAAGAGCAGAATCAAGAGCTTCTCTATGATGTGACACTCATTGGCTTGACAATGGATCGTGATCAACTATACGATCGAATTAACCAACGTGTTGATATGATGGTGCAAGAAGGCTTGGTAGAAGAAGTCAAATCACTGTACGATGCAGGGGTTCGTGATGTACAATCAATTCAAGCGATTGGCTACAAAGAACTGTATACATATTTCGACGGGAACTGCACGCTTGAAGAAGCGATTGAACAGTTAAAGTTGAATTCTAGAAGGTACGCCAAACGTCAATTAACGTGGTTTCGTAATAAGATGCCTGTAACATGGTTTGAAATGGAAGTTGACAATTTTCATGAAAAATTCAACAAAATTTTCACTTATGTAGCAGGAAAGCTGAAAGAAGAAGCGAATTAACTAGTAAAGATAGAGAAATGAGGAGGCCGAATAGTGAAACAATCCGTTAATATTCAAGATCAGTTTTTAAATCAATTACGTAAAGAAAATATTTATGTCACTGTGTTTTTATTAAATGGTTTTCAACTGCGCGGACTAATTAAAGGTTTTGATAACTTTACAGTTCTATTGGATTCAGAAGGAAAGCAGCAGTTAATTTATAAACATGCAATCTCAACGTTTGTTCCAAATAAAAATATCTCTGTAGAGCTAGAGTAGTCAGATAACCAGCCAAATCCGTGAGGATGAGGCTGGTTTTTCTTATGGCTGGAAGAGAGAAGTATTTTTCTTAACATGGTTTAGCGTTTTAGCACATACAACTATAATAAGCGTTTATTTCTTGGGTAATGGCGAGCTACAGAAAGAATACAAGCCGCTAAAGGAAAATGATGATCTCATTCGTTCGTCCTACAGCTTGAGATAGAGCGATACAATGTCATCAGCGTAACTGTGATGAAACGAGAGGTGAACAGTGTGGAGCAGCCTATAACTCTTAAAAACAATGGGCAAATTAATATTGTTTTAAATAATGAGACAAAGAAAGAACGAGTCTATACAACATCAATTCCACGTCCTGTGAAACGACCGATTGTTAATCATGAACCACTGCTAGAAATTGAAAGAGAAATGAGCGGTCTGGTTGGAATGGATGAGCTAAAAAAAATGATTAAAGAAATATATGCTTGGTTATATATTAATAAAAAAAGAGAAGAAAGCGGTCTGAAGGCAGAAAAACAAGCGATGCATATGATGTTTAAAGGAAATCCGGGTACAGGAAAAACAACGGTTGCAAGGCTTTTAGGAAAATTGTTTTTAAATATGAATGTGTTATCAAAAGGGCATCTTATTGAAGCTGAAAGAGCAGACTTAGTTGGGGAGTACATTGGGCATACGGCACAAAAAACCCGAGATCTTGTGAAAAAAGCGCTGGGTGGCATTTTATTTATTGACGAAGCCTACTCGCTTGCCCGAGGTGGAGAGAAAGATTTCGGAAAAGAAGCAATTGATACGCTTGTGAAGCATATGGAAGATGCAAATGATAAGTTTGTCTTAATTTTAGCTGGCTACCCGCGTGAGATGGAGAACTTTTTAAGTTTAAACCCCGGTCTTCGATCAAGATTTCCATTCATCTTTGATTTTCCAGATTATGATGTCAATGAGCTGATGGATATTGCAGACCGAATGATGGATGATCGTCAGTATCAGTTTAGCAGCGATGCTTATAAAAAATTAAAAGAACATTTCATGGATGTAAAGTACAATCAGACGCCTCGAGACTTTAGCAATGGTCGCTATGTACGAAATATTTTAGAACGCTCTATTCGTGCGCAGTCCATGAGGCTTTTAGAAGAAGCAAGCTACGGTAAAGATCAGCTAATAACGCTTAGGTCTAGCGATATTCGTTTATAAAAAAATCCGGCTTTATGCCGGATTTTTTTATTACATATTTGGTTGGCGAATCGAACGAATTGGCAGCTTCCATTTGTACATGTAAGATAACATACGACATGCAACAAGCAAACCAAATAATACGTAAAGCTCTACCGGAGAGCTAGCAATTTGAAGGCCAACAATTAAGCCTGCAAGAATTGCCCAAAGCGCATAGATTTCATCTTTTAAAACGGTCGGCTTTCGACGAGCTAGCAAATCGCGTACAATCCCGCCGCCGCTACCTGTTAATACAGCAGCAACGATAACAGCGCTTAAAGGGTGTCCCATGCTGGTAGCATAGAGTGCGCCTTGAATGGCAAAAGCCGCAAGCCCAATCGCGTCAGAAAAGTTTCCCCAACGTTTCCACTGTCTTAAGATGCTGTTTGGAAACAAAAAGGTTGCTGTAATTGATAATAGCGCAATTTGAAAAAATAATCCTTGTTCCCAAAGAGCGGATACCGGTACACCAATTAATAAGTTACGGATGGCGCCACCCCCAAACGCTGTGACGATTCCTAAAATATAAACACCTAAAATATCGTATTCTTCTTCCATTGCAATAAACGCACCGCTAACTGCAAAAGCAACGGTGCCAATGATGCTCAAAACGTCCCATGTCATCGCAACTGCCCCTTTATGTATAAAAATTCGTTTGTTAGAAAGTATTACAATGATAAAGTCATTCAAATTGTATCCACTATTGAACAGAATTTCAACGTTTTTTTAGGGATAATTTCTTAAAAGAAACAAAGCGTGATAAACTAGTAAAAACAATCTATTCTGCATCTTTGAAGAAGATAGAGAAAATCGTGTTTTTTTGTTATGATATGAATGCGTTAATACTTTAACAGTAAGGGAAGGAAAGTCATTGACATTTGAGATGAAACAAGAGCTTGAACGTGTAATTTTAGTGGGGTGTCAGCTTCACGATGATGATGAGCGCTTTGAGTATTCGATGGATGAACTAGCATCATTAACTGAGACAGCACAGGGTGAGGTTCTAGTACGCTTGTCTCAAAAGCGCGACCGTATACATCCAGCTACATATATCGGAAAAGGGAAAGTGGAAGAGCTTGTTGCGCTTGAAGAAGAGCTAGAGCCAGATTTAATTGTGTTTAACGATGAGCTTTCACCGAGTCAAATTCGTAATTTATCCAGTCAGCTAGAAGCTCGAATCATTGACCGAACGCAGCTGATTTTAGATATTTTTGCGCAGCGTGCGCAAACAAAAGAAGGAAAGCTGCAGGTTGAGCTTGCACAGCTGAACTACTTACTACCTCGTTTAGTCGGACAGGGAACAGCACTTTCTCGTTTAGGGGGCGGTATTGGTACAAGAGGTCCAGGTGAGACAAAGCTTGAAAGTGATCGCCGCCACATTCGTCGTAAAATTGATGAAATTAAGCGTCAGTTAAAAACAGTTGTCAGTCACAGGGAGCGTTACCGAGAGAGAAGAAAGCGTAACCATGTGTATCAAATTGCTATAGTAGGCTACACAAATGCAGGTAAATCTACACTTTTTAACCGCCTAACAGAAGCGGGGATTTATGAAGAAAATCAGCTGTTTGCAACTCTTGATCCTACAACGAGACAGTATACCATGCCAGCAGGCTTAACTGCTCTTTTAACGGATACGGTTGGATTTATCCAAGACTTGCCAACCACTCTTGTTGCTGCGTTTCGTTCCACATTAGAAGAAGTGACAGAAGCAGATTTTATTTTACACGTGGTTGACTCGGGTAATCCAGACTATCACAATCATGAGCAAACTGTTCATAAGCTATTAGCGGAGTTAGACGTAGAAGATATTCCGATGTTAACCGTTTATAATAAGCGAGATGTGAAGCATGAATTATTTGTGCCAACGACACCCGCTTCTATTTTAATTAGCGCGTTTAATAAGGAAGATCTTGCTTTGCTGGGAACAAAGATCCAAGATGAAATGAAGAAAGAGATGGAGTACTTTCATCTATTCATTCCTTCGGATGAAGGCAAGCTGTTGGCGGAGTTAAAAACCGTTGCGCTGGTCGACTCTCTGAAGTTTAATGAAGAACAAGAAAAGTACGAGTGCCGAGGCTACATTGCAAAAGAGCACCCAATTTATAAGCAGCTAAGAATGATTGAAGAAAGTTGAGGAAGATAGAAAATGATGTTTGATCAGTTAGCAAACGGAGAGAGAATTAAAGGGTTGGCGAAGGAAGTAGAGCAGCAAATTAAGCCGATTCATGAACGAATTGATGAAGTGATAGAAGCGAATCAGTTTCGCGTGCTGCAAAGCTTTCAACAAAACCAAGTGAGTGATTCACATTTTATTCCCTCCACGGGCTATGGTTATGATGATTTAGGAAGAGATACGCTTGAAAAGGTATATGCTGATGTATTCGGAACCGAAGCGTGTCTTGTACGTCCCCAAATCATTTCGGGTACGCATGCAATTGGCATTTCGCTTTTTGGCGTGTTGCGACCTGGTGATGACCTTTTATATATTACCGGTAAGCCATACGATACGCTTGAAGAAATTGTCGGAATTAGAGGGTCTGGCGTAGGTTCATTGAAAGAGTATAACATTGGATATAAAGCCGTGGACCTAACAAAAGAAGGGCAAGTAGACCTTGAAGAAGTGAAGGCATCCATTACGGAAACAACGAAAATGATTGGTATTCAGCGTTCAAAAGGCTATGGAATTCGTCCTTCGTTTACGGTAAATCAAATTAAAGAAATGATTGCTTTTGTTAAAAGCATTAAACCAGACGTTATTGTATTTGTTGATAACTGTTACGGAGAATTTGTGGAAACAATAGAACCATCTCATGTTGGAGCGGATTTAATTGCGGGTTCTCTTATTAAAAATCCTGGAGGTGGGCTAGCGAAAATCGGGGGCTATATTGCTGGACGTAAAGACCTGGTTGAAGCATGTTCTTATCGTATGACAACGCCAGGTATCGGAGCAGAAGCAGGTGCAACTCTGTACAGTCTCCAAGAAATGTACCAAGGCTTCTTTTTAGCTCCTCACGTTGTAGGGCAGGCTTTAAAGGGAGCGGTATTTTCTTCAGCCATGTTTGAAAGACTTGGGATGCAGTCAGAACCAAAGTGGGACGCTGAGCGAACAGACTTAATTCAGTCCGTTCAGTTTGATGATCGAGATAAGATGGTGGCGTTTTGCCAGGCGATTCAATATGCTTCTCCAATTAATTCGCACGTGACGGCATATCCAGCTTATATGCCTGGCTATGAAGACGATGTAATTATGGCAGCCGGGACGTTTGTTCAGGGAGCTAGTTTAGAGTTAACAGCAGACGGTCCGATTCGTCCGCCCTATGTTGCTTACGTACAAGGCGGTTTAACGTATGCGCACGTTAAGGTAGCCATTTGCACAGCAATTGATTCAATGATTTCAAAAAAGTTAATTTAAGTATAACTTATTCAGTAACATCAAAAGACAGGCTATCGTGGATAAAAAAATTAAAAATAAACTAAAATCGCTATTTTATTGTATTCGTGAAATATTCTAAAAATTTTTATGTGAGAAATTCTCACATATGGTTGACAGATAAACTAACATGGCATACAATGAAAATAGTTAATCAAAGGAGGAACTGAGATGAGTGACAACATACGAAGAAATACGCCGCTTTTCCCAATTGGAATTGTGATGCAGTTAACTGAGTTGTCGGCTCGCCAAATTCGCTACTATGAAGAACATGAATTAGTTACACCTGTACGATCTGAAGGTAATCGTCGATTATTCTCGTTTAACGATGTTGATAAATTACTAGAAATTCGTGACTTAATTGAACAAGGTGTAAATTTAGCTGGTGTTAAACAGCTATTTCAAGTTCAGAAAGCGCAAGAAGGGCATAAAAAAGAGACCAAACCAGAAGATGAAAAGGTTGTGGCGGAAGCAAGCAAATCTGAGCTATCAGATGAAGAATTACGCAAGATGCTTCGCGCTGAGTTAATGCAAGCAGGACGCTTTAACAAAGCAACGCTCAATCAAGGAGATATGTCTCGGTTCTTTCATTAAAAATTGTAAGTATTTATATGCTTCGTTAGCAGGAAGTATATAAACTATAAATATTTTTTAGATTTAGGGGAGGATCACACGATGGCAAAGTACACAAAAGAAGATATTTTCAAAAAGGTTCAGGAAGAGAATGTAAAATACATTCGCCTTCAGTTCACTGACATTTTAGGAACAATCAAAAACGTTGAAATTCCAGTAAGTCAATTAGAAAAAGCGTTAGACAACAAGATGATGTTTGACGGTTCTTCAATCGAAGGTTTCGTACGTATCGAAGAATCTGATATGTACTTATATCCAGATCCAGACACGTTTGTTATATTCCCTTGGACGTCTGAAAAAGGTAAAGTTGCACGTTTCATTTGTGACATCTACAATCCAGACGGAACTCCATTTGATGGAGACCCACGTAACAACTTAAAGCGTGTATTAAAAGAAATGGAAGACTTAGGATTCAGTGATTTTAATCTTGGGCCTGAGCCAGAATTCTTCTTATTCAAGCTAGATGAAAAAGGAGAGCCAACGTTAGAATTAAACGATAAAGGTGGCTATTTCGATTTAGCACCAACTGACCTTGGTGAAAACTGCCGTCGTGACATCGTATTAGAGCTTGAAGAAATGGGCTTTGAAATTGAAGCATCTCACCATGAGGTAGCTCCTGGTCAACATGAGATTGACTTCAAATATGCTGGCGCATTAAGAGCTTGCGATGACATCCAAACATTTAAACTAGTAGTTAAAACAATTGCTCGTAAGCACGGCTTACACGCAACATTCATGCCAAAACCATTGTTCGGTGTGAATGGTTCAGGTATGCACTGTAACCTTTCACTATTCAAAGATGGCAAAAATGCATTCTATGATGCAAACGGAAACTTAGAATTAAGTGATACAGCTCGTCAATTCATCGCTGGTATCATTAAGCACGCTCACAGCTTCACTGCTGTAACAAACCCAACAGTAAACTCTTACAAGCGTTTAGTACCTGGTTACGAAGCTCCTTGTTACGTTGCATGGTCTGCACGCAACCGTAGCCCATTAATTCGTATCCCAGCTTCTCGCGGAGTAGGAACTCGTGTTGAGGTACGTAGCGTAGACCCAGCTGCTAACCCATACTTAGCAATGGCTGTATTACTAAAAGCTGGTTTAGACGGAATCAAGAACAACCTTGAAGCTCCAAAACCAATCGACCGCAACATCTATGTAATGACTAAAGAAGAGCGCGTAAAAGAAGGTATCGTAGATCTACCTGCTACGCTAGCTCAAGCTTTAGATAGCTTCCAAGCTAACGAAATCATGGTTTCTGCATTAGGTGAGCACTTAGCTGAGCACTTCATCGAAGCTAAGGAAATTGAGTGGGATATGTTCCGCACACAAGTTCACCCATGGGAACGCGATCAATACATGAGCCAATATTAATTGGTAGAAAGCCTGATATGACTGCATTTGCAGTCATTCAGGCTTTTTTTATTGGGGGCGTGTTTCTTTAACATTTTAAGGCTTGACCACATTCTAACCACAAGCATCCACGAAACCAATTAATAATTTGCGAAATATGATTTCTAGAAGACTTTGATGATGTGAAACTTATTCCACACACCAGTTTCCTTATAGCAATGCGATCAATAAAAAAGTCAATATTAATTGTTAGGAAACACCTTGGCATAATGTATCGAGGCGTCTTTTTATGGAGCTATCTTTCTATTTTGATAGTAAAAACTATAGAAATAAAAAATCTTTTTTTATTACAATAAGTAATAATTTACCTTTTATGGTATTATATAAAAGTGTGTTTGTATAGCTAGCAGATATGACTATAAAATAGGTAACTGGATCTTTTAATTTATATTTTCAACATAAATAAAATATAATGGAGGCATTATTATGTGGTTAATATTAGGGCTTATTGCCATAGTAGCGACTATTATAAATCTGTATATGTATAAAACAGGAAAAGATTATAAACTTGCGATGGCGATGGGATTATCATTCACGGCACTGACACTCTGTGCAGAACATAGCCTTGTATCTGATTGGGTAAAAGGGGAAGATTGGTCAGCTTTAGTGGATGTTGTTCCTACTATGGAAAAGGCAGTATGGTTTTTAACAATTGTTTCTATTTTACTAAATATAGTACCTATACTGCTAGAACTAAAAGGTGAAAAATAAGAAGTTATGGATGCTAGACTAGATCTGCTCATAAGAGTAGGTTTTTACTTGTTTTGTAATAACTATAAAGTGATAGTGAGAAAATTTTCATAAATATTTTAAAAAAAGAGAGCCGTGTAACCTATTATAGCTAAAGCTAACATCACAGCTTGTATTCCAATACCAAGAGTACTAAATATTCCTCCTGTAAGGGCAAATCCTTTGCCTTTTTCAAGATTTCTCTTAATCTCTTTTGTGCTTTTTACTGAAAATATAAGACCAGCAACCCCAATAATTATACCGATATATGGTATAGCTAATGATAATACACCTAAAATAAGTGAAACAATTGATTTGCTATTTGTTTTTTCCATTATCTACCCTCCTTATAGTTTATAATTTTTTATACCATAAAAATCGGAGAAAATAAATATATATATTTCTAAAATTGGAAATATATATATTTATTTTTGGGTTTTTGATTATGTAAAAAAAGTATCCAATAATTATTTACATATTTTAAATGGATAAATTTTCAATTTAATTACAGCTTATTCACAATACTACTAAACATTCACCTGGACTATTCATTCTTGTTGTGTAGTAAATGCACGTTCTTACATTATGTAATTCTTGAGATTGTGGAGAGACTTCGTTGAAAGAATAATCTATTTGATCATCAACTCATTTTGGCGCACAATAGGGTCCAAAGAACTTTACAATAAAGGTAGAGATTTAATTTTATGAGGTATGTAGAGCATAATAGAAGAGTAATTATTGCATAATGAACTGTTCTTGAATAACTTTTGCTGACCACATTTTGACCACAATCATTACGAAACCAATTAATAATTGGCGAAATATGATTTCTTGGATTAAAATAAATCTTTTTAAATCAAAGCTTATTGACTATCTCTAGAAGAATTTGATGAGGTGAAAATGTTCTGCACAAAAATTTATCCATCGAAGTAAGACAAATACATGTCCTAATATTAATTAGTTAAAGCCTGAAATGACAATATTTATAGTCATTTCAGGCTTTTGAGTATTACCATATTTATTTACAAAAAAGCTAATTTGGACAGGGATAAATTTAAACCGAGGCAATTCTAGTTCTCAGACAACTACAAATACATCCAATTTAAAAGATAAATAGATGGATTAAGTTCGCTAATAGCTACAGAAGCAACTCCTGCTATAGCTGGAAAAATAGCGACCATGTATCGACTTTTGGACCCACCAATTCTTTTGACAAGCTTTAGATAAAATAACCATGCATCAAAAGAGGCGATAATTGTTAAGTAAAGTAAACTGACCAACAGGAAATCGATGGTGGGAAGCTAATTTCCGGACCTTGAAAGATTACACCTCCACCTAATAATAAGCCACCTTTATTCTTTACATATCATTCTCTTCTACAGCGTTTTATTATAGCCATTTCTAGAAGAGCCATTATATTAACATTTATCATATATATAGAACTTTCATCTTAAAACAGAAGGTTTTGTATTTGAAGGAGCCTCATACCATTTTTGGAAACCATAAATAATTAATGAAGCAGAAAGCATAAGACCTAAAATAAATGTTTTTGAAGTATAACGCTTTCCAACTCCAATTTTCTCTGCAAAAGGGACAATTATGTAAACGAAAAACGAATCAATTAGAGCATTCGTGATTAAATAGGGAACAAAACCAATTCTATATACTAATTTAAATATCCAAATTGTACCTACAAAGAATGCGCCAAATACATAAAAAACGTTGATAGACTTAAGTCCTGGTATAATTGGTTTTTTTAATTTCCACCAACCGAAGTCAGTAGCCATAACGAATGTCAATGAAACAATAAGGGAGGTAAATATGGATACAGGGGTATATTTCTTTACTTGCTCTTTAGGTATAAATCTTATACTTATCCAAGATATGATAAAAGTAAGAGACACAAAAAGTTTTGGATTCAATGTATAGTCAACTCCTTATCATTATAAAGTTATTATTTGATATGGCATGCTTGATTATTCAAAGGGAAATAATAATCGATACGGTGGAAGTGCTATAAACTTATGAGAGTATTTTATTTAAGTGATTATCTTAGAAAGAATAGACCTTCAATACATAACTTGGACGTTTTAAAATTCGAAAAGGTTAAAAGTTACTCCTTATAATTCGCTTTATGATAACTAGATTTTATATTAGCGGTTAAAGAAAGAGATTAACGATTTACTTAGTCTCTTATCAATTCTTTTGCTGCTTTAACATAGGGAACCATTTGTACTTTTCTCTACAACAAAATACGGTTGAGAATATTGATGAAGATAAATAAGAATTTAATTTCTAAAAAAACCAAAAGTCTTTTAGCAGAACTTACAACGAAAAAGAACCCTTGTGTATCAAGGGTTCTTTTTCTCCTTATATTTATTACATATGCAACTTTTTATGCATTATAAATTTAACAACGTTTCTTAGAGACAAAAACACCTTTATGTATAAAAAAGCAAATATCTATATAATTTCAATTTATTGATCTGCTTTATAGTTGAGATTTTATCGATTCCAATATTTATTTGCAGCATATTGGAAAACATACGCAAATAATACACCTACAATAAACCATGTTATAGATTTAAATAAAAGAGAAATTAAAATTATAATGCTAGCTATACAATTTATTAAAATTATTCTTGCTCTTTTGCTCATGTATTAACATCACCTATCTTTATTGTTTTCCTTTTTTACCTATAACTCCTGTATAGAAATTATAATCAAACCAAATCCTATCTTTAGTATTAAGGCCAATAATTACACCTAATGATCCTGCTACTTTTGAAGCAACAGCATGAGGAATCCAAATACCAGATAAGCTTAGGCTGACTCCTAAATTACTCAAGGTAGTAGCAAATAAATACACACGAGCATAACTCCAATAAACTTGAATCTTCGTTACATCCTTTGTCATGATAGAAAATTCACCATCAGAAGATCACCTGTAAATGTATTACCTTCTACATTCAATTCAGAAGAATCTAATTCTCCAAGGAATTTATTTGTTTCCTCTATTTATCTAACGACAATATTAAAATCTTCTTCTCCTAGTTTATTCAATAGTTCATCTTTATTTTCTCAGACAAATTTTTGCTCTTTAGTTTTAACATATGAATCAACAATATTCTTTACAGAGTCTTGAATGACCATTTCTAAAGGTGAACTTTGAGAAGAAATATCTAATTCTGGAGATGCTCCATTAAAACCTCCAAGTAAAATTGTTGTTGATAATAAAGCAGCAACTACACCAGGATTAACGTATTTTAAAGCACTTCGTTTCATATGAAAACTTCCTAAAGTTTCTCATTTTTAACAACAGGTAAAATATAACATGATATACTATTAAATACAATTAATACCCTGCTAAATTACCAATCTATGTCTGATAGATTCAATCAGCTGTTTCGCTCCTAAAGCCTAAAGTATGAGAGAAAAAATTGCAGAGGAGCGCATGGGGAAGTATCATAACGTACCTAAAGACAACCGTTACTTAAGTTAGATTAAGAAGAAAAAAGCTATAAAAAATTAATATGTAGGTGATGAGTATCTATAATACGTTTTATGGTAATGAAACTGTTAAAGGTAAATGTTAATATTTATTATATTCATCATAATGACAGAAATTTTGTAGGTAGGAAAAGGTTGAACTGAGCGTTCAGTAACTTATGTTTACAAAGTCTATTTTTTGCGAAAATCTGTTAAAATTATAGGGTTTACTTTGATTACGCTTGTCGAAATTTTAAACGCTCTAAAAAGATTTAGAAAAAGTATGATAGAGGTGTAACTTTTTGGGTTTTAATGTTGTTTTATATAACCATAATAGACAAAAAAATCAGATTTTTGAAATCTCCTAAAGTCTTCATAATTCAATATTTAGTACAAATGTGTTATGGAGAAGCTACTTGGAACTTAGAAAATTAAGTGATTATTATTTAACAGATGAAATATTTTTAGGTGGTAAGATAAGACAGTTAATATCAGATTTAAACTAATATCAAAGCAATTTACCGAGTCATGAACAAAATGATTATTAAGAATTTATCTCTAAAATATCTCACTCAAAAGTATGGTTAATTCACATTGCAGGAGATTAAATATGGCCTAATGGGGGGATTATGCCTGGAAATAATCCCCTTAAATTTATACCAATTTATCAACATTAAAAATCAATACACTCTAGAATAAACATATAGTTAGCTATTTTATAACAAAACCGGAGATGTTCATATAGCTTTCATATATTTCTTAATCCATGGCTATGTTAAATCTTAAAGTTGATTTTTGTTTTTCTTGATATGCTGAACAATGTTCGTTAGAAATACAGTAATTTTCCCTACTTTTTAAAGCTGTTACTTCTAATAAGATAAAACGCTGATATATCAAGGATGTATAAAAAGCTGCACAAAACAGAAACAAGGAATTCATCAGAATCCTTTTCTCAATAGGGGTTCTCTTTTAGCAGGTATACCGAAAGAGTGATTATGTAAAATTCTTGTGTATATGATATACATACAAGTATAGTAAGCTTATACTTTAAAAGTAATAGAATTGGATGGAAATATTAAGAGGTGATTAAATTGATTATTAAAAGTCTTGAGAACATAAATTTACAAGAATTCACAACTTGCTTTAATGACGCCTTCTCTGATTATGTAATTCCGTTTAAAGTATCTGCCGATTATTTAGCTGAAAGATTTACAGGTGCAGGGATTCAATACAACTTATCATTTGGTGCGTTTAGTAAAGATGAACAGGTAGCCTTTATTATGCATGGAATTGAAGAACACAATGATAGGAAAATAGCTTTTGATATCGGTACAGGAGTCATTCCCAAATATAGAGGTGAGCGTCTTGTAGCACAAATTTACAACCATGCTATTCCTATACTTAAACAACATAATGTTCAAAAATGCTTATTAGAAGTTATCCAAACCAATGAAAAAGCTATTAAGGCTTATAGCAATTTAGGGTTTGAAATAAAGCGAGAGCTTGTTTGTTTTAAAGGTAGTATCGACCTTAAACCCATGACTATTCATAAAAAGGTATGTATAAACACTGTTAGTCCAAATAAATTTGATTGGACTATGGCACATTCTTTTTGGAATTTTTCCCCCTCTTGGGAACAATCTGTTCAAGCTATATTACGCAATCCACATTTATATGATGTCATCACGATAGGAAAACAAGATGCCGTTTATGGATATGCTGTAATTAATTCAAAGCAGGGAAACGTTCTCCAATTTAGTATTCTTAAAGAAAGAAGAAACCAAGGTCTTGGTCATTCTTTGTTTCATTGGATTGGGAAGCGCCATTCAGTCATCTCCATTAATAACGTCGATAAACGAGATATAAAATCTATACAATTTCTAAAAAGAATAGGTCTTAACGTACATGTTGAACAATATGAAATGGAAAAAGTGTTATAATTTATATCTATTTTATGTAAAATAATGAACGTAATACAATTAAGGTGAGAAAACGCCCATAGAAAAAATAAAACACTGATATCAGTCACTTCCACGAATACGTTTTATGTTAATGAGTCTGTTAAAGATAAATGTTGATATTTGTTATAGTCACCACAATAACAGAAATTTTGCAGGTAGGAAAAGGTTGAACTGAGCGTTCAGTAACTTATGTTTACAAAGTCTATTTTTGGCGAAAATCTGTTGCTAAGAAGTATTTAACTGGTTATTCACTTATTGATATAAAAGTTCAAGTTGAAACTGATCTAAATCATTTTTTTAGAGGTTCCTGATTAACAGGTTATCATTAATCGCTGCGCAATTAATAAATAATTAACTTTAAGTGACCACATTTTGACCACAACCTTTGGGAAAACTAGCACTAATTTGTGAAATGTAATTTCTCAAAGTCATTAAGAGATTTTGTTAAATAGAGGGATAAAGGCTATTTATAAACGTATTTGGTGAAATAAAACTTGTTCCGCACACAGGTTCACCCATGGGAACTCGAGCAATATATGAGCCAATATTAATTGGTGAATTCCTTGACACTACTGGTGTCAGTTTTTTCATTTTGGCCGCAAACTTAATTTGATGTACTGAAATGTTTACGACCAAAATCGGACCAAAATTTTTAACTTTCTAAAACAGACGATATATATTCCTCTGTTTACTCTTGTAAATGTTTTTAACGTGAGTAATTATAAATAGACTAATTTATTAATATATAAATATTCACTTGTTTTAAAAAAACTTTTGTCTAAAAATATGTTCGTTATATAAGTACGGACAATATTTATTTTTTTCAGATATTTAAGAAAATAACTATTGTAAGCGCTTAATAATAATGATATATTACCAATATACAAAATACTGTATATTGAAATTAGGTGAATAAATTGGATAGAAATGAAAATTTGTATTTGAAAAGTGGAATTATCATGCAAAAAATTGCGGAAGCACTTTTATTTATTGAAATTGGTGAAAGGATACCAAGGGTTGGTGATCTTTCCAGTGAATTTAATGTAGGCCGCGGAACCATTCAAACGATATTAAAAAAATTAGAAGATTTAGATTGTATAAAACTCGAATCGCGAGGACACCTAGGGACATTTTTAAAGAGGAAAAATATAAATAACCTTTTAAATTACTCCGGAATAAGTCAAGTTACAGCGGTAATGCCACTTCCCTATTCAAAGAAATACGAGGGGCTTGCCACAGGTCTTACTTATGAGTTTGAACAATTAAATCTCTCTTTTAACATAGCATTTATGATAGGGGACAAACTTCGCCTGAATGGTTTGAAGGAGGGAAGGTATGATTTAGCACTTGTTTCAAGGTTTTCTGCATTAGAAGAATTAAAGAATAGATCAGAGCTTTCAGTCGCTTTGGATTTTGGTGTTCAGACGTATGTATCCAATCACGCCATTATTTTTTCAGATCCATCGAAAACAACAATTACTGATGGTATGAAAATTGGAATTGATGATTGTTCAACCGACCAAGTAACGCTGACGAATGCAGAAACAGAAGAGAAAAAAGTAGAGTATGTGAAGCTTAATTATATGCATTTGTTACCACATCTAAGTGCAAATAATATTGATGCTACCATATGGAGTATAGATGAAATAGATAAGAATCATTTCCACACTCAACCTTTATCTTCAGCAAAAGCTATACAATATGAAAAAGAAATGAGTCAAGCTGTTTGTTTAATACAAAAAGAGAACAAGAAAATGGAATACATTTTAAGTCTTCTTTCTAAAGAAAAAATTGTGAAAATCCAATCCCTTGTTGAGGAAGGGAATTTTATTCCAAGATACTAATTTTTTTAAAACCAAAATACAATAAATTGTATATTGGTTTTCTAATTAATGGAACTAATATTGGAGGGACAGAATGAGCTTATTGAATGAACGTTTAGAGTTATTGCATTCAACAGGTACGATTACAGACCGTGCCAAAATGGTTTGCGAGGAAACAATTAAACAGTTTGTAAATGAGGATAACGAAGAAAAGTATGTGATGCTTATTACCCATTTAGCCATGGCAATCACAAGAATTGAACGAAATGAAAAACTATCTGCACCACCAGAAGTGGTAATGGATGAAATACGCCGGTCCTCCTGTTTCTCTCAAGCACAATCAAATGTTGAATGGGTGGAAAGTATTTTAAATGAGAGATTACCGCAAGAAGAGGAAAATTTTTTGTTAATGCATTTTGGAAGCGTTTTAAATTAATAAGAGTATAAATTTATTTCAAAAAAAGAGGGAGTTTTTAATATGAAAATTGTAATCGGTGGACAAGTAGAGAAAAGTGAAATTGAAGCTTTAGTCAAACAACATGCTGGCGACAAGGTAGAGACAGTTGTGAAATCAGATTTAGATGCAGCGATGATGATGACAAGTGGAGGAGCTGATTATTACTTTGGAGCTTGTCACACTGGTGGGGGAGGAGCTTTAGCGATGGCAATTACACTGTTAGGAAAGCCAAAATGTGTAACGGTTTCAATGCCAGGAAAACCACCAGTAAAAGAAAAAGTAGAAGAAGCAGTGAGCCAAGGAGCAAAAGCGTTTGGTTTTACCGGGGATCATAAAGAAAAAGCAGTACAACTTTTGATTGAAGCATTATTATCTAGATGATCTTATACATAAAGGGTTTTAGTATGCAATGTTAGGGAGGGGAATTCCGTGTTAGAAGTTGTATTAGTCATTAGTATAGGTGTAATCACGGCGATTATGGCGAATTTAGGAATTGCCGTGTTTAATGATGGATTAAGACCTATTATACCAGAAAATTTGGAAGGGCGAATGTCACGTAAAGAACTTTCAATCACGGCGTTTGCTATGAGTTTTGGACTGGTAATCGGCTTTGGAATTCCAATTTCCATTGCAGGAAGCATTTTGCTCATTCATAGTATTTTGCTTGGCACTGACATTATTGGTTTAACCTTTAAACGAGGGAAACTGTCAACTGCTACAGCAGGTTTGATTGGAGGTTTATACGGTGCTGGTGTTTATTTAGGACTTCAAGCCGTAGTGAACGCATTCGAAGCATTACCACTAAATTTCGTCAATGGGTTTAACAAGGTCGGTGAACCTGTTGTTGTTTCTTTTATGGTGTTTCCAGCTATTGCAGTAGCTCTTCAGTTTAGTGTAAAAAAAGGAATTCTAACATTTATCGTTTCAGCCATTGCTCGCCAATTAATTGTTTTTTCAAATACTGAACAACTAATTAAAATTGGTGATTCTACCGTTGTATTAAGTCCTGAGGGAATTGCTCTTATTGTGGGAATGACCTTCCTAGTGATTTATGCAATGAGAGAAAAGTCAGAAGAGCAAAACTTATCAAAACTGGCTACTCTATTTGTTGATCGCGTGAATCGTATTAAAAAATCATCATGGCTTGTTATGATAAGTGGTGCACTGATTGCCACCTCTACCAATCTTTTATTAATGGCGGGAGATCCAATTTCATTAAATTTATTATCTGAAGGCAAAGTCACTGAAGGTGGAATTGCAGCATTAGCTAAGGCTGTTGGATTCGTTCCTTTAATTGCTAGTACAGCTATTGCAACAGGAGTATACGGTCCAGCTGGTTTCACTTTCGTCTTTGGAGCTGGTATTCTTTCCCCAAATCCATATATTGCCGCAATTTTGGGGGCGGTTATCGTCTTTTTAGAAATTCAATTGTTGACCAAAATGGCTAAGTTCTTAGATCGCTTCCCTGGTATTAGGTCATCAGGTGAAAACATTCGTACGGCAATGACAAGGGTTTTGGAGGTTGCGTTGCTTATTGGTGGAGCAAACGCAGCAAATGCCATTGTTCCTGGATTTGGTTTTTTTGTTATTGCAGGTTTCTATCTGCTGAATGAGATTGCTGGACGCCCCATTGTCCGAATGGCAGTGGGACCATTGGGAGCTATTGCAGTGGGCATTGTTGGAAACATATTGGTGTTACTTGGACTATATACACCTCCAGTTTAATAAGGGGCTGATTTACAATGTACATTCAAACTGTTTTAGGGAAAATCAGATCAGAAGAATTAGGTGTTTGTGCTTGTCACGAGCACCTTTATCTTGATTTGAGTCATGTGAAAAAAAATGAGGACGCGTGCTTACAAGATTTAAATCTTGTGTTAACAGATTTGTACAGCTTTGTGGAACTTGGCGGCAAAGCTATTATTGAATTGACCAATGATGGTATGGGACAGGATGTAGAAAAACTTGTAGAAATAAGCAAAGCACTTAATCTACAAATTATTGCAAGTACAGGATGCTATAAGGATCCATTTATTCCTGATGAAAAGTTGAAATGGACAAGAGATGAATTCAGTGCGTGGATGATTGATGAAATTAAAAATGGAATTAATGGTACAGATATAAAACCGGGGGTCATTGGTGAGATTGGAAGCAGTTTAAATAAATTTCAGCCTGTTGAAATTGAACTTTTTCATGGGGCAATTCAAGCTGCAAAGACGACAAAGCTACCTTTATCAACACATACAACGCTGGGTACATTAGCCTTGGAGCAAGTCGAGCTATTTACATACGAAGGATTGCCGTTAAACCAAGTTATTATTGGGCATCAGGATTTAAATGAACATGACGAGATTGTTTTAGATGTCTTATCTTCCGGCGCTTACGTAGCACTGGATACAATCGGAAAAGAAAATTATAGAACGGACGAAGACCGTCTTACGTCATTGTTAAAGTTTCTTGAGAAAGGGTATGAAAATCAAATCCTACTTTCCAGTGACTTAACACGAAAATCTCATTTGCGTGCAAATGGAGGGCAAGGTTATGACGTGGTATTAAGAGATTTTGTTCCACGCTTAAGAGAAAAAGGTATTCCAGAGATAGTAATTGAAAAACTGTTAGTGAAAAACCCGCAAAGAGCATTTAGTATCCGAAAAGAGGGGGAGACAAGATGAGCGAAAAATATGAGCAGTCAATCTTGCAGAATATGTCTTTAGAGGAGGCAAAACAATTACAATTCCGGCTCATTGATGAAATTACTAAAGAATTTACGAATAATGATTTCTTTCAAGTGGGAGATGTAGGCCTTCACCCCGAGAATAAGCGCCCTTTAACAACTGCTCGAGTTGAAAAGGTTCTTGCTAGTACATTTCGTGGAGAAGCATGTGCATTAGTCAGAGGAAGCGGTACTGGAGCTATTCGTATCATACTTAGTATGTTGCTTAATCCGGGAGATACATGTATGGTACACTCTGCTCCTGTATATATGACGACGAAAGAAACGTTCCGATTAATGGGATTGAAGCAAAATGTGGTTGATTTTAACAATAGAGAAGAACTTTTGAGAGCTCTGCAAAATGATAAGCAATCAAAAGTTTTCTATGTTCAACATGCCCGACAACAGCCAACGGATACGTACGATTTACAAGAAGTTATTTCATTAGTAAAAGAAGTTCGTCCCAATTTGCCAATTATAGTAGACGATAATTATTGTGCGATGAAAATGAAGGGTATTGGTGTAGAGTATGGTGCAGATTTTTCTACTTTTTCTGGATTTAAACTTTTAGGACCGGAAGGAATAGGAGTAATTCTAGGCAAACAAGAATTAATCGAACAAATCCATAATAGAAATTACTCTGGAGGAGGTCAGGTACAAGGGTTCGAAGCCCATGAACTTATTCGTAATATGACGTTTGCCCCTGTCATGCTTGCTATTCAAAATGAGCAAGTAGAAAACTTATGTGAACGTTTGAATAGTGGTGAAGTAGAGGGAGTTAATGGTGTATATATTACAAATTCCCAATCAAAAAATGTCATTGTGGAATTGGATCAACCAATTGCTACACAAGTAATTGAAAGGGCATCCAAGTATGGTGCTGCAACTTATCCTGTGGGAGCGGAATCACGATATGAGTTAATTCCTATGATTTACCGTGTTTCCGGAAGTTTTCTTGAGGGACAGCCTAAATTAAAAGATTATGGAATTCGTATTAATCCAATGAAATCTTCTGCAAATACAGTCATCCGTATTTTGAATGAAGTAATGAAAGAATTGTCAAAGGAGTGCAATTTCAGTGTTTTTAGATATGACATTAAAGCGAAATGAGGGAATCATTCGAACTGCTACGAAACTTCATCAAGAAGGGATCATACCGGCTAACACTTATGTCATCGACCTTGATTCGCTGGAGTACAATGTACGATGTCTCAATCAAACGGCAGAAGAATATGGACTTAATCTTTATTACATGACGAAGCAAATCGGAAGAAGTGGTTTTGTCGGCAATGCAATTAGACGAAATGGTATCAAAATGGCAGTGGCTGTCGATGTGGATGAAGCAATTGAATTAAAAAAAAACAATTGTCAAGTTGGTAACATTGGACATATCGTTCAGCCTAGCAGATCACAATGGAATCATGTATTGACGTATCTTCGTCCTGAGGTAATTACACTATTTTCATTTGAAAGAGCAAAACAATTATCAGATACAGCTGAAGTGTTAGGAATTAAACAAGATGTTATTCTACGAGTCATCAGGTCAACTGATAATATCTTTCCTGGACAGTTTGGAGGTTTCTTACTGCAAGACCTCAATTACGAGATTGAAAGGATCAAAGTATTAAAAGGCATTAGAGTAATTGGAATTACTAGTTTTCCAGTTTTTCAGCTAAATGAGAGAAAAGATGACTTTTCTTTTACTTCCAATATTGAAACCCTGAATATGGCAAGGACTATCCTCGAAGATAGAGGAATTAATGTTAAACATGTAAATGCGCCAAGTGCTACAAGCTGTTACACGATTCCTCTTCTAAAGAAACACGGTGTCACTCATGGTGAGCCAGGGCATGCTTTAACTGGTACTACGCCATTGCATGCCTATAATGCGAATTTAAAGGAAATACCGTCAATTATTTATGTATCCGAAATCTCTCATTTAGATGATCAACATGCTTATACAATAGCAGGAGGTTTTTATGCTCGTTCTAATATGGAGCATGCATTGTATGGGACCAATGAAAGAGAGTTAATCAAACAACGCACGAAGGTAAGTGACTTTTCATCCTCAAACATTGATTATTATGGATGCCTTGAAAAGCAAGCCCAAATGAAAGTCGGTGATACGGTCATCTATGCATTCCGTACACAAGTCTTTGTAACCAGAGCTCATGTTGCATATGTACGCGGTGTGAATTCTGAAAATCCTGAATTAGTTTATTTTCAAAGAAGGGGGCTATAAACAATGAAGAAGGTCACATTACTTGTTTTAGACGGATTCGGAATAGGAGCAATGGCTGACTGTAAAATAGTTAAGCCCGAAGATATGAAGGCAAATACGTATAAAAACATAAGAAAAAGTACGTCTTTAAAAATCCCGACTTTATATCAATTAGGTCTTGGTAAAATTGTAGATGGAAAAGGAAAGCCGAAAGCAGCATACGGTAAAAGTAATTTAGCTCATCATGGCGCAGACACTTTTATGGGACACCAAGAGTTAATGGGGAGCTTCCCTAGAATTCCTCAAAAACGTTTAATGAGAGAAATTGGACCGCAATTAAAAGCCATTCTAAAGGATAAAGGTTATAAAGTTACTCACCCTATAGAAGGAGCAACAGTTCTACTTGTAAATGGAGCTGTTGTAATTGGCGATAATTTAGAATCTCAGCTGGGTAATATTATAAATGTGATTGGAGATTTAAATCAATTGTCTTTTGAAGATCTAGCTTCAATTGGTAAAGTTGTAAGAGCTTATGTAGATACAAGCAGGGTAATTATATTTGGTAATCGGAAGACAAACATAGAAACGATTTTGTCAGTTGTGAGAGAAAATCATCCCGGTCAGTGGGGAGTAGACTCCCCAAGGGCAAATTTATATGGAGAAGGATATAAGGTCTTGCATCTAGGACACGGTGTCGACTTTGAAAAGCAATTTGCCTATATGGCAGAAAAAAACGGATATCCTGTTTATCGTATTGGAAAAACAGCAGATGTCATTCAAGCAAATGGATATGCAAATCCTGTGGTTGCCACAAAAGATGTACTAGAAACATTTCATCGAGTTTATAATGAAACTAAAGAGGAAGCAGTATTTTTAGTGAATGTACAGGAGACTGATTTAGCAGGCCATAAAGAAGATGAGAATTGGTATAAGACTGTTTTAGAGTGCTCAGATCAATTTCTTACTAAATTTATTCCTGAATTAAGGTCTGATGAATTGTTAATTATTACAGCTGATCACGGGAATGACCCTACAATTGGCCATTCTAATCATACTCGTGAGCAAACCCCAATCATAGTAGTTGGACCAGCTATCAAAGCAGCATCTATTGGAACTAGAAATACAATGGCAGACATTGCGGCAACGATGGCGGACTATTTAGGAATTGAAAAGCCTGAATATGGGGAAAGCTTTCTTAACATTATCCAGGGTATTCCGATGGATAAAAAAGGAGAAGAGATTGCGTCGAAGTGATGAAAAGTGATTATTCTTTGTTATTACTAGTAAATATAATGTGTCTTTCCCAAACTAAAAAGCAAAAGAATCCTTGGAGCGGTAAGCCTTCAACAAGGGTTCTTTTTACGTATTATGCAGCTTTTGAAGACTATATTAATTATTTAGATAAGTAAAAGACACTGGAATAAGTATTTGCGTTTCTACACTAAAATTTTAAGTTCGTAGAACAACGAGGTACTCATTAATATAGAAGTAAGCTACAAATAAGATTACCGTATTAATAGAACCTTCTATAAATATAGGATGCTCTATTCCAACCTATTCATGATCTGGATAATCTTCAATTATAGTTCTGTCTCTGTCAAAGAATGCTACCTTCAATAATCACACCTCTTATTATTTATCCTTATAAAAAAATACATTTATATTTTATAATTTTACTTTTGAAGGGTTGGTATGTGGAGGCCGAATATAATAATTTTTAGTTATATAAGTAATTCTAAAAAGATTAATGAAGGATGTATGGAATACATTTTTTTAAATCATTCGTGATAGTATGTAAATACAAGGTTAATAGGAGCTGATTCGGTGATTGAAACGAAACGTTGTTGGCTTAATCATATCCAAAAATCTGATTGCAAAATTATAAAGAAGTTATATACAGATATGAGTGTAAGACAATACCTAGAAGGGCCTCGTAATGTCTAGCTACGTTTATGTTTCGATTTTATTACTTATATGTATAGTGGGGATTGGCTTTTATATAAGAGATAATAATACAAAGACGAAAAAAGATTTTAAAAGTCACATTGATAATAAACAAACAGAAAGTAACAAGCTAAATGAAGCTCATTCTTATTCTAGTTTTAATCGAAAAAGTTTAGAGAGAGATTATATATGCGGCTGCTTTTATTGCTTGAAAATTTTTAATCCCAAAGAAATTGAAGAATGGGAAGGTAAAAGAGAAGACACTGCACTTTGTCCTTATTGTGGTATTGATTCTATAATAGGTCAAAGTTCTAAATTCCCTATAACAAAAGCTTTTTTAGAGAAAATGAATCAAAAGTGGTTTAGTTGAAGTTCAAAAAGCTAAAAGACATGCGCTGTATAGCATGTCTTTCTTATATTCATAGGTGGTGCTTATAATAACTAACTTTGTATAACGTATACAGCTTAAAAATAGCAAATATTCCTTATAATTCCTATCGCATCAAGTGAATAATTTTTCATTGGAGCTACCGAATCATACTTAGGCAACTATTTGAGAAGCCCACGCAAAAATAAATAAGATAAAATCTTTTTATTTGAAAAGATTTTACTATCGATAACGCACATTATGATAACTTACGTATATAGAATTATGAAATGAAGTTAGTTAGTTTATGAATGGTAATTATACGTGCCCTTGCTGCGGATATAAAACACTAGATGAAGAACCACCAGATACCTTTGATATTTGTAGAATATGCTTTTGGGAAGATGATGGCGTTCAATTTCAAGATCCTGACTTTGAGGGTGGAGCTGAATGACAGACTCCCTGTAAAAGATGAACATTTTAAGTTGATATTAAACTATAAAGTGAAAATCATTTTATACATTGCTTTAAGAAGGCTAATCTTATAGTACGCTACTGACTAGAAAAGATGCATAATAAAAAAGAAATTAGAAAGCGGCTTTTTATTTTTGTTGAAAAAAGAATGTTTGTTGCTTTTTCTTGACTTGGGAAAGAACTACTCAATTTAGCAGTAGGGTTCTGATATTTATGCTTTAATTCCTATAATTTCGTTAACGATTTTTTAGTAACAGGATGTTTAACTTTTTGTAAATCCTCACATAGCCAATTTAATCGTGATTGATAAAGAGTGATAAGAGTTTTAATATCTGTTCATAGCTCATTTTCTACCCCTTTTAACATTCACTTTAATAGGGTATGTTGTATTACTAAGAGAAATTTTAATTGATAAATATAATAATTAATAGAACGAAATACTAAGAATTCAAAGGTGAAGTTTAATTTTTACAAACTTATTTTAAATCCCCCAACCTTTCAAGAAGGGGGATTTTTGTCATTTTCAAAAGAAAGTTCTATAAGTTCGAGATCTAAACCCTTCGTCAATGATATTAGGAATTATTGACTCCAAAATATTTAATCCTGTTTCTAAACTTAACAGTGAAACAACTATTTCATCAATTTTTTCATGTGATATATTTTTACCCATGAAGTGAGAACTAATGTCTTCCTTCATAGAACTTAAAATTAAGTTGTAGCGCGAAGCTAATTTTTGTTTAATATCTTCATTACGCAATGCATACAAGGTAAACTCTAACATTAATAAAGTCCACTTACTATCATGGTTACTTTTTGAGTGGGAGATAAGTAAACTTTCTATCTTATCAAACCTACTTCCATTTTCTAACTGACTTTTAAATAGTTGCTCCCACTCTTCTAGTTGGTGTTTGAACCTTCTATCATATAAGGCTAAGAATAGATCTTCTTTATTAGAGAAGTTAGAATATACTGCTCCCTTTGAATAACCCGCTTCTTCTGCTATTTCATCAACTGAAGCCCCATTAAATCCTTTTTTTGAGAAAATCACTTCTGCTGAGTTAAGAAGCATTTCTTTTGTCTGTTGTTTTTTTTCTTCCATAGTTAATCGTTTTGGCATTTTATTTACTCCTCAAATTCATTTGACATACTATATAGTATCAGTATACCATACAATTATATATACTTATAAGTATTTAAATTCTATATGGTATTTGGAGGTCTTAGGAATGAAAAAACAGCTAACGGTTAAAGAGAAATGGATGGGAATATGGTTTTCTTTAGGCACATTGGTTTTAGTGATGCTTGCTGCGGGTCTAGGTTTCTATTCCGCACCCCCTAACGAAAATTTGCAAACAGCTCCAAGTGATTCTTTTTTTTGGATGGCATGGTTAATTGTTTTGCCAACGTGGGGTATTGCAACTTGGCTTGTTTGGCTTAAAAGAAATGAAGCTGATATTCGTGGGGCAATGGTTTTATATGTATGGTTTTTACTAGGGATTATTTCTTTCTTCCCTTTAACAGCAGTAACAAATCAAAGTGTAGTAGGTATATTTATAAGTGACATAATCGGCATTGTTCAGAGTCTATTTATCTTGTGGCTGTATTCTCGTTATTCGAAGCCAGCGATATATTGGCTGATTCCTCTAGTTGTCTGGTTTCCAATTACAACATATATTAAGTTTATAAATTTGTAGAACATAGTAATTATTACACTGAACATAATTTGTAAAGTCACATTATGAATACACAAAGGAGCTAGACATGTATAAATAGAATACTTAGAGTGAATTTATTACGGCAAATAGAAAAGATTATTTGTAGTTGATAAATTAGAGAAAGGTGAGTCATAATAATACTTATAGTACTATTTTTGTTATTTTCGGTACTCTTTTTCTTATTAACGTTATTTATTCATAAAAAGTGGGAGGTGCTTGAGAATGGAAAGGCAAAATACAGATGTCTTAATTGTTGGAGCTGGACCGACTGGTCTACTTGCCGCACTAGAGCTCATGAAAAGAGGTATATCTTGCATAATAATTGAAAAAAAAGAACAACGCTCTCAGTTTTCTAAAGCGCTGGGCTTACATGCGCGTACTTTAGAAACTTTAGAGCTAATGGGAATAGCACACCATTTTTTAGAAAAGGGTTATCCTGTCACAGGATCTCGGTTACATTTTGGAATTGGAAAGCCAAATCAGGTTGATTTTAGTCAATTAGATACTCTTTTTCCCTATGTTTTAGTTTTACCGCAATATGAGACAGAAGAGATTCTAGAGAGTTGTGTAGAGGAACTAGGAGGGAAAGTTGAGAGGGGAAGTGAACTAATTGATTTAACCATTCATTCTAATGAAACACGGGCTATTATTAACCAACATGGACAAGAAAAACAAATAAATGCAAAATATGTATTTGCTTGTGACGGTGCTCATAGTAAAGTGCGTGAAACACTGGCTATACCTTTTATAGGAAATAAAGAAAATATGGTTTTTTTCTTAGCTGATGTGAAGATAAAGAACTTTAATAGTCAAGGATATATGAATGTAATGATGAGTAATCGTGGAATGTTATTTCTCTTACCTTTTAAAAATGAATATACCCGAGTCATTGCCATAGACTTTGAAAAACAAAAACGAGAACACGTTAGTGAATTACCCTTACATGAGATTCAAGATAGTGTAAATCATATTGCTCCAGGCATAACACTAGAGGAACCAATTTGGCTTTCACAATTTGGTACTTCACATCGATTAGTTCCTAATTATCGACATAAGAATGTTTTCTTTATTGGTGACTCAGCTCATATTCATAATCCTGCCGGTGGACAAGGAATGAATTTAGGTTTACAAGACGTAATGAATTTAACATGGAAGTTAGAGCTTGTTGTCAAAGGGTATTCAAAGGACAGCATACTTGATACGTATCATGAAGAGCGTCACTTTATTGCTTCTCAAGTCATTTCAGCTACGAGTAAGATGATGAATTTAGTCACTAAACGTGGATTTGTGATAAAGAGAGCTCGAAGATTATTGGGGAAATCAGCCACATCTGTAGAGAGTGTGAAGAAATTTGCTGCTACTAGGTTAACAGGACTAAAATTTAATTACCGACATTCCAAGCAGGCTATAAACCATTATGAGAAAGCTTTACAGAAACAAGCTTTGCAAGCAGGAGATCGAGTCCCAAATGTTTATTTATTTACTGGCCAAGAGTCTCAAGTAAGCTTATATTCAATTGTAAGTAAATGCTCATTTACGTGTTTTATTTATGCTACGCATAGTGAAGATGAGAAAGTTGTTCAAGCTAAGAAATTATCTAACTATATAAAAAAACATTTTTATAAGCAAGTTCAAACTTATTTTGTACTAAAAAATGGTGCTCCAGCTGTTGAAGAGACTTTGTCAGTACTTATCGATGTGAGAAATGAATTACAAAGAAAGTGTGGTCTTATGGAAGACAGCATCATTGTATTGCGTCAAGATGGTGTTGTAGCATTTCATCAAGTGAATACGGATTTAGAGCAATTTGTTGAAAAGTTAAAATTTTGGATACATCCAGGGAGTTAGTAATGACTAGTAAAGATCAAAAGCAAAGAGAGAAAATACTCAAAGGTACACAAGAATTAATTATGTCTCAAGGGTTTACGAACACATCAACACATCAATTAGTAAAGCATATACGTATAAGTAAAACAACGCTATATAAGCACTTTTCTACAAAAGAAGAATTAATAAAAGAAGCAATTTTATCTATATTAAACGAAATAGAAAACGAACTGAATGCAATAATAAAAAAAGAGAATGTTCTACTGCTTGATAAAATCCAACAGTTTATGTATGTTGTTGTTGGCCATGTAAAAGACTTGAGAATAGATGTCATAAATGATATAAAACAAAATGCTCCAGAGATTTACTTGGCTGTAATTGAACGTCAATCTCAAATTATAGATCATTATGCTTTAATTTTGTTTAATGAAGCAGTGGCCCAAGGAATTTTCCGAAGGGATTTAGACCAACGAGTCGTAATTGATGTTATTATTAATTCGGCTAAACATCTAGCTTCTCCAAGTTACTTGCAACATTCTCCACATACGTTTGAAAGTATATTTCAACAAATCTTCAAGTTAGTTATTGAAGGAAACCTTTCATCGTTTCAAAGAGAAAAACTTATAAAGTAAATGAAGTTTTTAGGATATACATTTTAAATTATGTTAAACATATTTAAGTTAAGAATGCGACCAAAATACAGATCAACATCGTACCAAAAAATTAATAAAGATGTATGATAAAGAATAATAAGCAGTGTTAATTCATAATTACAACAAGTTGGTAGTATAAGGTTTATAGAACATAAATAAAAACAGACGTATGCTACGTTCTTGTTCCGCACACAAGTTCCACTATGAGAACGCAATCAATACATGAGTCAATATTAATGAAGAAAATCCCTTGACACTACTGGTGCCACGGGATTTTTTAATTTTTGTTGAAGTGAATTATTTTAGTACTTAAGCTTTAGCATTTAAAATTTGAAGAATAGAATGATAGCACATGTCTTTATAATAGGTGTGTAAATGATTATCATCTCTCATTAACCATTGAATTAAACTGCCATCAATAATACAGCGAATACTGATAGAAGATTGCTCAATGTCATCTACTTTAAATACTTTCTCATCAATTCCTTGTTTAATAATACTTCTAGATATGGACCAGCAATTTTCGTAAAATGTTTGGTTTATCGCTTTGTACTGTTCATTATTTGGAACTTGTGCTAGAAAGTCTAAATATATACGATAGAATGTTTTATTTTCTTCAGGGCTTGTAAACACTTGATTAATATAAGCTTCTAACTTTTCCAAGGCCGTTTCTTTTTTATTCACAGAATTTGTTTCTTTTTCAAAGATTCGTGTTGTCACCCATTCAAATAAATGAGCGAATACATCAGCTTTATTTTTGAAGTAATAGTTAGAAACGCCTTTACTAACACCCGCATAATCTGCAATGTCTTGTAGAGTAACAGAGTCGTATCCTTTTTCTGCTACAACTTGAAAAGCTGCTTTTAAAATTTGGTGTCGTCGCTGTTCTGACTTTTGGGACATAAATATAAAAACCTCCATTTAATAACTTCTATTATTATACAAGATGTTACTCAATATTACTAAGTTTTATTCTGACCAGACAAAATATATTGACCGGTCAGAATAAAATGTATTATGATTTATCTATAATAACTTTAAATTAATTACTTGAGAGGAGCAATTTGTAATGCCAACAAATTTTAATGCGCTTGTCGTGAATAAACTAGAAGAAGATTTTTCAGTTAATATTGAATCACTATCATTAAACGATTTACCAGATGGTGAAGTCACCATCCGTGTTCATTACTCAAGCGTAAATTATAAAGATGGCTTAGCAAGTATCCCAAATGGAAAAATAGTTCAATCTTACCCTTTTATTCCGGGAATTGATCTTGCAGGAGTTGTAGAGGCTTCAGATGACTCACGTTATAAAAAAGGTGATAAGGTACTTGTCACAAGCTATGAATTAGGAGTCTCTCATTATGGTGGTTACAGTGAATATGCAAGAGTTCCAGGAGATTGGATTGTACCTTTGCCAGATAATTTAACATTAAAAGAAGCAATGATTTTTGGAACAGCAGGCTTTACTGCAGCTCTTTCCATTCACCAGTTAGAAAGCCAGGGATTACGACCAGAAAATGGCCCTGTTTTAGTTACAGGTGCAACGGGTGGTGTAGGCAGTATGGCTATTTCAATGCTTGCTAAAAGGAAGTATCATGTGGTAGCGAGTACAGGAAAAGAATCTGAACATAATTATTTAAAGAAATTAGGAGCAAAAGAAATTATTTCTCGAGAAGAAGTGACACCAGAAAAAATTAGACCAATGGGAAAAGAAAAATGGGCAGGTGTTGTTGATCCAGTTGGTGGAAAAACATTAGCATCAGTTTTAAGTAACACAAAATATGGTGGAGCTGTGGCAGTAAGTGGACTAACTGGAGGAGCGGAAGTGCCAACAACAGTTTTTCCATTTATTCTCAGAGGTGTTAATCTATTAGGAATTGATTCCGTATATTGTCCAAAAGGCTTACGAGAAATGTTGTGGAATCGATTAGCAACAGATTTAAAGCCAGATAATTTAAATGAAATTGAAAATGAAGTGTTACTGAAAGAACTACCTAATACATTGTCTCAAATTATAAAAGGAAAAGTAAAAGGTAGAACTGTTGTAAATATGTTAGCTTAAAGTATAGTCATATATATTAAGCTTACTGTAGTCAAAACTTTCTTGTGAACAACAATAAGGTTATATAGGTAGAAATTAAAGTTCATTGATAAATTATAACGTATTTATAAAAGTCCTCTACTTTTCAAAAATAATTGGAAAATCCCTTGACACTATTAGTGTCAAGGGATTTTTATTTTGGGCGCAAACTTAAGTATAGAAACACTCCTTATTTACTGCCATTAAGCGTTAGGTTGATAGATTTAATAGTACACTAATCAAAAGTCTGTAGATATTGAAATAGAGTATGAAAAAGTGTTGACAGCTCTTATTTTAAAATATAATATAAACATATTAAATCTATGCATAGTAAATCTATGTATAAAAGGTGGGTTTTCATGAAAATTAATAAAGAGCTGCTTAAAGGGAGTACCTCTACTCTTATTTTAAGCTTACTTGACTCTAAACCAATGTATGGGTACGAAATTATTAAAGTATTAGATTTGAATTCAGACGGTATTTTTAGTTTCAAAGAAGGTACAATATATCCCATTCTGCACAATCTAGAAAACAAAGGTTTCATTGTGTCTTATTGGGGAGAAGGAAATGGAAACAGAAAAAGAAAATACTACAAAATTAATGATAGTGGTAAAGAGTTTGTTAAAGAAAAAAAGAAAGAATGGTCAGTTTTTAAATCTGCAGTTGACCGAGTCGTAGATGGGGAGAAAATTGTATGGGATTAGAAAAAAAGTTTGATATGTATATCAAAGACTTATGTAAAAAGGTTAAAAATAAAGACGTTCATGATAGCATCAAATTAGAAATAAGCGACCATCTTCATACTCTTAAAGAAGAAGCAATGCTTGCAGGGCTATCTGAAGAAGAAGCGATTGATAGAGCGTTGGCTTATATGGGGGATGTAGAAGTATTAGGAAAGCAACTTAATGAGATACATAAAGCCCAGATAGATTTCAAAACAGCTATTCCAGTGATAGCCGTTTCTTTTTTTGGGTTATTGGTTATGTATTATCTACAATTCCATTCTGTTTTTACTAAGGTTCAAGGTGTAGAAATATTTAATAAAAGTCTTGTTTTTTACTTGTTGGGTACAGTGTTCATGCTAAGTTTATTTACCTTAAATTATCGAAAGTTGATAAAGTATTCACCACATCTATATATAGGAACCGTTATTATTCTTGCTCTAACTGTTTTATTCGGTGTTAGAGTCGATGGTGTACCGTTTTTAACTCTTGGTTTTATAAACATTAATTTTACAGAGATCACTCCGTTTCTTCTAGTTATTTCTTTTTCAGGAATCTTTAAAGCCTGGAATTGGAGAAATTCTCAAAAATTTTGGCTTGGAATAAGCATCATTTTATTACCTATTGTTTTATTATTAACTACCGGAGCTTTATCGACAATTATCATAAGCATTATTATCTGTGTAGCGATCATGCATGCGTCAAAAGCAAGCCTTAAGCAAGTTATAGGATTTGCAATAGTAGCTTCGATATGGCCTTGCTTACAGCTGTTATTGCATTCTCACAACTACACCCTAGTAAATCCTTTTGTAACTAAACAACTATATGCTGCAGGCTTTATGGGAAGTGGCCTCGGGTTAAATCAAGAGTTAATTTCTGAAGTTCATACAGATTTTATTTTCGCTTACATTATATATTCGTTTGGCTGGTTTGCTGCAATTGTTGTTTGCGCACTGGTTGGGTTTTTTATTGCTAGAATAATAAGTACAGCAAAAAAAATGAACTCTTCTTATGAAAAAATATTGTTCACTGGATTAGCGGCAACCTTTACAACTCAATTTATTTTGAGTGTCTTGACAAACCTAGGCTTATCTCCTTTACCAGGTGTGGCGCTACCATTTATAAGCTTTGGGGGTTCACATATAATTTTAGAGATGATTGCAGTAGGTTTAATTTTAAGTATATGTAGAAGACGCCAATTAGACCATAATCTCCATCTAGATACGGAAATAAATCCCTAAATTTCACAGGCGTTAATATACAGTTTAGAAGGATAAAGTTTATGAAACTAAGAATACTTAATTTTTTTCCAATATTAGTTGCCTTTCCAGCGGTCTTTATTGGTGTAATAGCTATGTATTTCAATGAAGTTCCCATGTTCATTTGGATTCAAAATGTTGTCTTCTTTACAATAGCAGGAAGTATTTCATGCTTCCTAATTACCTATAAGCGTAATATAAGGCTTTCAAAATCTACATCCTTTATAGTAATAATATCAATCTTATTATTGCTATTAACTTTTATTAGTAGGGATATAGGTGGTGTGCATAGATGGGTAGCCATTGGGGGCTTACAAATCAATGTTTCCATGGTAGTGTTGCCAGCGCTTTTACTAATGATATGGAAATTAAGTTTAAAATCACTAAAGCTCTCAGTTGCTGTAGTTTTAAGTGTCTCAATAATTCTTTTTTTCAGCCTGACGCATCTCAACTCACAAGCTTTGGTCTTCCAGCTATCGTGTTGTTAATTAATAGAGGTGTGAGAAAATCCGTCAGCTTATTGCTTATAGTAATCCTCTTTGGATTAATTACGACATCTTGGATATTTTTAGATAACCTTTCTTCAATAGCATACGTGGAAGAGATAGTAGGCTTAGTCGCTCAAATGGGAATAATATGGTATATCTCTGGTATACTTGCGCTTATTTTATTACCTATCCCTTTTGTGTTATTTCCACCTAAGCACTTTGTATTACCATCCATATGTATTGGTATGTATTTTACACTTCTATTAATCTCTACACTTTTCGGGAGTTTCCCAGTTCCTTTAATGGGTTACGGAGCTTCCCCAATCTTAGGATTTTTGATAGCAATCACTTGGTATGGAAGAACAAAATTTAGTTCTTTAGTGAAGGGTGAGAGTATTGACAAAGAACCTTTATAAGTGGATTTGACCTATATTTTAAATCCTTTTTCTAACAATATTAATTTATTGAAAGCCTGAATGACTTCATTTACAGTCACTCAGGCTTTTTTAATACGACCGTATTTATTTACATCTTAAAAGTAAACGTCGTTATTCATTTGGAAAGCCATGTTGCTTTCTGTGTAGCTTACGTAAATTTCTTTCAATGGTGTCTTTCACAACTCGAGGATGTAATTCACATGTAAATGGGAGAGGAGATCCTTACAAATCTTTAATACCTGTAAATCCATTACTCTATTAATATAAATAATAGCTAGGTTCGTTTTGACTTGTTTTCTATATAATTTTGTATCTATTATTAATTCGGGAGTTGAAATAACTCTTCAAATGATATTGGTGTTTGTAGTAAGGGTTTTTGTAAAACCTAAAGACGATTTTTTAATAAATTGCTCACTTAATGATTTAACCCTATGAAAAGATGCTGAATAAATAGTTGACGTTATATCATTAAGATAAAGAATGGACCTATTTGATAGTGAAGACAATATATATCACCTGTAAATCGGTTTTTTATTTTGGATATATTGTTAATGTCTCAAGAAACAAACCTCTATTTATTCCGCTAGAGACTCCGTTACTTGAACACTTTATACCAGTATAAAGTTGTTTCAATATTAGGGTTGTATGACTGCTTTAGTGTGTCAACTCCGCCTAGGCTGAATCCTTGTTTTACATAAAATCTGCACGCACCAAGATTATCATCTTGTGTTTCCAAGGACATTCCTATAAGTTGCCTTTGTTTTGCCCACTCTTCTGCTTTATTTAAGAGCAACGTTCCAACTCCGCTGCCCCTATACTCTTTTTTAGTAGAAATACTTTCAATATAACAGAAGCGATTCCAATCTTTAATTATTCTAATTTGTCCTATGCAAGTATTATTCATATAAGCTAAAAATAAAGCTTTATCTTCTTAGTTTATATATTGACTCCAATCAAGTTTGTCATCTGGAAAACGTGTTTTTCTCGTTTTATTAAAAAGAACTTCTTTGTAAGACCATCTTCCTGATTGTAAGCTAGGGACAACTCTACCGTACAACTCAAAATAATCATTTGTCATATTGATATCGTCTATTAAATCATTATTTAATGAAGAAATAATAAGTTTACTTTCATTACCCACTATTACAACACTTCCTTTTATGATGTTGTGAACATATTTTGTTTTTTTATTTATTATATGATCGAGGAATAGTAAAGTCGGTTAATCCATATAAGAATGAAAATAAAATAGTATTCAATGAATCCTTAAATGTGGTGGGTCTGCTTTGACTGTTTGGAATATCCGAATATAGTATAACAGAATTAATTAAAGATAGGCTTTTAACCATCTGCTTGCGTTACGAATATATTGTTTATAAAAGTTATTATATTCTAATGGAGTGAATGGAGATGCAGAACCAGGAGAAAAATCAATTCGAGCAAGAAGAAACACAATTAGCAACAAGTTTAAAGTTATATTTATTATCCGGCATACTTGGTACTGTAGCGGATATTATAGCGACGTATGCGGCAAAGTTTGCAATTGATGAAGTAATGGAAGAGCAGGCGTTTGAACAACAAGAAAACGCTGAGCAAGAAACAAGATTAAAAGAATTAGAACGACAGGTCGAAGCTTTACAAAGAAAGCTTGAAGAATTACAGCTGTAGGAAACTAATCACTATGTAGTGATTAGTTTTTTTTATTTCAAAAAAGCGAATGCAAATGGAAAGTAGAATAAACTAAAATATGTGCTAAATGAAAAGCGTAAAAGCCAAAGAGAGCCGCATTCTAGAAGTATGAAGTATAGCATCTAGTCGGTAATTCACCGAACATGAACAGAGTACATAAAAATAACTAACTATGTAAAATGAAGAGGTGTTTTATGTATTATTATCATTATTATAACCCATGCTTTCAACAGCAAATGAATCGTCAACCACAATCCCCACCAGTTGATACTTCTATTTTTAGTCATTCTGTCAATTCCCTTCAAAAAATTGTTCTTGAATCCAGTGTTTTGCTGAAAAAATTAGCTGATCCAAAGTTTTCTCAGACCTTGATGACAGCAGCTCAGGCTGGAAATCACAAGCAGGTTGATAATTTAATTAAATCAATAGGAATAAGTACACCTATAACAACCAAGTACAATCCAGATGGGCTTTTGTTAATTATGCCTGCTCAGTCTGAGGGGAAAGAATGTTGTGCGTTAAGCATGTTTCTTAAATGGGGAGAATTCCGTGGATATAACTCTTGAAAAGCTAGTGTTTTATTATAGGTTGTTTTTTGCCTGGAAAGCCTTATAACCCATGTATCTATCTTGACATATAGCGAGCATTTATTGGACAAAGAAGCCAAATAAATGAAAGGGAATTGAAAAACAGGAGCTTAATGCAAACGCTCCTGTTTTTATTATTCTTGAATCCTGTTTATAAAATTAGTTTAATTTAAAGATGAACAGAAAGATTATAAAATAAAACGCTATATACGTTACGTATAGCATGAAAATTTTGAGGTTTAGATGTTCGCATATTTGTTTTAGTTTTAATGAGATGTTAGTTTTACTAATTAAAATTAGTGCTACTGTGCTGAAAATTAATGCTGAGGTCCATCCAACATAGTTATTAATAGTGCTGTTTTCAAAGAAATCAAGAATTCTTAACGAAATGGTTAATGCAACAAAGGTTAAGAAATTTTCATGTTTTTTATTAAGTTTTTTTGTTGTTAGTTCATAAGCATTCTCCATTGCAATTCTCTCCTTCTAGAAGTCACATCGTATTTTCTTCTTTAATACATTCTATCATAGGGTAATCAAGGGGTTATAGAAAATTTTTCTTTATTTGTGAGAAAAAACAAATCGAATTATAAATTTTTTAAAAGATATATTTTATTAGAATTTTTCAAGATGTAAACATGGTGAAATATGTATTAAGAGAGTGGTGAATGCTGGATAGGGGTGTTCTAATGGCTTTAGTATTGGCTGGACTTTTGATGTATATTTATCTCGCTTTAATGACAATTGGCTGTAGTATCCTTTATAACATAATGACAAAAAAGACGACTAGCTATGACTGGACGTTGCTTCCTCCAATACTGCTAGTTGCGGCTGCTGTTTCACGTGATATTGCAGCAGGGTTAGTGGAATGTAGTCAATTAATTGGCCAGTGCGTACGTGAGGATATCGCAGCAATGTTCAGCCAATTTCACATGGAAAAAGTAGCGCTAGGCGGTAAATTTTTAAAGCTTAGTAAAGAAAAAGGATGGTTAATTCCTCCACCTCTTCATAAGTCTAAGAACACGGATTGTTAATAACTGTTTTTTTTAGATTATTAAGACTTCAATTCTGTACGTAATCAATTATAAAAAGAGGGGATTGGATTTTTCCAACCCTCTATAAAAATTGTACGGAGTGTCATCAACTAAAAAAGAATTTTTAGTTGAACAACGTCAAATCTTTTGTGAAAGTCACTTCGTCTACCTAGAGCCATTTATCTTTATAATTTTCAATGTAAGTTGAAATAGCAGTAGGTTTTCTAGACGTAAGAATTTGAAAGTCATTCTTAATGCCTTTAGCTAGACCAAGTTTTGTCGGGATATGAATCCCAATCACTACATTAATAAATCTTTCATCTTCTCCGATTTTAAGCATGAACTCTCTAAACTCTTTTATTGAAGGATTAGCATAATGAATAGGAGTTTGAAGTACTTCACTCATTCGAGAAGCCACCTCATAAAAATCCAATGCTTCATTACCAGTAATCACATACTTTTGATAATGATGTTTCTCATCTCCTTGCAAAACATTGGAGACTACTTCCGCAATGTCTCTTGTATCTACAAAGCTAGTTTTTCCTTTTCCAGCAGGTACATAAATTCGGTGTCTAATCTTTAATTCGCTACCTAGAAAATCATTTAGATTTTGCATGAAGTACCCAGCGCGTATAAACGTGTAAGGAATGGTAAGCTTCTTGATTAATTTTTCATTTTTAAAGTGATGAATGAAAGGTAAAAACTGTACATCTTTGACAGATAAATAAATGATGTGACTCACGCCATGCTGTTTTGCATGAGTTAAAAATTCTTCAAATTCAATCTGATCTCCAGGTGGATAAATAAGAAAGATTTTACTAATATCCTTTAAGGCATGCTGAAAAGTAGTAGGATCTGAAAAGTCAAGAGAAGTAAATTCATATTGATCGCCGTATATTTGCTTTGCTTTCTCTGTGTTTCTTACTGCACACTTTATAGGTTGATGAGATGCTTTTAGTTTTCTAGCAACTTCAAACCCAACCTTTCCATTAAACCCGGTAACAAGCGTATACATACTGTCACTTCTTTTCTCTCATAGTTTTGTTGGATACTTTACTTATGTAGCGTTAAAATATGATGTTATAAGCTGATTAGAAACATTTTTAGCATTCCCTTTGTTTTTTATTCCATGTTCAAAGAAGGAACATCATATAACTCAATTTGATGAAAAAAGCTAATTCAACTACTCAAAGTAATAGAAGAAATAAGTTCTAGCCATAGTGTGTAAAGTAGGTGTAATGGTAGTAAAAATGATGAGGGTTATCGCATAAATGAGAAAAGTAAACTATGAGTGAACTGTTTCTATGCACAAATTCACTCATGAGAAGTCATTTTGTATAAGATCTAAGAAGATTTCTTAATACAGTTAGAGTAAGATTTTTTATAAAAATTATTTTGTTAGTAGCAAATCAATATAGTAAACCCTACTTGCTGTACGTATGGTTTAAATCCCATGTAACATTAAAGGGATCTTTTACTTTTGCGTAGCGGGCTCCCCAAAACGTATCTTGTAGCTCCATAATAACAGTGCCGTTTTTTGATAAACGCTGATAAACAGTATCAATCTCTTGCTTGTCTTCAAACTCTAAAACTAAAGAAATATTGCTTCCAGATGCTACAGCTTGACCAGGAAAAGAGTCAGAAACCATGAAAAATAGTTCTTCATTTTGAAACTTAGCGTGCATAATTCTATCGTGAGCTTCTGGAGGAGTTGGGAAATCTGCTTCTCCAAACGTTTGTATTTCTTGAATTTGGCCTTCAAAAACTTCCTTATAAAACTCTAAAGCTTCCATGGCATTTCCATTAAAAGATAAATAGGGTGTAATTTGTTTCTTCATTTTAAGCGCTCCTTTAAGTTGAAGTATCGGACAGTTTAATTATAGTGCTAATAATTCTTTAAGTAAAGAACGTTTGTTCGTTTTTTTAATTCGTAATGTTATTAAATTTGATGGATACTTTTTAATCGTAAAATGGAGCGTGCCAAGCGTTAATAAAAAGAAGTAAACCAAATTGCATCTTAGCAAAAGAATATGCTAAAATTTGACGAGTGTACTTGACAGAAGTACATTCTTTTTTTGTGTATAAACAGCTAGTCTTCATCATTAGAGAAAAAGGAGTGGATTCCTTTGCCGCAGCAAGATTTAAAAAAGGAAATTGGGTTCTTAGCTGCTCTTACGACAGTTATTGGAACAGTTATTGGAGCGGGTGTGTTTTTTAAACCAACCGCTGTTTATGGAGCGACTGGCTCTGCTAGCCTTGGACTTATAGCCTGGTTAATTGGCGGGCTTTTAACAATATGTGCAGGCCTTACAGCTGCTGAATTATCAGCTGCTATTCCTGAAACAGGAGGAATGATGGCCTATCTAAAAAGAACGTATGGAAACCTTGTTGCGTTTTTGCTTGGGTGGGCACAGACGGTTATCTACTTTCCAGCTAATATTGCTGCGCTTGCGATTATCTTTGGAACGCAAACAATCAGCTTATTTGGCTTAACGGCAAACGATAATCAATCTCTCATTGTTATAATTGCTATTGCTACTGCGTTATTTTTGACCTTAATGAATTTTTTAGGTGCAAAAGCTGCGGGGGCAATTCAAACGATTGCCACTGTTTGTAAGCTCATCCCACTAGTACTCATTATTATCTTTGGTTTATTACATAAGGGAGACGTACCGTTTCAGCTGTTTCCAGTAGAAGCAGGGGCAGATAAAGACTTTTTAACAGCGCTGGGATCAGGGTTACTGGCGACCATGTTTGCGTATGACGGCTGGATTTTAGTTGGAAACATTGCAGGGGAAATGAAGAATCCGAAAAAAGATCTTCCAAGAGCTATTATTCTTGGCTTATCTGCTGTTATGACGGTATATCTTCTTATTAACGTTGCGTTTCTTATGGTCATGTCGGCAGCGTCATTAGCGGGTACAGATACGCCAGCATCAGATGCTGCAAGCTTAATTTTTGGTGCTTTTGGTGGGAAGTTTGTCAGTATCGGTATTTTAATTTCTGTATTTGGCTCAATCAATGGTTACGTGATGACAGGAATGCGTATCCCTTATGCGATGGCAACAGAGAATAAGCTTCCATTCAGTAAATGGTTTGGGCGCCTTTCGAAAAAAAGTAAAGTACCTTATAATTCGGGCATTTTTATTTTGTTTATCGCCGTTATTATGATGACAATCGGCGGATTTAACACGCTAACGGACATGCTGGTGTTTGTTATTTGGATTTTCTACACGATGACTTTTGCGGCTGTGCTTATTTTACGTAAGCGTGAACCCGATCTTCAAAGACCTTATCGAGTACCACTTTATCCTGTACTACCACTTATTTCGTTACTAGGTGGATTGTTTATTGTGATTAATACGCTTTTTACACAAACAACGCTTGCTTTGTGGGGGTTAGGTATTACGGCTCTTGGTTTACCGATTTACTTTGCAATGAAAAAGAATCATATTAATAATTAGAAAAGAAGTCTTTTAAGGCTTCTTTTTTTATTGTGTTTTTTGTTGTAAATGCAATAAAAATAAGATATGTTATATATAAATATTTTGTTGTAAATGCAACAAAATGGAGGTGTGACACTGTGGAGATTTTACGAGAAATTGGGATGATTGCAAGAGCACTTGATTCCATCAGTAATATTGAATTCAAAGAATATGACCTTACCAAGGGGCAGTATTTGTATCTTGTTCGGATTTGTGAAAACCCAGGAATCATTCAAGAAAAGCTAGCAGAAATGATAAAGGTTGATCGAACAACGGCAGCTCGCGCTATAAAAAAATTAGAGATAAATAAATTCATTGAAAAAAAAGAAGATATCCAAAACAAAAAGATAAAAAAGCTTTTTCCAACTGAAAAAGGCATGAGTGTTTTTCCAATTATTAAAAGAGAAAATGAGTATTCAAACGAAGTGGCGTTAAACGGATTTTCAAAACAAGAAGTGGAAATGATGGTCGACCTACTTAAACGTGCAAGAAGGAACGTTGAAAAAGACTGGGAGTTTGTTAAAAAAGGAAATAAAAGAACGTATGAATAAGTAGAAAGGAAAGGTAATCACGACATGAATATAAAAATTGAACCTTGCAATTATGAACAATTAGAGCAGCTGCAAGTCATTAGCTATGAAACGTTTGATGAGACGTTTCGACATCAAAATTCTCCTGAAAACATGAAAGCTTATTTAGAAAAAGCGTTTACCCTACAGCAGCTAGAAAAAGAGTGGGTCAATGATTTTTCACGCTTCTTTTTTCTTTACCATGACGATGAGCTAGCAGGCTATTTAAAAGTCAATGTAGATGAAGCTCAGTCTGAAGCAATGGGGGAGGATGCTCTTGAAATTGAAAGAATTTATATTCGAAACAAGCATCAAAAACGTGGTCTTGGCAAGATGCTATTTAATAAAGCTATCGAAGTAGCGTTAGATTTAGGTAAACAAAAGGTTTGGCTAGGCGTTTGGGAGAAAAATGAGAACGCGCTTGCTTTTTATCAAAAACTGGGATTTGTTCAACAAGGGCAACACTCTTTTTATATGGGGAATGAAGAGCAAATTGATTTAATTATGGTTAAAACACGCATCTAAATAATTTTTTAAGGGGACTGGGACGTATGTACATACCGAAGTATTACATGATTCAAGATGAAGAGGTAATATACGAGATTATTAATCAGCACGGGTTTGGTACTTTATTTTCTTATCATAATGGCGAGCCTTTTGCTACGCATTTGCCATTTGATTTACATAGAGAAGAAAAAACTTTATACGGGCATGTAGCTCGAGCGAATGAACAGTGGAAAGATGCTGTCGACCAACAAGTGTTGGCAGTTTTTCAAGGACCACACTGTTACATTTCGCCTTCTTGGTATGAGACCAATCAAACTGTACCTACTTGGAATTACGTTGCTGTTCATGTATCTGGTAAGTTAGAAATTATTAAGGATCAGCACACGATCGTTGAAGTGTTAAATAAATCAGTTGCCAAATATGAAAAGCCGGAAAGCACGTATGAATTAAAAGATGTCCATGCTAATTTACTAGAAGGATTAAGCAAGGGCCTTGTTGCGTTTAAGATTCATATCACAAAAATTGAAGCGCAGGCTAAGCTAAGTCAAAATCATTCAGTTGAACGACGAAAAAGAGTAATTCACCATTTAGAAGAAAGTGGTCAGTACGATAATATACAAGTGGCAGAACTAATGAAAAAAGGATTGGAATTAAAGGAATAAAATTTGAAAGAAAAAAGAGTGAGTTTTTCCATCACTCTTTTTTTAACTAATTAAGATAAAAGCTTTCAGACTAAAGAAGCTACTTGGAAAAGCACTATAGCAAGGAAACAATAATACAAAGTGCGATGGGGTTAAATTTCTTTAACAACTCGACACGGATTGCCTATTGCTAATGAGTTTTCAGGAATTGATTTAGTCACAACGCTTCCAGCGCCAATAACAGAGTTGTTACCAATCGTAACGCCTGGCAAAATTATGGCATTTCCACCAATCCAAACGTTATCCCCAATAGTGACAGGTTTAGTTAAGGTACGGTAAGGTGCTTCGTTTGGCTTATGGTTTGAGTTAATTCGTTCATCAGCTTTTAAAGGGTGGGTCGCTGTATAAATTTGTACGCTTGGTGCAATTAGAACATTTTCACCAATGACGATTTTATTAGTATCTAAAAAGACGCAGTTAAAGTTGATAAATGTATTTTTTCCAATTGAAATATTTTTACCGTAATCGCAAAAAAACGGTTTTTCAATCCAAACGTTTTCTCCAACAAACTCACATAGGTTTTTTAAGATACTTGTTTTATCACCATCTGGATGATTACCAGGCTTATTAAATTCATCCATATAATAGCGTGCTTCTTGGGCCATCTTTAGTAACTCAGGATCCCTAGCATTATAATTCTCACCGTTTAGCATTTTTTCTTTTTCAGTCATGGTTTGGCTCCTTTATTAGGTAAGGTATGTATAACTCAATTAATAGTTTATCCACTTTAAAATAAAAAAGCGAAAAAATAGTGCTTGGTTTTGAGAAAATCCTTCTTTAGTAATACATGATTTTTCTTTCAATAGGCTTATTGCTTAATTAAAAAAAGAGCTTTTCTAGCAACGCCTAGGTTAGAAAAGCTCTTTTTTACATTGAAACGAAGCCTCGAAAGAACATCTAAATTTCTAGAATGAAAGAAACCTTCAATGTTCATAATGTTTAGTAGTGTATAAAGAAGGTTATACAAACAATAGTTAAAAAGGAATTTTTTGTATGTTAGTTAAAGTGTAAAATAAGCTAGAGGAGATGAACAGGTATGCCGCAATGGCACGAAGATCGCGAGCAGAAGAAGCTGCCAAATGAGTTTGAAATTAATCCACTGTTTTCACGACAAGGTGAAAAAACGATACCTCGTCTTAGAATGCGAGATGAAGGAATGCTACCGGATACGGCATATCAAATCATTCATGATGAAATTTCTCTGGATGGAAACGCTCGGTTAAACTTAGCTACGTTTGTCACGACATGGATGGAACCAGATGCAGAACGTTTGTACAAAGAGTCGTTTGATAAAAACATGGTTGATAAAGATGAATACCCTCAAACTGCGGCTATTGAAGAAAGATGTGTTCGTATCTTAGCAGATTTGTGGAATGCACCTGACCCGGAATCTACAATGGGTGTCTCAACAACAGGTTCTTCGGAAGCTTGCATGCTTGGAGGCCTTGCCTTAAAGCGCAGATGGCAGCAAGAGCGAAAGAAAAAAGGACTGCCAACAGCCAAGCCTAATATTGTGTTTAGCTCAGCGGTTCAAGTTGTGTGGGAAAAGTTTGCAAACTATTGGGATGTAGAGCCACGATACGTCAATATTAGTCCTGATGCTCCTTATTTAGATCCCAAGGGAGTGTTAGAAGCAGTTGATGAAAATACGATTGCAGTTGTTCCAATTTTAGGTGTTACATATACAGGAGTTTATGAACCGATCGCTGAAATTGCAAAAGGGTTAGATGAATTAGAAGAGAAAACAGGAATTAATATCCCCATTCACGTAGATGCCGCATCGGGTGGATTTATCGCGCCATTCTTACAGCCGGATTTAGTGTGGGACTTTCGCTTGCCAAGAGTAAAATCAATTAACGTTTCAGGCCACAAATATGGGCTTGTTTACCCAGGTCTAGGATGGGTTATTTGGAGAGAAAAAAACGATCTTCCAGAGGATTTAATCTTCCGCGTATCGTATTTAGGTGGGAACATGCCAACTTTTGCACTGAACTTTTCACGTCCAGGCTCGCAGGTTCTTTTGCAATATTATAATTTCCTTCGGTTAGGAAAAGAAGGCTATTATGCTGTGCAAAAAGCGTCGCAAGAGACAGCTTATTTTTTAAGTGAAGAAATTGGCAAACTAGATTCGTTTGAAGTTCTCTCAAACGGATCAGATATCCCAGTGTTAGCCTGGAAGCTAAAGGATGGTTATACGGATAACTGGACGCTTTATGATTTATCAAGGCAGCTCCGTACATACGGATGGCAGGTTCCAGCTTATCCATTGCCAAAAGACATGGAAGAGATAACGATTATGCGAATTGTAGTACGAAATGGGTTTTCAAGGGATCTCGCCCATTTGCTTCTTATTAATTTAAAGCAAGCTGTTGAATTTTTAAACTCATTAGACCGTCCAATTAAGAAAGATTCAAAATATGATAACGGATTTCACCATTAATAAAACACCAGTTTTCTTCCTTCTTGCAAAGGTTGAAAACTGGTGTTTTATATAAATTAGCAATCGTAATTTATATAAAATATGTTCTAAATAATCAACAATAATTTTAAGGCATGTTATTTAAATTATAAAAAAGAGACAGTAGCGAAGGCTAGTGTCTCTTTGCAATTTATTCTGGCTCTGCTTCCATTGCATCTTGTTTCGTTTGGTGAACGGTTCCGAACGGATGGTTTGGCGGAGCATAAATAGAATAGAGCTTTAGAGCTGTATCTCCTGTATTCGTTAAGTTATGCCATGTTCCTGCAGGTACGATAATGGCAAAGTCATCTGAAACGTCCGTTTGAAACGTTAAGTTATCTTTTCGACTGCCCATTTTAACAGAACCTTGCCCTTGTTCAACCCGTAAGAACTGATCTACGTCTGGATGCATTTCCAAACCAATATCTTCTCCTGGTGCAAGACTCATTAGCGTTACTTGAAAATGCTTTCCTGTCCACAAAGCTGTCCGAAATGTTTCATTTTGCTTTGTCGCTTCGTTAATGTTTACAACGAGTGGGTTTGGACCGTAATCTCTAATTTCTTTTGTTTGATGGTTTCGGCTGCTTGCTGCTGGTGTAGGATAATAAGGTGGATGAAACTGTTGATACATTTGGTGATACCACTGATGGTAATAAGGTGAATTTGGATACATTATTTTTCCTCCTCTAACTAGGTGTTTTCCCTGTTCATCATATGCAGGCGATGTCAGAAAGGGAGGAAGTGTGCTAAAAATGGGCGTTGAAAAGTTAAAGTGTTTTATTCACTTTTGTAAAGCATATGGAATTCCTTCAGTAGTTAGTAATTGTTCAAAGTCATTGTAGTAAGGAAGCAATTTGTCCGCTGTTTCAAAATCCACCCATTCAACTTTTAAAATGTTTTCTTCAACAATTTTTCCTCCTTTGCTCTCTTCATTCTTATAGTACAGATACACTACATGATGAATATTCTTAGAGAGGGGCAAAAAAACAACAAAATTAGAATATTATGTAAAAAAAGTGATTACTATGATAAAATAAAAAGTAATCAGAATGAGCGGGAGGAAGTCCGATGTAAAAGTCTCTTACACTTATAAGCTAAAAACTAAATAAGATGTGAGGGATTTCTATGTCAAAATTTCATAAAGAACAATCATTTCGCTTTCTGTGGATTGGACAAATGCTAGCGAATTTAGGTGATGTATTATATATTGTGAGCTTAACAGCAGCAGTATATCACATAACTAAATCAGTTACCTTTATGTCCTTAATTCCCTTTGTTATTACAATGACAGCGTTAGTAAGCGGTATCGTCGCGCCTTTAATTATTGAAAAGCATCACTTGAAGGCAATTCTATGTTACTCTCAGGCTGGGAAAACGATTTTTTTGCTAGTGCTTTGTTTTATGACATGGCATATAAGAATAGACCTTTTATGGCTAATCTATATAGTAATTGGATGCGTGTCATTTTTAGATGGAGCTGCATCACCAGCTCGCAATGCCCTTGTCCCAAGCTTAATCGCAGAAGAGCGGCTTATAAAAGCAAACAGCTTTTTAGCTATGACTGATCAAATAACAAGACTTATAGCTTGGCCGGCTGGAAGCATACTTATGATATGGTGGGGCGAAGCTAATATGCTATGGTTTACTTTTTTGCTGTTTACCATTTCATCCGCTTTTATGTGGTGTATTCATGTAGAAGGTATCCAAAAAAGCGCAGAAGCGTCATCCAAGCTAGCTGTGGTTAAGGAAGGGTGGACAGTTATTTGGAATTCAAAACAGCTGCGGACAACTAGCATAATGACGATGTTAGAAACTGTGGCTGGAGGGGTTTGGATTGCAGCGATTATACTGGTGTTTGTCGAAGAAAGTCTTCATCAAACGTACGTGTGGTGGGGGATTATCAATGCAGCTTTCTTTGCGGGAATGTTAGTAAGCGGAGCGCTTGTATATCGTTATTCAAAAGTAATGGAGAAAAATTTAGGTCAAGCGATGGTATGGTCCTCGTGTTTCCTAACGGTTCTTACTTTTTGGTTTGGCACGAATTCTATAGCGTGGTTAGCTGCTATAATTTCACTATTGTACGGCTTACCACAAATGGCGAGAGACGTTGCAGAAGTGACTATTATTCAAAAGAATGCCAAGAAAGAGCTGCTAGCAAAAGTACATTCAGCAAGAAATACACTAATCTACGGATCTTTTGGACTTTCTTCGTTACTATTTGGATATATAACAGATTACTTTGGTGTTCGTGTAACGTTTACAATTGCAGCAGGTTTTTGTTTGCTTTCCTTTTTTATTGCAATTCTGAATAGAACTAACCTTATTCAACTATCAGCTGTTAATAATAGAGAAAACCAAGTTGGCTAATCTGCCACTTGGTTTTTTCATTCTTCTTTAAAGTTTATCTTTGAAACAGCTTCTGACGATGTGTTAAATTCAATTGAAACAATTACCGTGAATTTTCGATTGTTTTCATTTAACCAAAGCTTAAAAATTTCTTTTGACATACTGCCTTGTTGTTCTCTTTTTACATGTAAATAGTCATAAATAGCGGCTTTTGGATACTTTTCTTTTGTTTTTTGCATCGCAAGCTTTCCCCACTTTGCGTAAGCAGGCTCTCTAGATTCTGCTGCATAAGCATGAGGAAACGAAGCAAGGTGGGTGAACGAAATAAAAATGAGTGTTAAGCATAAAAGTAACTTTTTCACTAAAATCGACCTTTCTAGTATTAATTGAAATAAATTACGTTTCTTTAGCATTCCTTTTCCTTATCACAGGACTTGTTGATTTTTTGCAAAAGCATAGTGTTAAAAAAAGTGCTTTCACAGCTGTGCTAGCTATTCTTAGTGTGTGAAAGATGATGGAATTTATGTTAGAATTCTAAAAACGAATACATAAAAGGTAATGGTCTCTGTGTTAAAAACCTCAATGCTTCCCAACCAGTCTTATTTTATTTAATTTCTTGATTATAAACCAGCCAATTAGGTTTTGATATTTGAGAAGACCGTTCCAAAATTTTATTCATGACACGATCTTTCTCGGAGCCTTCGAGAGGCGTGGGTTGGTAGTTGTTTCTAGACGCGATAGACGAAATGCTATAGGGAATAATAGCAATATCCTTTTTATCAGTTAACTTCTTGTTTTTAAAATGAAAGGTTTGTTGAAAAACAAAGGTATCTTTATCTCTAGGATTCTTATTACCCCCAAACATGAAATTTCCTAGGCTATATACAATAAATTTTCCTTGATATTCTTCAATACCTTGCACAACATGAGGATGATGACCTAAGATGACGCTTGCGCCGCTATCAATTGTATAGCGAGCTAGTGCTTGTTGGCTTTCAAGCGGGATTTCACTTCGTTCTACTCCCCAGTGAAAATGAACAATAATAATGGCTGCTCCTTGTGTTTTTAATGTTTGAATATCACGATTAATTTGTGATCGTAAATTTCGCGTATCGTCCCATCCCTCATAGCCCAGAGCTCCCACCTTTATTCCTTTGATTTCTTTTATATAGGTATGCCCGTTTCCAAAATATCCGATATGCGCATCCGTCAGATGACGAATCGTATCTTTGTATCCTTGTTCTAGGTAATCGTATGTGTGATTGTTTGCTAGGTTAACGGCTTCAATGTTAGCGAGTTGTAATATTTTTGTATAAGACGGATCTCCTTTAAAACGAAATTTTTTAGCAGCCTTTGCGGTCGCAGTCGTTAAAGGAGTTTCTAAGTTAACCGTTGTCAAATCATCACGACTAAATAAAGTAGATATATGTTCAATGAAAAAAGGAAGCCCATTTTGCTTCGCCTCATCATTGAAGCTATTAGGATAAGGAAAAGTTTCGTCACTCCCAATGGTAAAATCACCAGCAGCGCTAATCTTTATTGTTGTGCCTTTTGTTTCCTTCGGATAAGTAGCTACTTTTTTTTCAGAAACATTAGCTGGTTTCTCGAACGTAGACACTTGCTGCCTCGCTTTTTTCGAATCGCCACCAGTGTTAATAACTGCTAGGTAAATAATGCAAGCAAGTACAGCGATTGTAATGATTCCTCTTTTACGAACTCTGATTTCTCGGTTATTAATCTTTAATTTCATTTTTATTGTTCCTCCAAAGCTATTCTGTTCTTAGTAAACAGAATAGCTTTGGAGTATTTCAATGGTATCTCCACTTGTTTCTAATTTGTATCGAAGAATGAAAAAGTTATACGTTTGCTTCAGATTGACGTTTTTTGCGAAATATCCCCACTATAAAAAGAAGCAGTGGATAGATCAATCCGAAAATTAAGCTATAAGATAGCCACGTCTCACTATCCCAATTTCTTTGGTAACTAATGCTTGGATAGACAGTAATTGATAATACAATAGCCATAATAGCAAAGGGCATGGTAAAAGCTTTATACTCTTTTAATCCAAAAATTTGTGCAAAGCTTGAGACTGTACTGTAAAAGTAAATAGCTAGCTTAAAGTACAGAGAAATAAACCACATAATGGCAATGATAATTTCGATTCCTTGCAGAAATGTACCCATGTTAATTCTCATTCCTAGCTCATAACTAGGATAAGAAGCACTTGCAGAAAGAAATGGTCCTAAAACCAAAGTACTTAATAAAATGAGAATGCACATAATGGCTCCACCTATAATACCACCTTTTAAAAAGGAAGGTTTTGCTTCTTTAAGCCGGCTTATATGAGCTGGATATAGCATAAGTAAAGCAGGAAAAGTAAGATAGCTAATATTAACAAAAGTAAATGTAGAGCTAATAAGTGATTTTAAGTCTATAGCCACTATAGGCTGAAGATTTTTAAAATCGCTTTGTGGCGTAATAAAACAGATTAACGCAATAAATGGTATGACAAACCATGGAAATAAAATTTGAGCTGACCTTGCTAAATTTTCTACTCCTGATCGAACTCCAATCGCTACAACAAGCATAAATGCAATATTGATTAATAAAATAGGAGTTTCGTCAATTACCTGTGTGGCTAAAAAGCTTCCTAAGTAATATAAAACTTCACCACAAAACAAGAAGACAGAAAGAAAAAAAAGAAGAGATACAGCCTTGCCAACCCACTTCCCTAGAAGATATTCATTTAGTTCAATTAGCGTTTTATCAGGAGAAAGATTCCCGATTGCCGCATATAACTGAATAAGAATAACGCCAATTATAATTCCTAAAAGAGCCGGAATCCATGCGTCTTGTTTTGCATCAGCAGCTATAGCTGAGGGTACAACAAGAATAGCGCTTCCTACACAGTGCAACGTGACCAATATTCTAAACTGAGTAGGGGATATTTTATTTTTCTTCATAGTTGTTTCACCCATTTTTATCTTAGAATCTGAACTAGAATATCAGTAAGAGGTTTTAAAAGAAAAGCAACCCCGTTTAAAGGATTAGGAACGTCTTGTAATACACCCCTAGCCATAACCATGCTAAAGCTAATTGCAAGCAAAAAAATAAGCACTTTAAATTCTTTGTGCATGTTTGCTTTTCGTAAACGAGGAACGTCAATCTTTAGAATAAATATCGAAGCTAAGACAAGACAGATTATAGGAATCATTTTTATTTCATGCACTCCTGTTGCGTTGGTTACGTTTAGTTATTGCCTTAGTGAAAGGTTTTTATCAGTTTAGTTAAAAAATTGCTTGTTTTAACATGAGAAATTCGTTTCATGACGAGACGCGTCGGGTATACAAAATATAACAAATCAAATATAGGAGGGATTGCAATGAGTAATCAAAATCAGGGTTTAGGAGATAAAGTAAAAGGTGCTGTTAACAAGGCAAAAGGTGAAGTAAAAGATCAAGTAGGTAGCGCGACAAACAACAAAAAACTTCAAGCAAGCGGTAAAAAAGATAAGGCAAAAGGACAAGTACAAGAAGGTGTAGGAAAGTTTAAAGACGGTCAGTAAACTGGTGAAAAAGTAGGCATTGTATTGGACAAGCCTGCTTTTTTTAATTAAACAAAGTATTATGAAATTAAAGTAAGTGGATTTTATAGAGGAATGAGTGCTACTATTACATTATTGGTACGAACAATACCACCATACCCCTTTGACTTAAAGTCAAAAAATCCTAGTTATCCCCTTGATAACTAAGACCTTACTGGTCAATTTTAGTTTGATGTAGATGAAAAAGCGCTGCTTGCGAGCAGCGCTTTTTCGTTATCCTTCTAAATATCGATATAGCGTTGACTTACTAATTCCCGTTTTTTCTTTAATATCTGATAATGTGTAGTTTTTGCTTTGATACATTTCAATTGCCTTTTTTACATTTTCATCTGGTTTTCGTGGACGCCCAGTCGAAACTCCTTTTTTCTTCGCTCGTGAGACCCCTTGCTTTGTTCGCTCGCTAATAACATCGCTTTGGAAGTCTAAAAGATGCTTTACTGTATGTACAAATATCTTTCCATTAGATAAGCTCGTATCAATGTCTTCATCAAGAAATTGAACGTATGCTCCTTTTGCTTGAATTGCTTCAAGCAGCTCCAAAAGGTGTCTAGTAGAGTCAGCTAACGTGAAGAAACGTTTAACAACTAGCTGATCATTTGCTAAAAGACTATCAATTAAGTTTGCTAACTGAACTCGTTTTTTTGCACAGCCATGTTCTTCTTTTATAATAGTATCGCATGGAATTTCTTTTAGAGATAGTTCTTGATTCTTACAGTTTATATCTCCTTCGTAAGGCCTCATGTATCCAATAATCATCTCACTGCTCCCTTGCTAATTAGTGCATGTCTTTTATCATACCACAAAGAAAATTATAAATAAAAAGTATCAAAAAGGTTCCATTTTGGGAAAAAGAGTGGTAGACTACTTTTTGTTGAAGACGAATTCGGCTTGCGAGTAGCGAGTCAAAATAAAAGGATAAGAGGTGCAGGATTTGGTAGATAAAATTAAGCAAGAATGGTTTTCAAACATCCGTGCTGACGTACTAGCAGGAATCGTAGTTGCTTTAGCACTAATTCCAGAAGCCATTGCATTTTCGATTATTGCAGGCGTTGATCCGATGGTGGGTTTGTATGCTTCGTTTTGTATTGCCGTTATTATTTCATTCGTTGGTGGCAGACCAGGAATGATTTCAGCAGCAACAGGCGCTATGGCTTTACTGATGGTACCATTAGTAAAAGGCTACGGACTAAACTATTTATTAGCAGCGACTATTTTAACAGGAGTGATTCAACTTTTATTTGGTATTTTTAAAGTAGCTAAGCTAATGAAATTTATTCCAAGAGCGGTTATGATAGGCTTTGTAAACTCTTTAGCTATTTTAATTTTTATGGCTCAGGTTCCACATTTTTTTGGAATCTCTACTTTAACATACGTGTTTGTAGCAATTACACTCATCATTGTGTATCTTGTACCACGATTTTTTAAAGCAATTCCAGCACCGCTTATTGCCATTGTCGTGTTAACCATTGTGGCTATATCAAGTGGTGCAGACTTACGTACAGTAGGAGACTTAGGAGTAATTAAACAATCCTTACCGTCGTTTTTGATTCCAGACGTTCCGTTTACGTTTGAAACCCTTACTATTATCTTTCCGTACTCTGTTGCATTAGCTATTGTTGGATTATTAGAGTCGCTTTTAACAGCGACAATTGTAGATGATATGACGAATACTGAAAGTGATAAAAATAAAGAAGCAAAGGGTCAAGGTATCGCTAACTTTGTGACAGGATTTTTTGGTGGAATGGCAGGATGTGCGATGATTGGACAGTCAGTCATCAACGTTAAATCAGGTGGTCGAAGTCGCTTGTCGACTTTCGTAGCTGGAATGTTTTTGATGTTTTTAATTCTGATTTTAGGTCAACTTGTTGTGCAAATTCCAATGCCTGTACTCGCTGGAATTATGATTATGGTTTCCACCGGAACGTTCGATTGGTCTTCCTTTAAATATGCTGTTACCGCACCAAAAGGTGATGTAATTGTCATGATTGTCACGATGGCAATCGTTGTGGCAACACACGACTTATCAAAAGGAGTTATTGCAGGCGTAATTTTAAGTGCAGTGTTATTTGTAGCAAAAATCTCAAAGATTAATCTTTATCAAAAGGTAGAAGGTTCCAACTTACTTGTTAACGTAGAAGGACCTTTATTCTTTGCTTCAGTTGAAAGCTTTGTAAATGCTTTTGACTTTACAGCTGATGCTAAATCCGTCGTTATTAACTTTTCAAATGCCAAGGTTTGGGATGATTCAGCTGTAGGTGCTATTGACAAGGTTGTGATGAAATATCGCGAACATGGAACGAATGTTGCAATTGAAGGATTAGATTCGACTAGTAAAAGATTAGTAGATAAGCTCGCGATTTATGATCGCTCAAATGTTAAGCCGTCAGCTCATTGAGTTTAAAACTTTATTATTGGAGATAGGCTACTAACTATAGCCTTGATCTTGTTTAGATTGAAAAAACGGATACGTGTGTATCCGTTTTTTTGAAGTCCAATTTATGAAGTAGCGCAGTCAAAACCAATGCGTCGGATACTGCCTTGCACGAAAGGCATTATTATAGATGGTTGAAATAAACACGACTACCAAAGCACCGAAAACAATAGGAAGTAGAAACTTCCACGTTACTTCGTTATTGATGGCAACGAGAGCACTAGCTGCTGCTGGAGGGTGCATTGTTTCTGTAAGAGCCATAAGAAAAAGGACAAATGCTAATACAAACACGAGGGAAAAAACACTTTTGCCTAGTAAACCAAGTATAATAATTGCGCAAGTTGTAGAAAGAAAGTGTCCTCCAATGACATGTCGAGGTTGTGAAAGTAAACTTTTGTGAGCACCGAAGACTAAAATACAGCTTGCACCAAGAGGAGCTATAGCCATAGGGTAACCTAGGTGTAAAACGATAAAACTAACGACAAGCATGGCAATTAATGCACCTGCAGCAGAAATAGTTGAATCTATATAATCGATTTTTCCGCGTTGTCTCATAGTTCCTTTCATTTTCTTAAAATATGAAATAAAAACAATAGTAGATTGGTGAGCATGCTTTGTAAGTTTCTTTTCCACAGTAGCAAGTAAAGCTCCTTTCCAAAACAGTTATGTTAAGTATAGAATGTTTTATCTATTTAAATATTCTATAATAAAAACTATTTTGTTCAAGGGGCTATCAATTTTTCAAACTAATAGAACATTCAAGCTTGTAGGTAATTATTTAAATAAAAGCATCCAAAACTCGAGAAGATGATTTTAATAATAGGCACTTAAATAGATAATCATTCATGAATTTTTCACCGTTCATTTTCAGTTCACATTTCCTTGCTAAACTGTGTAACAAATGATGAACAAAAGGAGAAGTTTATGAAAAAAATCACGCAACGATTGGATCTAGTATTAGTTTTAAGCTTGGTAGCTACACTAGTATTAAATACATACAACATTTGGCAGGACGGGGCTGCGAACCAATATTATTTAGCTGCGGTGAAAAGCATGACTCAGAGCTTTCACAATTTCTTTTACGCTTCATTTGACCCGTCTGGCTTCGTGACGGTGGATAAACCACCTGTTGTGCTATGGATTCAAACTATTTTTGCACTTTTGTTTGGCGTGCACACATGGAGCGTGATCTTACCCCAAGCCCTTGCTGGAGCAGGATCAGTTTACTTACTTTATAAAATGGTTCAACCGACGTTCGAAGATGGAGCAGCTCGAATTGCTGCAATTGTCATGGCGTTAACTCCTATTGCAGTAGCAGTAAGCCGAACGAATAATATTGACAGTCTGTTAGTATTTACACTTCTTTTAGGTACTTGGTGTTTAATGAAATCGCTGAAATCAGGAAAGATCCTTTGGCTTATATTTGCTTTTGGACTAATTGGACTGGGCTTTAATATGAAAATGCTTCAAGCATTTATGGTATTACCAGCTTTTATCGTCATGTACGCTGTTGCTGCACGGAAGTCAGTAAAAAAAAGAATTTTATCACTTATACTGTCTATGTTTGTATTAGCAAGCGTTTCGCTATCGTGGGCTTTGGTAGTAGAGTACGTGTCAGAAGATAATCGTCCTTACGTTGGTAGCAGCCAAACGAATTCAGTTTTGGAGTTAGCTTTTGGTTATAACGGTACGGAACGTCTTTTAGGGCAAACAACAGGAAATGCAAGAGCTGGAATGGGCGGATTTGGAGAACAAGGAAGTGTTCAGGCATCAAAGAATATATCAATTCCTGACGACTCAGAAAGTGACGATGCTCAAGGGACACCTCCGTCAATGAACGGAAATAATCAGCCGCCGCAAATGCCTCAAAATCAAGGGGATGGTGGACCTCCAGGAAACAATAATTCAAGAGGGCCACAAGGAAGTGTAGGAACTGGAGGTAGCCAAAGTATGAATATGTTTGGAACAGGTGAAGCAGGTCCACTTCGATTATTTCAGTCGGCTTTATCTGGGCAAATTAGCTGGGTGTTGCCTTTTGCATTAATGGGAATTTTAGCGGTAGCACTGACCGCATTTCGTGAGCGAAGAAAGAAAGAATGGCAAGAAGCGATGTTTTGGACTGCATGGCTGGTTCCAGTAGCCGGGTTTTTTAGCATTGCGGGATTTTTTCATCACTACTATTTAATTATGCTTGCTCCTCCAATTGCCGCTTTGTGCGGGATTGGCTGGAGTGCAATGTATCGCTTATACAAAGAGTGTAACGATTGGAAAAGTTATTTACTACCCGCAGCAGTGGGAGTTACTGTCATCTTTCAAACGTATATTCTAGGCTCTTACACAGAGCAAATTGGAAGCGTATGGATGTATACATTAGGTATTGTAGGTGTAATGCTGACAGTTGCTTTTGTTATACTGAAGAGTCACGACATAGCTAGAAAAAGACTGTCAATTATCAGTTTATGTATCCTTTTGATAGCGCCAATGTATTGGTCTGTGACTCCTATCCTTTACGGTGGAAATAGTGTACTCCCCGAATCAGGGCCGCAGCTTAGCAACTCAATGAACGAAGGTGGAATATTTAGCTCAAACGTGAATAGCGAGCTTCTTTCATACCTTCGCGAAAATAATACGGGAGAAGAGTACTTATTTGCGACGCTCACAACCGTTACGGCCGCACCTTATATTATTGATGCTAATGAAAGCGTCATGGCATTAGGAGGGTTCAACGGTACGGACCCTATTCTAACAACGAGTGAGCTAGAGGGTCTTGTAAAGAAAGGGAAGGTTAAATATTTTTTACTGAGCGGGGATAACTCAGGAAATAGCGAACTTGTTAAATGGATTAAAATTCATGGTGTCGAAATTTCACAAGAACACTATTTAAGTGAAGAAGACCAAGGGAAGAATAATCTTGGTATGGATCGAGGTTTTGGTAGTAGAAACCAAGAGGCGCTTTATAAAATAGAAATAAAGAATAATAGAAAAAGGTACGAGGTGTCAAACCTCGTACCTTTTTCTATTATTCTTTAAGGAATGACTTTTCATAAAAGCTTAAAAGATGTTCTAGCGTAATAGGATCGCTGTAAGTTGATGCTTTGGCATTGATTTCAAAAACCTGGCCATTTTTTACAGCAGGGATGTTTTTCCATACTGCTGTTTTTAAAAATGAATTGTCCCCGTCTGCATACTTACTTAAAATCATATAATCACCAGCAAACTCAGGAAGAAGCTCGGCAGAAATCGTATGAATACCGGATTTAAGCGCCGTTTCTTTAACTTTTTCAGGCATGTTTAAACCCATAGCTTGATATAAGATTTCCGTTCCGCGTGCGTAGTTGTTTCCAAACACATAAAATTCTTTGTTGCCACTTTCAATAACCGAAACCGTCGCGTCTTCACCGATTTTTGCACGAATTTCTTCACCAGCAGCAGCTGCACGCTTTTTAAAATCATCGACCCATGCGGTAGCTTCAGCTTCTTTATTTAGTAGCTTTCCGATTTCAATTTGCTGTGATAAATAGTCAAGCTTCCCCCATGTAAAAGCAACGGTAGGAGCAATTTCGCTTAATTTTTTTATGTTTTTCATTTCTGAGCCAGCAATGATTAAATCAGGCTCTAACTCCATAATTTTTTCTAAATCATCTTCTGATACAACTTCTACCCCTTTTACTTTTTCTTTAAAAAGTGGGTTTGCGCTGCTCCATTCATCAATTCCAACGATGTTGCCATCTAGAGACATTACGTTAGGGCCGTTAGAAAGAGCGATAATACGCTTGGGGCTTTTAGGAACTTCTATCGATCCATTTTCAGCTTCATACGTAAATGTTTCACTTTTGTTTCCACCTTCGTTTTGAGAGACCGTTTCTGCGTTGTTACCACACGCACTCACTAGTATCGCAAGCAACAGCAAAAATGGAATAGTTAAGAGCTTCTTCAGTGTAATCTACCCCTTTATGTATATTGTTAATAATGATAATCATTTTCAATTATATAGTAGAAGAAAACATTGTCAATAAAAAGTACTAAATAAAAACCTTTGAGAGTAGTGTCAAAGGTTTTTAGACAAAGCTTTATGAAATTTCTTTTAAAATAGCAGGAAGATTTGTTGTGAAAAGGAGATAGGGTTGCTTTTTGGTTTTGATGCAAATTCGATCAGTCGTTCCGTATGGTGTACCAATACGAATTGAGTCATCTTGTTGACCACCATATGTATCATCTTCTTGAATCTCAATAATATCATCAAGAGGAATCGTAAACGTAGAGAGCTGCCACTTAATAACTAACTGTTCATTCGTCTTTTTGACTGTAATCCCAAACATCATATCACCCTTCCAATGTATATAACATTATTTTACAATTGAACCAAATATCAAACAAGTAATTTTCTTCCACTTAGATAGGTGGGTTGAATGGAAGGAAGGATTATGAACACGTTCATGTCGCATCAAGTTTTAAAACCAAAAGAAGTTGTAAAGAATTTGGAAAATCTTATAGAAAAGCAAAGCCACGTTCAAACATACGATTGGACACAGTTTCTACCTTTACATAAAAATGAAAAAAGAGGGCATAGATAAGTGTACGCTCTGTAGAGGGGGATTTTGATGAGTGAAGAACAGTATTGGCAAACGATTCATAAAACCCAAGATCACCTAAATCATTTATTTTATGATTATTGGAAGCAGTATTCAGACTTTGGAAACTGGCAGTTTTGGGCTGTTTTAGCATTAGCAGTATTCCCGCTTGTATTACTTTGTTTTACGGTAGACCGAAAACGAATTTTTGAGCTTTTTTTCTTCGGCTATACGGTGCATATTCTATGGACTTATATTGATATTGCGCTTGGGCGAAGTAACCACCTTACACATGCTTATTTTCTAATTCCGATATTACCAAACGCATCTAACATTACCGCTTCTGTACTTCCAGTTGGCTTTTTACTTCTCTATCAATATTGCACAAAACACAGTAAGAACTTTTATATCTATACCATTATAGTAAGCGCGCTCTTTGCATTTGGCTTAGCACCGTTAGAAAAAAGTTTAGGATTAATTGAAGCGCGTAAGAGCATGAATTTATTTTACGTGTTTCTAATAGACCTAGGTATTGTATACTTTGCTTATTGGATTACTAAATGGCTATTAAATATTCAAAAGAAAGAGCAAGCTTTAGATAAATAAAAAAAGAATGTTGAATACTCAACATTCTTTTTTTATTTAAGCAGAACAGTTGTGTGTAAACATTTAAGCCAGAGCTGCCAATACAATCGCAATTCCGTTAAAAACGCCGTGGATAATCATTCCCGGTACCACAGAACCTGTTTTTTCATAAGCCCAGCATAGAATAATGCCAGATATGAAATTAACTAGCAATGTATTGTAGGTTGGCAAGTGAGCCAATGTAAATAATAATGAGCTGATAAGAGTGGCATTGAAAATACCCCATCGTCGAAACCAACGATACAGAAAACCTCGATAAAAAATTTCTTCGTATACAGGAGAAACAATACTAGCTGATATAAAACCAATCATAAAATTCATAAAGGTTAAACGTGATTGAAGACTTTCAGTTTTTTGATTGCTTGTACCAATGCCAAGTAACTCCATTACTATCACAGCTATGATACTCATTATAATTAATAGAAGAGTTAGCCAAGTAATGGTTATCCAAGCCTTTTGAGGGAATGTTTTTAATCCTACTTCTGTCCAATGAAGATGATTAGGCCGTAAAGCTACTACGTAAACACCTACTGTGAAAAGAATGGCCATCACCAATCCAGTTAATGTACCCGCATATAAATCATTTTGTAAAATAGCGTTTAGCTCTTTTTTGAAAAGATATTCAATTGCAATAGGTACAACAATAAACACAAGGCCTAATAATAGCGTTAGTTCTTTCCAACTCCATATACGCTTATTCCAATTCATTTTTTCAACTCCTAAGTAATGGGCTGCCTTTATGTATATTAGCTGTGCATGAACAATATCCTTTTTAATTTTGATTGAGGTTATTGCTTTGCATCAATACTTTTTTCTGCTAGGGTAGTACAAAAGCATAGGAGCGTGATGATATGCAAAATCGTAGTGTGCATAATCCATTGATTATTGATGTGTCACATCATCAAGGAAAAATTGATTGGAACCGAGTAGCTAGATCCGGCGTGCAGGGGGCATATATTAAGTTAACAGAAGGGAAAACGTTTACAGATCCAAGGGTATATGAGAATTACGATGGAGCTAAGAGAGCTGGTTTACCTGTTGGCTTTTATCACTATGCGCACTGTACCAACGACCCTAAACAGGAAGTGGCCTTTTTTTTACAGCAGCTTCAGTCAATGGAGTTTGATTTTCCCCCATGCCTAGATTTAGAAGTCAATAAAGGGAAAAGTCCTGAGTTTGTCTCTAGGTTTGGACAAGCATGGCTAAAGGAAATGGAGAAAAATACAGGTGTACAGCCGTTGTTATATAGCGGCTACCACTTTGCTAAAACATACTTCTCAAAGGAACTTTCTCATTATCCTCTTTGGATTGCTCGTTATAGTAGCAGCAATCGCGCAGAAGGATTTGATTGCCCGGGAAATCTACTTGGTTGGTCAGAATGGGCCATGTTTCAATATACAGATCAGGGAAAAGTTGAAGGAATTTCTACACATGTCGACTTAAATGAAATGAACATTGCGTTTTTTCAAGATATCACTGAGGCCAAGCCAGGCATACTAAGCACAGTGGCAACCTCTTTTCAACAAATAAAAAGTCAATTTGTGAAAAGACCTAAATCTTCTCTCCCCAAGAGCATATTAAAGAAGGGAGCAAGGGGAGAAGAAGTATACACGCTTCAAAAAGCTCTGGCATCAGTTTACTTTTATCCTAATAAATCGGCTCCTAATCATGGCATAGATGGAATTTATGGAGCAAATACGGCTGATGCGGTTGCTCGTTTTCAAAAGGTCTATTTGCCAAAGGAAGTAGATGGAATTTACGGACCGAATGTTCGAGTAAAATTAGAGAAAGTGATGAAAGAACAATGACGAGCATAGAACCTATGCTCGTCATTGTTGAAGGCGGTCTTTAATTAGCTTATATAGGGCGTTTATACCTAGGCTAATGCTAATTGTAATTCCTGATAAGGCAACGATAAATGCGATGTATTCAAACATTGAATAATCTTTTATCGCACTCCAATTTAGGTTTTTATTCCAGCTTTCGATAACTAAGTTCATTCCATAGATACCAGATAAGACAGTATAGATTGTTAAAATTAATAGTAGATAATTATGCCGCTTCCCTGCAATTTTTTCTTGATTTTGATATAAAGTCCCAAGTGTTTCTTTCACCTCTTGATAGAGTGAATCAATGTGAAACGTCTTTTTGAAAAGTCTAGAAAATTCTTGCCCTTCCGTTCGGGAACTGATTTCTAAAAACAAGTATTTACCCGAAAAGAGCGTGATGGAGCGAATGAGTCGTTCAATGTCATTTTGGTCTTTTTCAAATGTAAGTTGCGAATATTGATAAGATAGTTTCAATAGTACAATCTTATAAAAGAAATGTAAAAATAAATTATAGTAGTGCTGACCAAATAGATGATTCATTAACATTTGATCCGTCTCTTCATCAGCTGAATGTGAAATACAAGAAAAAACGTGATCTGTTACAACATAGTATGTTTCGGGCATCCATCGCTTGTATACGTGTTGATCATTGTATTCGTCAATATATTGTTGGTTTCTAGCTGAAATAAATGGTTTACCGCCAGTATCATAGCTGTTCAGTTGTCCAGTTCGAAATAATGTTCCACTGCTAATAGGCTGTTCATTGTTGACGGTCACATAACTTAGTACGTACATGCGTTCATCAATAAAATAAGGCAAACTTCCAAAGTGTTTGCTGTGCTGTGTTTCTTGCTCAATATAAGGTTTTAGAAACGGGGTTAAATTTGAAAAAATATAATCTTGTACTTTATCATAGGTTTTATTTTCGTATGTAATGGTTGCTCCATGCTCTTCAGCCAGTTTAGGCTCCAATACGCGAAACTGATTCATAAATTCAATGACGTCATCGTACGAATAATGGTTTCCCTTTACTTCGGTACGAATCGTCATTACACCGATTTCAAATGGGCATAAAAAAATATCAATAGACAACACTTCGTTTAAAATGGTTGACGCCTTTGTTTCAAATGTAATCTCTTGATTCATTTTTTTTGAAAATCGAATAAGTCCAGTTTCTTTCGTTGATTGAGGAAAAAGAATACATTCAATATAAGGAAGAAAATATTGATCAAGACTAGCATGAGAAACAAAGTAGTCCTCGCTATAAAATTTCTTTTCTAAATCTTTATTTTCTAGAGAAAAAAAGTCAAACTCATGTTTATTAAGAGCGGAAATTAAATCTTTTTTCTCTTTTCGATTAAAAGAAAAAGGAAACAAGAACATATTCATTGCATGATTAGGTGTAATATCTTGAAAAGGAGAGTTCATTGCTTGCGGCTTATTCACTAAAAAATCCCTCCCTTACGTTTTTCATTGTGGCTCTTTAAGTAATATACCTATATTTGACCAAAAAAAAACATAAAGAAACCAGCTGATTTTCCAGCTGGTTTGTTTTAATGAATAGAACGGTATACTCCAATGACTTTTCCTAAAATAGTTACATGGCGTAAGATAATAGGTGCCATTGTAGAGTTTTCTGGCTGTAAGCGAACAAAATTATCTTCTTTAAAGAAACGTTTTACAGTTGCTTCGTTGTCTTCGGTCATTGCTACAACAATATCGCCGTTATTAGCTGTTTGTTGTTGGCGAACAATTACCATATCTCCATCTAAGATACCAGCTTCAATCATACTTTCTCCCATGATTTCTAGCATAAATACTTGCTCATCAGGAGAGGCATACTTGTCAGGTAATGGAAAGTACTCTTCTACATTTTCAATTGCAGTAATTGGAAAACCCGCCGTAACTTTACCAATAACAGGAACATTTATCACTGCGCTGTGTGGAATGGTCACATCAGCCTCTGCTTGAAGAATCTCAATTGCTCTTGGTTTTGTTGGATCTCTACGAATTAGCCCTTTGCTTTCTAAACGAGCTAAGTGCCCGTGAACTGTTGAACTAGATGCTAAACCAACTGCTTCACCAATTTCACGAACAGATGGCGGATATCCTTTTAATTTCACTTCATGCTTAATGAAATCTAGTATTTCTTGTTGCCGTTTTGATAGCTTCATATATTTCACCTCATCTTTAGCTATTCTTTGCTATAAATTATATCATGGCTATATATAATATACAAACATAAGTTCGAAAAAACCCATTGACAGAAACGGGTGTTCGCAATAAAATGAGAACATACATTCTGAGGGGGATTTGAGATGAGACCATTAATTGAATCTATTAAGCATTACACTACCTTTTTTGTGGTTATCGCCGCACTTACATATGTCTTGACGTTATTATTAGGAGCAGATAGAGTGGAGTTAGAAAAATACACAACTGTTACCATTGCAAAGGGTGATACTATTTGGGAATTATCCCAAGAATATAGTAAGCATCATAATTTATCACCAAACGAATTTGTAGAATGGGTCCAAAATATGAATGAGCTAACTGTTCCATCTACACAGTCGCTTTCTCCGGGAGATCAGCTATATATTCCGGTACTAAAATCTGAGTTAGCAAGTGATCATCAGATTGCTTTTGATAAATGAACTAGAACTACGAGTCCCCTGCTAAATGATGGTAGGGGTTTTATTATTTTGAAATAAAGAAAGGGAGCTAGATAGATGAAAGCAGTTATCTATTGTCGAGTAAGTACAGATAAAGAAGCGCAAGAAACATCGTTAAAGAGGCAGGAAGAAGAGTTAATGCAGCTTGCTAAGGTGCATAATTTTACAGTTGGTGAAGTTATCTCTGAAAAAGCGAGCGGTTATGAAGTTGACCGAGAAGGAATATTAGAAGTGTTAGAATTGGTAAAATCAGAAGGTGTTTCGACCTTGCTCATTCAGGATGAGACACGACTAGGACGAGGGAATGCAAGGATTGCTTTATTACATGCATTAAATAAGGAAAAAGTAGCAATTTATACGATTAGTCATCAGGGACAGCTACAGCTATCAGAAGCTGATTCCATGTTGTTAAACATCATTAGCTTGGTAGAGGAACATCAAAGGAAATTACATAATGCAAAGATTAAACGAGGGATGAAAAGAGCGGTTGCCAATGGTTATCATCCAGAGCATAATTTAAAGAACCAGCATGTAAACTCAGGTAGAGACCGAAAGGAAGTTCCTATAGAAGAGATTGTACAACTACGTAACAACGGCTTAACGTTTGCAGAAATTGCTGTCACCCTAAAGGGCTTTGGCTATAAGGTGTCAAAAGCAACTGTACATCGTCGCTATCAGGAGTACTGCGATGATCAAGGCGAGCTTCTTGCTAAAAAACAAGAGATTTAGTAAGATGTGTGTACGTATTGTATTATGGTTTAAATTGTATTAAAAAGCGAGGAGTTCTGACAAAATGTTGTCTAAAGATAAAATGGCACGAATCAATCACCTATCTAAAAAATCAAAGGCGGAAGGTTTAACAGAAGCTGAAGCCACAGAGCAGCAAGAGCTTCGTAAAGAATACTTACAAACGTTCCGTCAATCAATGACAAATCACCTTCATACAATCAAAGTCGTTGATGAAAAAGGGAATGACGTAACCCCTAAAAAACTGAAAGATAGCAAAAAGAAGCGTCTACACTAAGGCGATAGTTTGCTGTGGTGCAAAAACTAGAGAAATGAGTTTCTCTAGTTTTTTGTATATTTTTGCGTTTGGAAACGAAAAATGTAAAAGTACGAAAAAAAACGAATCAAATATTGTACAAAATCGTGAATCATTAGTATGATTACATATATACATAGTTTTGAAAGGAATGAAGAGTTATGACACAACGTATTGAAGATCTTTCAATTGCAACAATTCGTACTTTATCAATTGATGCTATCGAAAAAGCAAACTCAGGTCACCCAGGTATGCCAATGGGAGCAGCTCCAATGGCTTACACGCTATGGACAAAGTTTATGAACATTAATCCATCAAATCCAGATTGGTTTAACCGTGATCGCTTTGTTTTATCAGCAGGACATGGTTCAGCACTTTTATATAGCTTATTACACTTAGCAGGCTATGACCTATCAATCGACGATTTAAAAAACTTCCGTCAATGGGGAAGTAAGACACCGGGTCATCCAGAGTATGGTCACACAGCAGGTGTTGATGCAACAACTGGTCCATTAGGACAAGGAATTGCAATGGCGGTTGGTAAAGCAATGGCCGAGCGTCATTTAGCTGAAACATATAACAAAGAGGGACTTGAAATCGTTGACCACTTTACATACGGTATTTGTGGTGACGGAGACTTAATGGAAGGTGTATCAGCTGAAGCAGCTTCACTAGCAGCGCACTTGAAATTAGGTCGCCTTGTCGTGCTTTATGATTCAAACGACATCTCATTAGACGGAGACTTAGACCGTTCATTCTCTGAGAACGTAGAAGATCGTTTCAAAGCTTATGGATGGCAAGTAATTCGCGTAGAAGATGGAAATGACTTAGAAGAGCTTTCAAATGCAATTGAAGCAGCTAAAGCAGATCTTTCTCGTCCAACTTTAATTGAAGTTAAAACAACAATTGGCTATGGCTCTCCAAACCATGCAGGAACATCAGGCGTTCATGGTGCTCCACTAGGCGCAGATGAGACAAAATTAACAAAAGAGGCTTACAGCTGGACGTTTGAAGAAGATTTCTATGTGCCAGAAGAAGTTTATGCTCACTTTAAAGCAACGATTGCTGATGAAGGTGCAAAGAAAGAAAAAGAATGGAACGACGTTTTTGCTCAGTATAAAGAAAAACATCCTGAGCTAGCCGCTCAATTCGAATTAGCTGTCCAAGGTAAACTTCCAGAGGGCTGGGAACAACAATTACCTGTATATGAAACAGGTTCAAGCTTAGCAACTCGTGCTTCATCAGGTGAAGTATTAAACGCAGTAGCACAAGCTGTCCCTCAATTCTTTGGTGGTTCAGCAGACCTTGCTGGTTCAAACAAAACAATGATTAAAGGTGCAGAAGACTTTACTGCAAAAGCTTACAGTGGACGCAACATCTGGTTTGGTGTTCGTGAATTTGCAATGGGTGCAGCGCTTAACGGTATGGCTCTTCATGGTGGTGTGAAAGTATTCGGAGGTACATTCTTCGTATTCTCTGATTACCTACGTCCAGCAATTCGTCTAGCAGCATTAATGAAGCTGCCTGTTACGTATGTATTTACTCATGACAGTATTGCAGTTGGTGAAGATGGTCCAACACATGAGCCAATTGAGCAACTACCTTCATTACGTGCAATGCCTGGTCTATCAGTTATTCGTCCAGCAGATGCTAACGAAACAGCTGCAGCGTGGCGTTTATCATTAGAGTCTACAGATACGCCAACAGCGCTTGTGTTAACTCGTCAAAACTTACCGACTCTTGAGGGTACAAATGAAACTGCTTATGAAGGTGTTTCAAAAGGAGCTTACGTTGTATCAAAAGCAGGTAAAGAACAAGCGGACGCACTTCTACTTGCAACTGGTTCTGAAGTAAGCTTAGCAGTAGACGCACAAAAAGCACTTGAAGCAGAAGGTATTTCAGTGGCTGTTGTCAGCATGCCATCATGGGATCGCTTTGAGAAGCAGTCAGCTGAGTATAAAGAAAGTGTTATTCCAAAATCAGTGAAGAAGCGCTTAGGTATTGAAATGGCTTCGACATTAGGTTGGGAACGTTACGTAGGTGACGAAGGTCAAGTTCTTGGCATTAACCACTTCGGTGCTTCTGCTCCTGGTGAAACAATTATGAAGGAATTTGGCTTCACAGTTGAGAACGTTGTAGCAAGAGTAAAAAGCATGTTAAATGCATAATTATTGAAAAAGAGCAGGTCCTTTGGGCCTGCTCTTTTTGTTTCGACAAAAAAACAAAAGAATTTTTGCATCAATAGACAACCATTGCAAGATGAACAAGCTATAATAAAAAAAATAAAAGGAGAAAGAAGGAGGAGAAGTATGAGAACATATGAAGTATATTTAATGGAAGACGAAGTAGCAAAAGCATATTTTCAGAGAGAGAAGCTTGTTTTTCAACTATTTGTGGATTATAAAATGAAGAGAGGCTTAGAAGATCAATATCTTCAAAAACAGGTTGAATACATTACAAGACCTCTTGCTATTTCATACATTCAGCGCGCAATACTTCAAACATTTTCTCAATACCCTCACTTCTTTATACACAATGATCATTTCGTTTTAGAATACCCACATAAAAAAAGTCGAGCTTCACTCAAAATAAATAGTCAATGTATAACGATTGAAGGAGATGGAAATGTTGATGCAGAGACCGCTTTCTTTGAAGTGCTGCGAAAGCTTGATGCGTGCTATTTAGCAATTAATTATGGGACAGAAGAGTACGGGTGGCTAAGACCTGTTAAAACAAGAAAATATGTGTAATTATTTAAGGAAATTAGTCTGGAAATATTGTATATTGGCGAATGATTTAGTACACTGTAAGGTAGACAACACGAAGGAGGAAGTTGTAGTATGTGGCCATATATTCTAGTTGGTATTCTAGCATTGCTTGCTGGGGTAGCGCTAGGATTTTTCATTGCTCGTAAATACATGATGAGCTACTTTAAGAAAAATCCACCAATTAATGAACAAATGTTAAAAATGATGATGATGCAAATGGGCATGAAACCATCACAGAAGAAGATTAACCAAATGATGAAAGCGATGAACAGCCAAATTAAATAATGGTTAATTGGACAGACACTCTCAGCTTAAAAGGGTGTCTTTTTTGTTCACTAAGCACTATAAGGTGGAATAGAGCTAGCTTAATTATCAATGTGTTATAAAAAGCATCAACTCCTGCGTGTATATTAAGTATGTACTGACGATGGCATGTGGTTGTGTTAAAATATGTAAACAGTATACCGTTTTAATTGTTAGAAAATATAGAAAAATAGGGGTAGTGGTGGAGCTGTGAATATATTTCGTGATTTGGGATGGTTTTTTAAGCAAGAAAAGAAAGCATATATTATAGGGATTTTACTTTTGATAGCGGTTGCTTTACTTCAGCTAGTGCCACCTCGTGTTATTGGATGGGCAGTAGATGCTATTGAAAGTAAAAGTTTATCGAAAGAAACCCTTCTCCATATGGTGATCTTTTTAGGAGCAGCTGCTGTCGGTTCATATGGTATGAGGTACATGTGGCGAGTTATGATTTTTGGGGCAGCTGTTAAACTGGCAAGGCAAATGCGTAATAAGCTGTATGAACACTTCACAAAAATGAATCAAACTTTTTATCAAAATAAACGCACTGGTGATTTGATGGCTCATGCAACGAACGATATTCAAGCTATTCAACAAACAGCTGGCATTGGTGTATTAACACTTGCAGATTCTGTTATTACAGGGGGTGTTGTATTAATAACAATGGCTGTAACAATCAGCTGGAAACTAACGATAATTAGCTTATTACCTATGCCCTTAATGGCCTGGTTAACGAGTAAATACGGCACGATGCTACATAAAAGATTTGGAGAAGCTCAAGCGGCTTTTTCCTCTTTAAACGATAAGGTACAAGAAAGTATTACGGGTGTAAAAGTTGTAAAAACGTTCGGAAAAGAAGCATCAGAAGTCAATATGTTTACGAAACAATCAGCTGATGTTGTCGAAAAGAATATGAAAGTAGCGAGAGTTGATGCTTTATTTGACCCTACTATTTCGTTTATTGTGAGCTGGTCTTTTTTATTTGCTCTTATTTTTGGGTCACGAATGGTTGTAAGCAATGAAATTACGCTAGGAGAATTAGTTACATTTACTACGTACCTTGGGCTGTTAGTATGGCCGATGCTGGCGTTTGGTTGGCTTTTCAACATAGTCGAAAGAGGAAGGGCGTCATATGATCGAGTTTTTGCTCTGCTACAAGAAAAAAATGAGATTGTCGAGAGTGACCAACCTATCACAAAAAGCCCCAAAGGAGCGATTGTGGTACAGGTTAATCGCTTTGTATATCCAGGTACAGATGAAGTGGTTCTTAAAGATATCCACTTTGCCTTACAGGAAGGTCAGACGCTTGGAATTGTAGGGAAAACAGGAGCTGGAAAAACAACGTTACTAAAACTGCTTATTCGGGAATTCGATTTGACGGTTGGAGATATTTATTTTGATCAGCATAGCATTAAATCTTATAGCTTTGATTCTTTATATAATAGCATTGGTTACGTCCCGCAGGACCATTTCTTATTTTCAACGACAGTCGGAGAAAATATTGCGTTTTCGAATCTAGATGCTCCTCATTCAGATATAGAGCGAGTGGCACAGTTGGCACATGTTCATGAAGACATCATGTGCTTTACACATGGATATGACACCATTGTAGGAGAAAAAGGTGTTTCTTTATCAGGTGGACAAAAGCAGCGGTTATCAATTGCTCGGGCGCTATTACAGAATCCTCAAATGCTTTTTTTAGACGACTCACTTTCAGCAGTTGATGGGAAAACAGAAGCCCTTATTTTGAAATCTTTAAAGCAGCATCGTCAAAATAAAACAACAGTTATTACTACTCATCGACTTAGTGCAGTTGCGCATGCGGATTTAATTTTGGTCATTGAAGGTGGACAAATTATTCAGCGTGGAAGACATGAAGAACTTTTACAGGCACACGGATGGTATCAAGAAATGTATAAAAGGCAGCAGCTAGAAAAGATTGTAGAAGCTGGAGGCTATAAATATCATGAAAAATAGAGGAGTATTAAAGCGGTTATTAAGATATGCAGTTCCTCATCGCAAAGAATTTGCGCTTGCATTTTGTTTATTGTTGGTAGCCACCACGGCGGATTTGTTAGGTCCCATGCTCATCAAAGTGTTTATTGATACGTATTTAACAGAGCGTTATTTCCCTTTAGAGCCTCTCTTATTATTAGGAGTTGGCTACATGGTGTTGAATATGATTAAGGTAGTTATTCAATACTTTCAACAGCTTAGGTTTCAGAAGATTGCTTTAAACGTTATTCAACAAATAAGGATTGACGTGTTTTCACATGTACATAAGCTTGGGCTTCGGTATTTTGACCGAACACCAACGGGAAGTCTGGTCTCACGAATTACCAATGACACGGAAGCAATTAAAGAAATGTTTGTAGAAGTTATTGCAGTATTTATTCAAAACGGTGTCTTTTTAATTGGTATTTTTGTAGCCATGTTCATTTTAGATGTGAAGCTAGCTCTTTATTGCTTAGCGCTTTTACCATTCATTTTTTTCTTAATGAAAACATATCAGCATTTTAGTGGGATTTATTATACGAGGTTAAGAGAAAAACTCAGTCAGCTCAATGCAAAGATTCACGAATCGTTACAAGGTATGGGAATTGTTCAGATATTCAGGCAGGAAAAGCGTCTAAGGCGTGAGTTTGGAGATATCAATGAATCACATTATCAAGCTGGTGTACGTAATTTAAAGCTGGATGGTCTACTTTTAAGGCCAGCAGTTGACGTGTTGTATGTTCTCGCAATTATTGGTGTACTTAGTTACTTTGGTATATCAGTTTTAGATAGTCCGGTAGAAGTTGGAGTGTTGTATGCTTTTGTAAACTATTTGGAACGTTTTTTTCAGCCAGTTAACGAAATGATGCAGCGCCTTTCAATGTACCAGCAAGCCATGGTCGCTTCAAAGCGAGTATTTGAACTGATGGACGAAGGTGAAAAAGCCCCTTCTTTTATGAAAGACTCACAAACTACAATTAAGCGAGGTATGATAGAATTTAAAGGAGTTACTTTTTCTTACGATGGAAAGACGAACGTATTATCGAACATTTCTTTTTCAATTAAAGAAGGTCAAACCGTTGCGTTAGTGGGACATACAGGTAGTGGGAAAAGTTCCATTATTAATTTGCTTCTAGGTTTTTATACGCCAAAGAAAGGTGAAATTCTAATTGATGGTCAACCTCTTCAAACGTATAGTGAAGAAGAAATTCGAAAAAGCATTGGTCTAGTACTGCAAGATTCATTTATTTTCGCTGACACAGTTAACGCCAATATTTCTCTTCACGACCCTTTAATTTCAGAAGGAGACGTACGAGAAGCGCTGAAATTTGTACAGGCAACACCTTTTATTGAAGGTTTACCTAATAGTTATAATGAAATGCTTGTTGAAAGGGGAGCCACATTGTCAAGCGGTCAGCGTCAGCTCTTATCATTTGCTCGCACAATGGTGCGTCAACCCAAAATACTAGTTCTAGATGAGGCAACAGCACATATTGATACAGAGACAGAAGACGCTATTCAAGCTGTTTTAGGAAAGATGAAGGCCAACCGAACAACGGTGGCAATTGCTCATCGTTTGTCTACTATTCAACATGCAGACGCTATCTTAGTGCTACATAAAGGTGAAATTGTTGAAAGAGGTACTCATATAGAGCTGTTAGAAAAGCAGGGGCTTTATTATAGTATGTATCGGCTCCAGAACAATCAAGAAGAGGCTGTTAGAGAGATATAAAAAAACAACCTCTTAAATAGAAGTTGTCTCGGAGTGCTGTGAAGGAGTGTTATTGTAGATGTTTAGCAGGTGGTCTAATTCTTGACTATGCTTAATAGCAGGAGGAGAATTTAATCCACTAACTCGAACGACCCGAATCAGCTCTTCACGCTTCTTTTCAATCTCTAACAATATATTTTGTTTCAGCAATAGAACTGGTCCCTTCTCAATAAAACTTTTACCTAATTATACAAGATAATGGCACTTTTTGAAAAGGAATAGATAAGTCATTTTGATGACAAATTGGTAACAGATTCTAAACAAATGGAGTGAATTAAAGATGGCTGATGTGAATTTATTTTTAGCATTTGGAGCAGGATTTTTATCGTTTATTTCACCATGCTGTTTACCGTTGTACCCTGCTTTTTTATCGTATATTACAGGTGTCTCAGTAGGCGATCTAAAAGAAGGAAAAAACGTACATCAGCGCAAAGCTCTTTTACATACCACTTTTTTCTTATTAGGCTTTTGTTTAATCTTTATTGCAATTGGTTTTGGTACTTCTTTTATTGGAAATGTATTTGCAAACTATGGAGACTTAATTCGTCAAGTAGGCGCCATACTCATTGTATTTTTAGGGCTTGTAACGATTGGAGTCTTTAAGCCAAAGTTTTTAATGAAAGATCGCAAAGTACAGTTTTCGAACCGCCCTACAGGTCTGTTAGGTTCTTCTCTTATTGGAATGGCGTTTGCTGCAGGATGGACGCCATGTACGGGACCTATTCTTGTATCGGTTATGGCCTTAGCAACTACTAACCCTAGTTCAGCTATGCTTTACATGATTGCTTATTCGCTTGGGTTTTCAATACCATTTTTCATCATGTCATTTTTTATAGGTAAAATGAACTGGATTAAGCGCCATATGAAAACGATGATGATGACTGGTGGATATGCAATGATTGGAATGGGAATCATTTTATATTTTGACTGGATGACTAAGATTATTATTTATACAACGAGCATCTTTGGAGGGTTTACAGGATTCTAGATAGCGAAGTAAGCTACCTGAAACCTAAGATAAAAAATAAAAAGCAGTTATTAAAATCGTTAAAGCCAGTGTGAAAGATCTTATTGTAAAACCTTTGAAGAGTTATCAGTTTAACCTATGCAACATTTGATAAACTAGTAAAAAACAATCGTTCATTGAATTAGAGACGCTTATATTAAGCGTTTTTTTTGTTAATAAAAAATTTATTTTTATGTATTCCTTAACGATATAGAGAGTGATACAATGAAACCGTGAAATTTGTAATTTAAAAGAGGTGTAGAAGTGAAAGAGATTATTTTAATATTGATTTTGCAACTAGTTTATGTACCAATCTTAACGTTGCGAACTATTTTTCTAGTAAAAGGAATGAGTATGTACGCCTCGGCTTTTGGTTTTCTAGAAGCATTAGTATATGTATTTGGTTTATCCCTCGTCTTTTCAGGTGACCAAAGTATTGTAGCTATGATTGTGTATGCTGTAGGGTTTGGTGCTGGGATTATATTAGGTGGATATATCGAGTCACGCTTAGCAATTGGGTATACGACATTTTTAGTGAATTTAATGACAAAAAATGAAGAACTGATTAACCGCCTTCGTCAAGAAGGTTTTGGAGTTACGGTTTATCAAGGTGAAGGAAGAGATAGCGCACGTTATCGTTTAGATATTTTAACAAAAAGAAGTCGTGAAGAAGAGCTATTAGACTTTATTGAAGAATATGAACCGAGAGCATTTATTATTTCATACGAGCCTCGTAAATTTAAAGGTGGCTTCCTATTAAAAGCAATGAAAAAGCAAAAAGCAAAGTCTAAACAAAAAACGAAAAACGATCCTTCGCATTTAAAATAAGACAAGATTTCACATTCTTTTGCAGTTGTTTTATAATAGGAAATATATTATGAGTAAAGAAGGGGTTACTTTGATTTATGCGTCCACGATTTTTGCTGTTTTAATGGGTTCATTCATTATTTTTATGAGGATGAAAGCATCTGAAAAGCCGGTAAATGCTAAGAAAATCATTTTACCACCTTTTTTTATGAGCACGGGAGCATTGATGTTTATTTTTCCAGTTTTTCGAGTAACTGGAGCTGAATTTTTAGAGGCCTTGATAGTCGGTCTGTTCTTTTCATTATTTCTAATAAAAACATCAAAGTTTGAAGTACGTGATGATGATATTTACTTAAAACAGTCAAAGGCGTTTATTTTTGTGATTATTGCATTGTTACTCATTCGCGTTGTCATGAAACTATATTTAAGCTCAACAATTGATGTAGGCGCTCTTGGGGGAATGTTCTGGATATTAGCATTCGGTATGATTGTACCATGGCGCATTGCAATGTATCGCTCGTATAAAAAACTTGAGCAACAGCTACAGCATAACTTGATGAATAAAATGATTTAAAAAGGTGTCCATAAGGGACACCTTTTTTGGTTATTCAAATAAATGTTGGTACGGAGCGTGATCGATACGTTGAGCTTTTAATGTTTTTAACAAAAACTTATGATCTCGTTTTGGAGTTGCCGTAATGTATCCTCGAATAATTAAATCTTCCGTAATACTTGCAGCTTGTTCTTGAAGTGCAAGTTCACCGATTTTGCCGGCAATTTTTTGCCTAGCTACGTCGCGAAATAGCTCAGGAACAGGTTGTACAAGCGTCTCCAATAATTGTTTTTGTTCATTAGACCACAAATGAATCGTTTGCTCTAAGTAATAGTCTTGCCAATCAAGAATTGACTTTCCATCTTCCTTTGGTAACCGCTTTAAAAATTTTCGAAACATAAAAAAGCCACCGATTGCAAACAAGCTAACTAATATGACAACCCATAGTATAATGAACCACAAAAACCATCCCTCAAGCATTTTATCCCTCCTATGTATTGTATGCTCTTAGCAATATATAGCTTTTATCTTTATTATAGCGAGGAGTGGATAAACGTGGCAACAGCTAGTTTAGAAGAATAAAAGCTTCACGTGAGTCGAAAACGACTTAATTAAGTCGTTATTGACTTATAAAGAAAGAGAAAATTGTTCAGAAATGTCGAAAAAATTAAACTTTTAGAGTTGGCACGCTTCTTGCATATTAAAAACGTGAGGAAATCAACTAGTGAAAGGAAGATTATAATGAGCAGACAATTCAGTCAGGTAGATAAAAACTTTCCGGGTGAAAACGCAAAACAACTATTAGAGCGTAGACATAAAGCTGTGCCAAAAGGTGTGAGCTATGGTATTCCAACATTTGCTGAAAGAGCAGAAGGTGCGTTAGTAACAGATGTTGACGGCAACACGTTTATCGATTTTGTTGGTGCTATCGGAACAATTAATGTCGGTCATGGACATCCAAAAGTAAAAGAAGCGCTCCATAAGCAAGTCGATCGATTTATCCATACAGGTTTTAATGTAGTGATGTATGAATCGTACGTAGCATTGTGTGAACGATTAGCAGCTATTGCACCAGGAAACTTTGACAAAAAGGTATTATTATTAAACAGCGGTGCTGAAGCAGTGGAAAATGCTGTAAAAATTGCTCGTAAATATACAAAACGTCAAGGCATCATTTCGTTTACTCGTGGTTTCCATGGACGTACACTAATGACAATGACGATGACAAGTAAGGTGAAACCTTATAAATTCGAGTTTGGACCATTCGCTCCAGAGGTATATAAAGCTCCTTATCCTTATCCATATCGTAGACCAGAAGGGTTGACTGAAGAAGCTTATGAGGACTACATCATTTCAGAGTTTAAAAACTTTTTGAATAATGAAGTAGCACCTGAAACAGTAGCAGCAGTAGTCATGGAACCGATTCAAGGAGAAGGTGGTTTCATCGTTCCTGGAAAACGCTTTGTTCAGGAAGTATATAATGTATGTAAAGAAAATGGAATTTTATTTGTTTCAGATGAAATTCAAGCCGGTTTTGCACGAACAGGTCGTTATTTTGGAATTGAACACTTTGATGTCGAGCCGGATTTGATCACAGTATCAAAATCACTAGGTGCCGGCGTACCAATTAGTGGTGTCATTGGCAGAGCTGAAATTATGGACGAGTCTAATCCTGGAGAACTTGGTGGAACGTATAGCGGAAGTCCTTTAGGGTGTGAAGCAGCATTAGCTGTACTAGATATTATTGAAGAAGAAGGGTTAAATGAGCGCAGTGAGGTCCTTGGTAAGGCTGTTCGCGAACGTTTTGAAAAGCTGAGTGAAACGTATGATGTCATTGGAGATATTCGAGGTCTTGGCTCGATGTGTGCCGTAGAATTAGTAAAAGATCGCGTTAAAAAAGAGCCAAATAAAGAATTAACACAAAAAATTGTGCAAGAAGCAAATAAGAGAGGGTTATTGTTGCTGAGTGCAGGGGTCTATGGCAATGTGCTTCGTTTCTTAATGCCGATTGTCATCACAGATGAACAGCTTGAAGAAGGGCTGCAAATTGTGGAAGAATCGTTGGTAGCAAGTGTACAACAACTTGTCAATGCGTAAACAAAAATGATGAGACAAGGGTCACTTCCTTGTCCTTTGTCTCTTAATAGAAGTATCATTTTCGTTACCAAACTTTTCTGATAAAATAAATGAATACTATTTTTGATGAAAAGGTGATTTAGTTAATGAGCAACAGCGAGAATATGTCTTATATGAATCAAGAACTTTACGATATCTTTGAGTCATCCTTTGATGAAGTGTTTGTTACGGATGCGCAAGGCCATGTCGTGATGGTAAATTCACAGTGTGAAAAAAATTACCATCTGAAAGCGGAAGAGTTTATTGGAAAGCACGTAAAGGAACTTCAAGAAATGGGGATTTTTTATCCCTCAGCAACGCTGCAGGTCATTGAATCCCACACATCGCTAGAGCTTGTACAAAAAACAAGTTCAGGTAGGTATTTGCATGTTCGGACTCGTCCCGTTTTTGATGAAAGTAAGCAATTGAAAAGCGTCATTAGCTATTCCCGTGATTTAACGGATTTAATGCAGTTGAAAAATAAAGTAGAACAGATGGAAGAGCAGCTAGAGAGTTATCAAAAAGAGATGTCCGATTCTATAGAGCTAGAGGGCATTGTAACCAACAGCAAAGCAATGAAGAAAGTATTTGCTATTGTTCAACGAATTGCTTCTGTTCATACAACCGTTCTCTTACTTGGAGAAACAGGTGTTGGAAAGAGTAGGGTAGCAAAATTAATTCAGCAGCTAAGCGTTAGAAAGAATGCTCCTTACTATGAAATTAACTGTGCAGCTTTACCAGATCAGTTAATTGAATCGGAACTGTTCGGCTATCAAGGTGGTACATTTACAGGCGCGTTCCGTGAAGGAAAAAAAGGTATTATCGAGCTATCAAACGGAGGAACCTTGTTTTTAGATGAAGTTGGTGAGCTATCGTTACAAGCACAAAGCAAATTGCTTCATGTGCTTCAAGACCGCACCATTCGGCCTGTCGGTTCAAGTAAAACAATTCCGGTAGATGTACGCATTATTGCTGCAACCAATCAAGAGTTGGAGGCGATGGTGGACAAAGGTTTATTTCGAAGAGACTTATATTATCGTTTGAATGTAGTCCCCATCACAATTCCTCCTTTACGTGAACGGGCAGAAGATATTTTACCGCTGGTCTATCAGTTTTTAAATCATTTTAATGCAGTGTATGACCGCAAAGTGGAGCTTTCACCAAAAGCATTAGATGCGTTTAGTAGACAGGAGTGGAAGGGGAATGTGCGAGAAGTTGAGAATATGATTGAGCGTCTTGTCGTTACAAGTGATAACGTAGTAACGCTAAAAGATTTACCATTCCAACAGGACTTTTCAGTTCATAAAAACAATCGTACATTGCCAGAAGTCGTAGAAGAAATAGAGAGAAAAATGGTGGTCGAAGCTTATGAAAAGTACGAATCTTCTTACAAAGTTGCGGAACAATTAGGGATTAGTCAATCACAAGCGAATCGAAAAATAAGGAAGTATCTAGAGGGGATGGATGAAGGAGATGAGCAAGCAACCTAAGCAATTGGATAAGGTATTATCGAAATTTGATGTATTATGTTTAGCTATTGGAGCCATGTTAGGCTGGGGTTGGGTTGTACTATCAGGTACTTGGCTAAATTCGGCTGGATCATTAGGAACATTAATTGCTTTTTTAGTGGGAGGACTACTTGTTATTTTTGTAGGACTTACCTATGCTGAATTAGCATCAGCCATGCCAAAAGTAGGCGGAGAGCATGTATTTGTAAAAAGAGGTCTTGGAAAAAAGGCATCGTTTATAGGTTCATGGGCAATCGTTTTAGGGTATGTATCTGTAGTAACGTTTGAAGCAGTTGCGCTTCCCACTGTCCTAGACTATTTAATTCCAAACTATCAAACGGGGTATTTATGGACAATTAATGGCTGGGATGTTTACCTAACGTGGGTATTGGTTGGAAGTGTAGGAGCCGTTATCTTAACAGCCATCAACTATTTCGGTCTCAAAACAGCAGCCTTTTTACAAGTTGTACTAACAGTTGCCATTGTGGGGATTGGTATTCTTTTAATTTTTGGCTCAGGGATTAATGGAGATACAAAGAATTTGGAACCATTATTTATTGGTGGAGCAGGTGGCATTATGACCGTACTCGTCATGGTCCCTTTCTTATTCGTTGGTTTTGACGTTATTCCTCAAGTAGCAGAAGAAGCTAATTTACCAGCAAGAGAAATTGGTAAGATTTTAATTATTTCTGTAAGTGCTGCAATTGTATTTTATATGTTAATTGCTTTAGGTGTAGGCATGTCACTAAATAAGGGTGCTTTAGAAATTTCGCAGTTAGCAACAGCTGATGCGATGGCTGCAGCGTTTAATTCACCATTATTCGGGAAAATTCTAATTATTGGTGGTATTGCAGGAATTGTGACAAGCTGGAACGCATTCATTATCGGAGGAAGCCGTGTTATTTATGCGATGGCACAAGATGGAATGTTACCATCTTGGTTTGGTCGCCTTCATCCTAAATATAATACTCCTTCCAATGCGGTTATTTTCTTAGGGGCATTAGCAGTGTTTGCTCCACTATTAGGTAGACCTGCACTTGTATGGATTGTAGATGCAGGTGGATTGGGGATCGTTATAGCTTACTTAATGGTTGCATTATCGTTTGTAGCTTTACGTAAAAAAGAACCACAGATGAATCGTCCATTTAAAGCTGGAAAAACAACTTTTGTCGGTTGGTTAGGTGTCATCTTTAGCATTGGATTTATTGCATTATATATGCCTGGCATGCCTGCTGCTCTTATTTGGCCATATGAGTGGGTTATGGTATTAGGATGGACGCTTATCGGAGCATATTTCTTTATTAAGATGAACAAAGGGGTTTATCATAGCAATGACGAAGAAATACAAGTAAACGATACTGACAGCTCGGTTGACGCGAAAATTAATTAAAGGAGTGATCATTCATGAAGCAAGCAAGTTTATATATTAACGGTGAGTGGGTAAAAACGTCTGAAACGTTTGACGTTGTAAATCCATCTACAAATGAAGTCGTAGCTTCAGTTGCTAAAGGTGGAGCTAAAGAAGCAAAATTAGCAGCGGATGCAGCATACGAAGCGTTTGTAGAATGGTCTAAGAAAACAGCAGAAGAACGTGGGAAATTATTAATGAAGTGGCATCAGCTAATCGAGAAGTATACGGACGAGCTGGCTGAAACAATGACAATTGAGCAGGGAAAACCACTAAAAGAAGCAAAAGGTGAAATCGGCTATGCGAATGGATTTGTATCGTGGTATGCAGAGGAAGGTAAGCGAATATACGGTGAAACAATTCCAGCATCAGCTCCTAACAAACGCTTATTTGTTCATAAACAACCAGTTGGTGTAATCGCGGCTATTACACCTTGGAACTTTCCAGCTGCAATGATTACACGTAAAATTGCGCCTGCTTTGGCAGCGGGTTGTACGGCTGTTATTAAGCCGGCTGAACAAACCCCTTTAACTGCATTGCGCTTAGCTGAACTAGCAGCGGAAGCAGGTATTCCGAAAGGCGTAATTAACGTCGTTGCCGGAGATGCGAAATCAATTGGTGAAGCTTGGATGGAAGATGGTCGTGTTCGTAAACTGTCATTTACAGGTTCAACGGCTGTTGGGAAGCTATTGATGAAAGGTGCAGCAGATACAATGAAAAAAGTATCACTTGAGCTTGGGGGACATGCACCGTTTATCATAACAGAAAGTGCAGATTTAGATAAAGCAGTAACAAATGCCATCGCATCTAAGTTTCGCAATGCTGGTCAAACGTGCGTATGTACGAATCGTATTTATGTGCACGAAACGGTCGCAGAGGAATTTACAAAGCAGTTTGCACAAGCAGTCTCCCAACTAAAGATTGGTGATGGCTTAGAGGAAGGAACAGATATTGGGCCGCTAATTGACGAAAAAGCGTTAGAAAAAGTTCAGAAGCAGTTAAATGATGCAGTAGAAAAAGGTGGCGATGTTGTCACTGGTGGATCTGTTTTAACAAAAGGAAGCGGCTTATTTGTAGAACCAACGGTTGTCAAAGGCGCTACAGATGAAATGCTTTGTATGTATGAAGAAACATTTGGACCGATTGCTCCAATTGCTACTTATCGAGATGAAGCAGAAGTAATTCGTCGTGCGAACAATTCGCCATTCGGTTTAGCAGCTTACGTATTTACTGAAAATATTTCAGAGGCAATCCGTATTGCAGAAGCACTTGAATATGGAATTGTCGGTTTAAATGACGGTCTTCCATCAACACCGCAAGCTCCGTTTGGTGGTTTTAAAGAAAGTGGACTTGGTCGAGAAGGAAGTCACTTTGGAATTGAAGAATACTTGGAAGTAAAATACATCTCACTAGGACTGTAATTCAATAAATAACAAAGAGCTAGCTCCCTAATTTTATGGGAGCTAGCTCTTTTGTTACCCTGCTGCTTGGTTTGGTGATTTTGGATGCGTGTAGTCAATTTCCAAGCCGTTTGCGATATTTTGTTTTGCTTTTTTAAAGAATAAGAATAAAAAGATTATGCTTACCGCAAATGCGATTATATAAGATATGTCTATCGATAAATTAAAGCCGATTGGTGCATTCATAATGTAAGTTGTCGTTGCCATCGTCATAAATAACGCTGGAACCGTTGAAATCCAATGGTTAGCTCCTTTTACAATGAGATACATCGATGCGATCCATAGGGCAATAACTGCTGTTGACTGGTTAGCCCATGAGAAGTAGCGCCATAGCAGTGTAAAATCAATTTTAGTTAAGATAAATGCAATAACAAACAATGGTGCAGAAATGATTAAACGATTTGGTAATTTAATTTGAGAAAAATTCAGGTAATCTGCGATAATCATACGAGCGGAACGAAAAGCCGTATCACCTGATGTAATAGGTAAAATGATGACGCCAATAATGGCAAGCGTACCTCCGATTGCACCAAGCATTAATGTCGATACTTCAGATACAATGGCTGCTGGACCACCACTGCTAATAATACTATTTAAATCACGACCATCAAATAAACTCATAGCTGCCGCAGCCCAAATCATTGCAATTGCAGCTTCTGCAATCATCATGCCATAGAAAATTTTACGCCCTGATTTTTCATTTTGCAATGTGCGTGAAATAATAGGTGATTGCGTGGCGTGAAAACCTGATAATGCACCACAAGAAATCGTTAAAAATAAGAGTGGGAAAATTGGAATATTGTCAGGGTGCATGTTTGTAAATGAAAGCTCTGGAATAGGTGCTCCAGTTATAACAAGCATAGCTCCTACACCAACTGCACTGATAATTAGAAATGCACCAAAGATTGGATAAATGCGTCCAATAATTTTATCAATTGGTAAAATTGTAGAAAGAATATAGTAAGCAAAGATAGCAAAGATGATGATAGTCAGTGGAATGGTTCCATTCGCTAAGTCATTAATTAATGCAGCTGGTGATGTAATAAATACAGTTCCGACTAAAACGAGTAGCAAAATAGAGAAACCGTTTACAATATGCTTTGAAAAAGCTCCTAAAAATTTTCCAGCTAATTCAGGAATATGAGCACCACGGTTTCGAATGGAAATCATGCCGGTTAAATAATCATGTACAGCACCTGCAAAAATTGCTCCAATTACAATCCAAACAAATGCTACGGGACCATAAAGTGCTCCCATAATAGGTCCAAAAATGGGACCAACACCGGCAATGTTTAGTAGTTGAATTAACGAATTTTTCTTATTGTTCATCGGTACGTAGTCAATGCCATCTTTCATTGCATAGGCAGGAGTTGGTCGAGAATCTTTAACTCCGAATACGCGTTCAACTACTTTTCCATAAGTTAAGTACCCGATGAGTAATAGCACAAATGAAAGTAAAAATGTAATCATCGTATCAGTCCTTTACTAAGTTTTATGAAAACGGTTTCTTAAACTTAGTATACTAGAAAGCTAGCAAAAGAAAAAGGACCTTTTAGTCAAATTTAGTAAAAAGCCAGATCCTAAGAAAGGTTATCCTGAACGTAATATTTGTAGTCTAAAAACAAAAAGCAAAACTCTTCAAAGGAAAAAGTATTAAATGTTTCACAAGAGTAAGTGTCTAAAAAATCTTCAATCATATTGCGGGAGATGGATTGAAATAATCCCATTGTTTGAAACGAATGATGAAACTTATGATATAAAGGTTGTAATCCATAGTAGTCAAAGACATCTTCTAATTGTTCTGTATGCATTTTTCGCTCTCCTTTTTAAGTAGTATGTTCATGATGAGTGAGAAAAATAAAGGGAGTTTTCGTATAAAGGCTAGATTTTCTATTTCGAAGAAGCTATGCTAAAAAGATACACTGGTGATAAAGGAGAAAAGAACATGTTTATGTACGTCACAATATTAGGATTTTTAGCTTTTGCACTGTATGCTTGCACATTTGTGTACGCCATTATGAATAAAAATGGACAAGCAAAGCAAAATGGAAAGCGTGCCTTAATTGGCTTTTTAATAATGGCTGTAGGTTTAATCGGTATGCAAGTGTCATAGTTTGAGATTTCTTTGACAATTTTGCTACCTTCACTTATAGTTAACCATGAGCGAACGTATGTATCTGTTTTTGGTTTTCGTTCATAAACTGAATAAGAAAGAAGGTGGCATATTTGAGATACCATACACATATTGCAACATCGATTGCTGCCGGTGCAGGAGTAGCGATTCAAACAGATGTCTCTTTTACTTTTCCGTACGTAGTAGGGATTGCTATTGGCTCATTGCTCCCCGATATTGATGAGCCTAACTCGTACGTTGGGCGAAGATCGTTTGGGCTTGCAAAAGTAATAAAAGGTATTTTTGGGCATCGTGGAATTACACATTCACTTCTTGTTTGTGGCCTTATTTTTTATTTATATCAGCTATATCCATATGAATGGCTGTTTGGTATAGCTTGTGGCTATATCTTTCATGTAATAGGAGACTTCTTTTCCAAAAGAGGTGTGCCTTTATTTTGGCCAATTGTACGAAAGAAAATAAAATCGCCTCTTACATACGAAACAGGAAAACCTTCAGAACAGCTTATCTTTTACATAGCAATAGGTCTTATCATTTATTTCTTGTATAAATATAGCTTATATTCTCAGCTGTTTTAATGTTAAAAACCCCGACTTAAGTAGTCGGGGTTTTTAACATTAAAATGGAATTAGTGTCAACATGTGCAATCGGTAACATAACGTCAATCGTTGTACCTTCTTGAAGTATACTTTTTACGCTAAGCGTACCTTTATGTTCATGTATGACCTTATTGCAAATAGTCAAGCCTAATCCGACACCACGCTCTTTTGTTGTATAAAAAGGTTGACCAATTTTTTTTATTCGATCAGCATCCATGCCACAACCATTGTCAGTGATTTGAATAGTAACGTGTTGTTCATTTATCTTTTTGAAAGCGACTGTAATTTGTCCCCCTAGAGGCATCGCATCTATTGCATTTTGAATGACATGTATAAATACTTGCTTTATTTGGTGCGGTTGTCCATAAATGACAAAGTTATCATAGGTAGTATCGTATTCATAAACTACTGAAATTCCTTGATGTATACATGCTTGAGAGAAACGTTTTGTCACATCTTGTAATAAAGCAAGTAAATCAATATGCTCATAAGGCTGAACTTCTTGCTTGGCTAAACTCATAAATTCATTTACAATTTGTTCAATTTGATCAATTTCATTTTGCATCATGCGACGATAAGCAATATCTTGAGCACTTTGATATTCTTCACTAAACAGTTGTAAGAAACCTTTAATTGTAGTTAAAGGATTCCTAATTTCATGAGCAATACTTGCAGCTAATTCCCCAATTGCTGATAATTTTTCAGCATTTCTCATCATTTCTTCAAGTTTTCGCTGTTCTGTTATATCACGAGAGACGAACACAAAACCTTCAACTTTTCCATCATTAACAATAGGTACGCCTTTTCCTTCAAGTAAGATTGAAGTACCATCAGCACGTAGTTTTCGATAATGAAAAGTACTTGCTGTTTTTGTTACCATCATGTTTTCTATTCCAGTTGCCACTTTTTCATGATCATCTTCGTGTACATGAAGAAGTGCATCCTTTCCGATTAAGGAACAAGGCAAAAGGCCGAGTGTGTACTGGTAAGAAGGGGAAGCATATTCATAGCAGCCATCAGTTCCAACCACACAAATTAAATCATGGGTGTGTGAGAGAATTAAGCGATGGCGGATTTCGCTTTGCTTTAAATGCTCTTCCGCTTCTTTACGAGCCTGAATATCACGAGCAGTAATAACAACATAGCTAACCTTGTCATCTTTTACAGACGGAGTTCCTCGACCCTCAACCCAAATATAAGAACCGTCATCTTTTAGCAAACGATATTCTGCACTCATTTCAACTTTCAATGAAAACACTTGATGTAATTTATGTCGTATCTGATCTATATCATCAGGGTGTATTACATTAAAGTTTAAAGATTGTCCTTCTTCTGTTGGTAAATAACCTAATACGGATAAATGAGAAGGGGAGTTATAAATTAAATGCCCATGCTGGTCCACAACGGTGATTAAATCTCGCATATTATCTGTAATGATTCGATCTTTTAGCTGATGAAAAGATAAAGCTTGGTTTTCGTTAAATTGATATTTTACAGGTGTACCACACATTCTGCAAAAATTATATTCTTCTTGATAACCGCAAGATGAACAAACAGGCATCGAATCACTCCAATCTTCCGTAAGGTGAAATATAGGCTCTATATTATATTATACCTCATTCTAAACAGTTCTTGGTAGAAAGAAAACCCAAAAGTGAGGCTCTTTCGATAGATACAAAGTCTCATTTTTGGGTTTCTTCTTTTAAAGAGTGATAATGATGTAAAGCTCTTTCACGTGCAAATTTATGGTCAATAATAGGAAGTGGATAATCTTCTCCTAATTTTAAATTAATCTCTTGAAGCACACTTTCTGGTGTTTTCCAAGGCTCATGAATATATTTAGTTGGTACGTTTTTTAACTCAGGAAGCCATTTCTTTATATAAGTGCCATTCGAATCGAATTTCTCAGATTGGGTGATAGGGTTGAAAATTCGGAAATAAGGGGCAGCATCGGCTCCTGAACCAGCTACCCACTGCCATCCCAATGTATTATTAGCCAAGTCCGCGTCTACAAGTGTATCCCAAAACCACTCCGCACCGTAATGCCAGTGAATTAATAAATGCTTCACTAAAAAAGAAGCAACGACCATACGAACTCGATTGTGCATAAACCCTGTTTTCCACAGCTGTCTCATTCCTGCATCTACAAGTGGATAGCCCGTTTGGCCATGTTGCCAATTGCGTAAGCTTGCCACATCATTTTTCCAGTTGAAATTCATGAATTTTTCATTGAGAGGCTCTGTAATAGTGGATGGAAAGTGAAACAACAAATGATAAGCAAAATCACGCCATGCTAGCTGTCGAATAAACGTTTCAGCTTGATGAGTAAAGGTTGGATGCATTACTTTTTCTATCTTAGACAACAAGTAATGATAAAGAACTCTTACTGACAGCTGACCAAATGCTAAGTAAGGTGAAAGCTTGGAATGAATTTCTTTAGAAGGAAAGTCTCTTCCTTCCTCATAATACTTAAGGTTGTGTTTTAAAAATTGACGAAAAACGCTAATTCCACCTTTTTCAGTAGGTGTCCATGTATCGTTAATTGTTGTTGCCCATGGAATAGTTGGTAAGAGATTTAATTCGGCTATTTCCCAAGAATTAATTGAAAATGGAATTGCTTTTACTTTTGTTATTTTTGGAACAGCTGCAGGTATATGAGATTTTCGCAAAACTTTATAAAAAGCGGTAAAAACTTTGTATGGTTCACCATTTGCTTTTCTTATCGAAGAAGGCTCCTGTAATAAAAAACCTTCAAATTGACGATCTGCAATCCCATACTTATCACAGAGGGAAATTAAAAGCTGCTCTTGCCGCCTTAATTCTGGTTCATAGCTAGTATTCCAATAAATGGCGATAGGTTTTATTTCTTTTATGAGGGATTCGATTGTTTCTAATCGAGCGCCCTTTCGAATAACTAAAGAACCTCCACATTCTTGAATAGATTGTTTAAAGTCTTCTAAAGCATGATGTAACCACCACTTTGATGCACTCCCTATAGAATCCTCTTCATCGTAAATAAAAACAGGAATGGCTAGGCCATCTTTACAAGCGTGATATAGAGCTGGATTATCTACGAGGCGAAAATCTCTTCGAAGTAATACAATGATTGGATTAGCCATCATAAACGTCCTTTCTTTCAATAGTTTGCTATCTAGTATAAACATAAACAAGTCGATTGCCCAAGTTTTAATATGTTGCCCATTTTTAATAGGACGAAATTCAAACGCAAAGACAGGTGAATATGTTAAAACGGTAATAGTAACGGAAGGAGCCCTATAAATGAAACATGTATATGGAAGTTTACCAACTCCAATGCACGATCTTCGAATGAATCAAACGATGCAGGGAATGCCAATGCAGGGAATGCCAATGCAGGGAATGCCAATGCAGGGAATGCCAATGCAGGGAATGCCGATGCAGGGAATGCCGATGCAGGAAATGCCGATGCAAGGAATGCCGATGCAAGGAATGCCGATGCAGGAAATGCCGATGCAAGGAATGCCGATGCAGGGAATGCCAATGCAGGGAATGCCGATGCAGGGAATGCCGATGCAGGAAATGCCGATGCAGGGAATGCCGATGCAGGGAATGCCAATGCAGGGAATGCCAATGCAGGGGATGCCAATGCAGGGAATGCCAATGCAAGGAATGCCAATGCAGGGAATGCCAATGCAAGGAATGCCAATGCCAGAAATGCCACCAATGCATGGGATGTCAATGTCAGGAGGAGCAGACTGTGGGTGTGGGCAAAAGCCTAACAATTTCATGCCTGCAATGAATCAAGGTATGAATGCACCACTTGTACAAGGTGAAAACGTACAGATGCCTTCTAAGTCCATGATGCCTATGAATCCAATGCACAATGCGAATAAGCGAAGTGCTGGATACTTCTAATAAAAATGGTTAAAAAGCTAGAATTCTAAAGTTATAGAGTATAATTGTTGCATTTTTATAATAAAAACGTCATGAGAAATAGCCGGGTTTTTAGCGGTTATACTTGGCGTTTTTTGTTCGTAAGGAAAAAGACATCTTTTCAAGCGTGGTACGATATTGAAGAGAGTTTACTATGCTCTAGATTAATGAAGAAGAAAGGATGTTTATTGTAATGATAGATGTGATTGCGACTACATTGCATGATGCAAAGCTAGCTCAAGAGAATGGGGCAGATCGAATTAGTATTTGCACGAGCATCAATGAAGGTGGTATTACTCCAAGTTATGGGCTAATTAAACAAATAAAAGAAGTGATTACCCTTCCTGTATACGTAATGGTTCGACCTCATAATCAGTCGTATCAATACAATGAAGACGATATTCAAACGATGGTTCATGATATCGAAGCAGCAAGAAAACTCGGAGTAGAAGGAGTAATCTTGGGCTGCTTAACGTCAGAGAGAACCATTGATGAAAAGACGTTAAAAACTTTACTAAGTGCTTCTAAAGGAATGGATGTGACTTTTAACTTAGCTTTTGATGATTTACATAATCAAGAAGAAGGGCTTCAAACATTATTGAGTTATCCGGAAATAAAGAGGGTTATGACGTCTGGAGCGGATAAAAGTGCGTTAAATGGGATTCCACAAATCAAAAAAATGTTGCGTCAAATGAGAAATGAAAATCTTATATTTGTCGGAGCTAAAGGGTTAAAACCAGAAAACTTACAGGCTTTTCTATCAGTTACCAATTTAACTGAAGTGTGTATTGGAGCAGGTATACGAGTTAACTGTCAATATACACAGCCAATAAATGAAAAAAGTGTGCAAAAAGCAAAAGAAATTATGAATAAAATGAAATAAGAAAAAGCGCTACGAATTTAAGTAGCGCTTTTTTTAGTAAGATCAGCATTAAAAATTGTCAATTACTAAAGAAGAGTTTAGGAAAAAATGCATATTTTTAGAAAAATCAGTTGACATTGAAAATCATTATCATTTATCCTTATGTATGTAATTAGTAATGAAAATCATTATCATTTAAATATAGGAGGATTATTCATGTCTATTTCAATAACAAATCAATCTACAAATGAAGCGTTACTTTCACAACAAGAACTTCGCGAATCAAATGCGAGATCTTATCCAAGAAGAATTCCAATTGCTATTCAAAAAGCAGAGGGTGTCATCATCACGGATATGAATGGCAAAGAGTATATTGATTGTTTAGCAGGAGCGGGCACTTTAGCGCTTGGTCATAACCATGAAGTAGTCCATGAAGCGATTCAACAGGTATTAGCTGATCGTATTCCTTTACATACATTAGATTTAACTACGCCGGTTAAAGAAGCGTTCGTAGATGAGTTGTTTGCAAATTTACCAACTGATTTTGCAAAAAAAGCAAAAGTGCAATTTTGTGGGCCTACGGGTGGAGATGCAATTGAAGCAGCGTTAAAGCTTGTAAAGACGGCTACGGGGAACCGAACTATTTTGTCGTTCCAAGGCGGCTACCATGGTTCTACTCATGGCACATTAAGCATTAGCGGAACAATAAGCCCTAAAGAGCGAATTCATGCCTTAGTTCCAGATACACATTTCTTACCTTATCCTTACGAATATCGTTGTCCATTTGGAATCGGTGAAGGTGGTCACGAAGTAATTAGCACATACATTGAAAACTTACTAGACGATCCGGAAAGCGGTATTGTTAAACCAGCAGGAATTGTTGTTGAAATTGTTCAAGGTGAAGGAGGTTCGGTACCTGCTCCTGTTGCATGGTTGAAAGAGCTTCGTCGTATTACAAAAGAGCGTCAAATTCCGTTAATTATTGATGAAGTGCAAACTGGAATTGGTCGAACGGGTAAAATGTTTGCCTTTCAGCATGCTGATATTGAACCAGATGTTCTGGTGTTATCAAAAGCAATAGGCGGTAGCTTACCACTATCTGTTGTTGTATACGATAAAGCGTTAGACCAATGGGAACCAGGTGCTCATATCGGCACTTTTCGCGGTAATCAGCTCGCAATGGCAACGGGACAAGCAACGCTTAGCTTTGTGAAAGAGCATGCTTTAGATGCACACGCCCATGAACTTGGAACATACATGCAAATGCAGCTAAAAGCCATCCAAGCCGATAGTTTTTCTATTGGAGATGTTCGTGGTCGAGGGTTAATGATTGGAGTAGAAATTATCGATTGGTCTAAGCCAGCCAACAAGATTGGAGCCCATCCTGGAAATGGAGAGTTAGCGAAGATGATTCAGCAAGAGTGCTTTAATCGAGGAGTTATCTTAGAAGTTGGAGGAAGGCATGGAGCAGTTATTCGCTTGTTACCACCTTTAATTTTAAGTCAAGCTCAGGCTGATGATATCTTAGAGCGCTTTAAAGAATCGGTAAAAGCAGCAGAAGCTAAGTGGGTGAAAAGATAAGATGGAACAAGATTGTCAAAAGTGGTTTCTATCCCAGGATAATCAAAGCTTAAAAACGTATAGGAAGTTAATGAATCAGTCTATAGAGATGATCTCAAATTATTATAAAACAATCGACAGGCCTTATCATCATTGGCAACTAGAAGATTGCTTTGAGCACTTTAATGCTGAAATGACATTCAAAGAAAAGGGACGCACGTTCACAGAACTGACAGAGGCCCTAGAGCAACTTGTTTTAAAGCATTCCTTGCATATTTCTCATACCGGAGCAATGGCACATTTGCATTGTCCTCCAGCTATACCTGCTTTGGTTGCAGAAGTGTTTATCACAGCTCTCAATCAGTCGATGGACTCTTGGGATCAAAGTCCAATTGCGACTTATATAGAAGATGCTGTCATTAAAGAGTGCATCAAGCAAATTGGATATGGATCAAACGCAAACGGTGTATTTACAAGTGGTGGAACGCAATCAAATTATATGGGGATGCTACTAGCTCGCAATGATTATTGTAAGCGAAAGCTTAAAGCAAACGTACAGCAAGAAGGTCTACCACCTGAAGCAAATAAACTGCGAATCTTTTGTTCTGAAAAAGCACACTTTACAGTTCAGCAATCTGCTGCACAGCTTGGTTTAGGGATAAGCGCAGTTATTCCAGTAAAAGTAAACGAGCGCTATGAGATGTGCATAGAAGATTTACGTGCAAAGATAGAGCTTTCTCAAGAAAGTGGAGAGCTTCCGATGGCCATTGTAGCAACAATTGGAACCACTGATTTTGGAAGTATCGATTCTCTTTATGGTATTCATCAACTAGCATCAACTTATGATATGTGGGTGCACGCTGATGCTGCGTATGGTGGTGGCTTATTGTTCTCAGGGATAAATAGACATCTAGTTCAAGAGCTAAAGCTTGCAGACTCCATTACAATCGACTTTCATAAGTGGTTTTATCAGCCTATTAGCTGCGGTGCCTTCTTTGTAAATGATGAAAAAGCCTTTCAGCATATTCAACTTTATGCAGACTACTTAAATCCAGAAGAAGATGAGCATCTTCACCTTGTTAACCGTAGTATTCAAACAACTAAACGTTTTGATGCTCTTAAGGTTTGGCTAACGTTTCAAATGATGGGTACATCTTCTTTTGGTCAATTGATTGACCAAACTATTCAAAATGCGAGGAAGTTAGCTGAATATTTACAAGAACATTCAATGGTTAAAGTTATGAATGAACCGACGATGAACGCTATTGTATTTAAGTATCAATGCAAAGAGCTAGGAGAAAGTGCTGAAGATCAAAAGTATATTGAAAACAAAATTAATACAATGATTCAGCAACAGCTATATGAAGCAGGAACCTTTGTTATAGCAAAAACAAAAGTGAACCAAGAAGTATGTTTAAAAGTAACAATGTTGAATCCGATGATTGAGTTTGAAAACTTAAAACAATTTATAAAAGAGGTACTTCAACTTGGTAGCGAGTTGGAGCAGAGGGAGGAAGCGTTACGTGAATGCGCAACAATCAGCTAATTTTATTACGATGCAAAATGTAGTGAACTGCTATGTAAGAGAAACAGGAAAGGGAACATGGGTAAAAGCGGGGGAGACTGAAGAACTTGTTGTCTCCCTAGAAAAGCAGCCCGTCACGCTCTATTTTCCAGTTTATTATCGGTCTTTAACTGGACGCCATCTATTAAAGGAGCAAATGGTATATCAAGTAGAAGGGCATGAGCGTCAAGAGCTAGATTTGTTAACACTATTGGCGCTGCTAATGAAAGAAGTAACGGAGGACTTACTTCAAATAAATGAACTGATTGTGCGCGTACTATTAAGCTATGAAAATATGAAGCAATTCATTGAAGTGAGACAAGCAGAACTTCAAGAGTGTTACGGGGCTGATAAGAACTTTTTACAATCCGAACAAGCGCTTTTAATTGGGCATCAGCTTCACCCAACTCCTAAAAGTAGACAAGGGATTTTGCCTGAAGAAGAAGTAATCTTCGCTCCAGAGCTAAAGGGAAAGTTTCAACTACACTATTTTTGCGCAGAAGCTTCATTGGTTAAACACGGCTCTGCACTGGAAAAAGCAAGTTTAATCATTAAAAAACAGCTGTTAGAAGACGCAGAAGTATCAAGTGAATTTAAAGCTAACTATTGCCAAGACGAAGAAAATGTATTGATTCCAATGCATCCTCTTCAAGCAAGATATTTACTTGGAAAATCAGAAGTTTGTGACTGGATTCAAAGCGGGCAACTTTCATATCTAGGCCCTCAAGGACAAGCGTTTTATCCTACTTCGTCTGTACGAACTGTGTATAACTCAAACGCAGACGTTATGTATAAGTTTTCAATACCCGTAAAAATAACAAATTCACTTCGCGTTAATAAACGAAAAGAGCTGTACCGAGGTGTAGAGGTAACGGAACTTTTACGTGCTGGTTTAGAGGAAGAGCTTCAGGTTCATCATCCTGCTTTTAAGATTATTAAAGACTTTGCATACGTCACGCTTGGTGAAGAAGAGCTTGGATTTGAGGTTGTAATTCGAGAAAACCCTTTTAAGGGAACAGAAGGGGATTCGACTACTCTTTTAGCAAGTTTATGTCAAGATCATGTGTACCGTCACCATACGCAGCTTCAAGAGATTATTCATCGTTTAGCTAAAGCTGAAAACCGATCACTGGAAGCTGTTAGTCAAGATTGGTTTAAGAAGTATTTAGACATTTCGTTAAAGCCAATGATGTGGTTGTATACAGAAAAAGGAATTGCGCTTGAAGCGCATCAGCAAAACTCAATTATCAAACTGACAAAAGAAGGCTATCCCAAAGCATTTTATTATCGCGATAACCAAGGATATTATTTTATGCGCTCTAAGCAAGAAGACCTGCAAAAACTTGTCAAAGGCTTAAACCAGATGAGTGATACAGTATGTGACGATGCGGTTGCTGAAGAGAGGTTTCGTTATTATGTTATCTTTAATCATCTATTTGGCTTAATTAATGCTTTTGGGACAAGTGGACTAATTGAAGAAAGCAAGCTGATTGAACAGATGCGTACAGTTATCTTGGGATATGAAAAGAATGATCATACAAATCTAGTTAAGAGTATGCTTTCTCAGGAAAGTTTGCCTTGCAAAGCCAATTTATTAACGCGCATTCATGATATGGATGAGCTAGTTGGTAGTTTAGAAACACAATCTGTTTACGTGGATGTCACTAATCCGCTTGCGGTTTTAGAAGGTGTGTATAAATGAAGCTATTAGCTGAAAATCATTATCCTATCTCAGTATGGGATGCAAAAATCAAAAAAGAGATTACGTTTCGCTATGTAACGTTTGAGAAAGATTTTGACCGCTTGCATGGTTGGATGAATCAAGAGCACGTCATTCCGTTTTGGAATTTGGATAAGCCAAGAGCTGAGTATGCATCTCATTTAAAGCACTTTTTAGCAAAAAAACATCAGCAGCTATTAATTGGTGAAATAGATGGGCAACCAATGAGCTATTGGGAGGCATACATGGTATCTGAAGATTTAATCCGTCATTATTATGACTATGAAAAAGGAGATCAAGGCATTCATCTGTTAATTGGCGAGAAAGATTATCTTGGCAAAGGATTTATTTATCCATTGATGCTAAGGCTCATGAAAAGAATGTTTGAAGTATCGGAAACAAAGCGTATTATGGCTGAACCAGATATTCGAAATAAAAAGATGATTCATGTTTTTGAGAAATGTGGATTTCAACAGTTAAAGACGGTTGACCTTCCGGATAAAACAGCTATGCTTCTTTATTGTCAACAAGACGTGTTTGAAAGTAGGTGGAACGCATGGATTCAAGGGAAGTTTTAGAGGTTATTGGAGTTGGAATAGGGCCATTTAACCTTGGACTAGCAGCTTTATTAGAAGAAACAGAATACTCGTATAAATGCTTTGATCAGAAATCTCAGTTTAATTGGCATCCAGGTATGCTTTTAGAAGGAACTACGCTACAGGTGCCGTTTATGGCTGATTTAGTAACGATGGTTAATCCATCTAGCCCCTATAGTTTCTTACGCTATTTACATGAACACGAACGATTGTATCAATTTTATTTCTTTGAGAAATTTCACATTCCACGAACTGAGTACAATCATTATTGTCAATGGGTAGCTAATCAGTTAAAAGGGCTGCAGTTCAACAGCAAGGTTCAGAAAATTGAAATAGAAAAAGAGCAGCTATATAAAGTAACAGTTGAGGAAAGTGGTAAACCAACCGTTTACTACGCGAAAAATGTAGTAGTAGGGGTAGGAACAAATCCAGCAGTTCCAGCTGACTTTAAAAGTTTACAAAGCAATCAATTCTACCATTCTGCTTGCTATAAGCAAAATCGTGATGAAACCGTTAAAGCTCGTCATATTACGGTCATTGGTTCCGGGCAAAGTGCCGCTGAAGTAGTGTATGATCTGTTGCAACATCAACAGGAAAACAACTATGAACTCCATTGGTACACAAGGTCTAAAGGGTTTTATCCAATGGAGTATTCAAAGCTGGGGTTAGAACATTTTTCACCAGAATACACCCGTTATTTCTATCACTTAAATCAGGATAAAAAAAGAGAGGTATTAAAAAATCAAGCCCTCTTATATAAAGGAATTAGTTTTGATACGATTGCTGACATTTATGAACATTTGTATGAACGAACGGTTGGTGGAAAAGCTTCTCCTATTCATATGCAAGCACTAACAGAAGTCCAAGATGTTTGCCGAGAAGAAACTGACTATAAACTCACCCTTTATCAATATGAGCAAGGTCAAACCAAAGAATTGAAAAGTGATGTTGTTATTATGGCTACAGGATATATCAGCAGCTTTCCATCATGCTTAGAAAGTTTACAATCTCATTTACTATTTGATGAGAATGGACAACTGCAAATTGATGAACAGTTCAAAGTCAGGACTCAATCTGTTGAAGCCAATTTGTTTATTCAAAATGGAGAGCTTCATACACACGGCGTGGGGGCTCCGGATTTAGGGCTTGGTGCTTACCGAAATGCAGTTATCATTAATCAAATTGCAGGAAAACAAGTCTATAAAGTTTACAGTAAGAATGTTTTTCAACAGTTTGGTGTGTAACGCAAAATGAGTCGCTCGTGGATTATATTTACGTGCTTGTTTATGACAGTGGTGTCGGAAGTTCTCTTGTCACCTTTCTATCCCCAATTTTTCACAGAGTTCTTTCAGGTTGATGGCTTACAGGCGACATCCTTATTTATTATTTATTGTCGAATGGTTGCTATTATTATGACTCCGATTTGGGGGATTCTTTTAAAAAAGTGGGAGGTTGAAAAAGTAAGCGTGTATGCGCTTATTAGCATAGGTATTTGCAAACTAATGTTGAGCGAAAGCAACAGCTTTTTCATGTTCCTATCTTTTTCACTTCTACTACTTGTATTTCAAAGCTGCCTATATTTACTGTATCCACACCTGGTAAGCACAAGTGAAAATAAAGAGAAAAAAGCAGCAACTTATCTCTTGGCATTGCACGGCGGAATAATTGTCGCAAGTCTGGCTGGAAGCTTCGTCATTTCATGGGAAATGCCGCTTTTAATTTATAAGTTCTTTGCGTGCACTGATTTGATTTTTGCCGCTATTTTTGCCAAAGGGTTTAGTGAATCTAAAAAAGCCAAGGAGAACAGGCGGGTTATTCGCACATCCTTTCCAACACGCCTAATTGGCTATTTGCTGGCCGTTTTTCTTTTTCATGTCGCTCACAATATGGTAAGGCCATACTTTACGGTTTTTGTTTCAAATGAATATGGAATCGATGAATGGTTAAATGCAGTGCTTTACGTGATGCCAAGCGTAATGGCGATTGTGCTAAAGTTTATGCTCCCTCCAGGAATGTTCGATCGCTTTAATATGATGTATGTGTTATATGGAGTATTGGCATTTAGCTCAGTCGTCTTAATTATACAAGCTTTTACATCATCGCTAGTTCTTTTTATAATCAGCAGATGTTTATATGGAATAGGATTCTACATTAGTCTCCTACTTATCGATCTTTATCTTTTTAAGCAAAGCAACACGGAGACAGTTTCTTATTATAGTTGGATGTTAACGGCACAGAATGTAGGTTTGCTCTTTGCGCCGCTGCTTGCACTAATACTTGTTCAAAATGGCAAGCTTCATATTCCTCTTATTGGTGGTGGCATAGTACTACTGATAGCAGTTCTATCATTTATTATGGCTCAGCAGAGGTTAACAATCTATAAATCGATAAAGGAGAATAAAGGATGAAAATAACAGATACGAATTTAACAGCATTTACAAAAGAGCGCTGGGATAAGGCAAATAATCAATTGCTTGCTAAAATGTTAGAGGAGTTTATGTATGAAAACATTATTACTCCAGACGAGGTAAAAGCAAATGGGAACAGTTCATGGTATGAATGGAAAGATCCTCGTGGAATTACTTATCGATTTGAAGCGAAAAAACGTCTATTTGATAGTTACGAAGTGTTAGAAGAAACAATTTATATAGAAGAAAATAATATGACAATTTCCTCTTCGAGAGCACTACAGCTATTAATCAGTCTGTCTGATTTTAATGAAATGTCTTTTTCAACAGCAGGACATTTAGCTAAAGAATATATGCATACCCTTGTTGCTGATCTTCACTTGCAAGAACGTCTTAGTGCCGATGAACTAGCAAACCTTGATTATGCAGAGCTTGAAGGTGAAATGACGGGACACCCTTGGATTACATATAACAAAGGACGAATTGGTTTTAGTTATAGTGATTATATGAAATTTGCTCCTGAACAAAAACAAGAGATTCAGTTATCATGGATTGCCGTTTCGAAAACAGTAAGCTCGTTCCATTCATTGACCCCTCTTAAGTTTCAACAAGTAATGGAACAAGAGCTAGGTGAAAAGACGGTAGAAGTATTTGAGAGCCAATTGAAGGAAAAAGGCTTGCAGCCAGAAGATTATTATTATCTACCTGTTCATGAATGGCAGTGGAATAATATGATTATTCCTTTATATGCACAATATTTAGCAGAAAATCTCATAATACCACTGGGTGAAGGAGATGATTATTACCTTCCACAACAGTCGATTCGAACATTTGTTAATACAACAAATCATAATAAGTATCATGTAAAGTTACCAATGAGTATTTTAAATACGCTTGTCTATCGAGGGCTTCCGAGTGAACGGACGGTTATTGCACCTCAGGTAACAAAGCATATAAAAGACATTCGCGACAATGATTCATTCTTGCGAGATATATGTAAAGTGGGATTATTAGGGGAAGTAGCCACTTTAAATGTAGACCATCCGACATTTGCTGCAATAAAAGATGCTCCTTATCAATATTTAGAAATGCTTGGCGTCGTGTGGAGAGAAAGTATTTATCAGGAGTTAGAAGAAGGAGAGAAAGCTATTACCCTAGCAGCACTCTTGCATGTGGATTCTAAGGGGAAAGCATTGGTCTCATCTTATATACAGCAGTCTGGCTTATCTGCTTCCGAGTGGATAGAAGCGTTAATGAGCGCAACTCTTCCACCGTTATTACATTACCTCTATCAATATGGAACGGTGTTCTCACCTCATGGTCAAAATACAGTTCTTGTTTTAAAAGAAGGTAAGCCTGTCCGCATTATTATGAAAGATTTTGTTGATGATGTAAACATTAGTGATCAGCCATTTAAAGAATTACAAAGCTTAACGCCCGAATTAAAAGCCGTATTGCGGAGCGAAAAACCAGCTGGCTTAACACAATTTATCTTAACAGGCTTGTTTATTTGTCACTTCCGTTATCTAGCGAAAGTGCTTGAAAAGAAAGAAGAAATAAGTGAATATCAATTTTGGAATAGTGTTAGAAGTGAAATACTTCAATATCAAAAGCAATTTCCAGAGCTTAAAGAACGCTTTGAGCTATTTGATTTACTTCGTCCATCTGTGACTAAGCTTGCATTAAACCGAAATCGTATGTTCGATTACGGGTACAATGACGGTGAAGATCGACCACATGCAAGTGAACATGGAGAGGTAAAGAATGCGCTTCATGAAGTGGCAGCTATAAAGCAAGTCTAACAGCCAAGGTGCTATTGGTTACTAGATAAGCAGGAAGGATAATTGTAATTTTCGTAAGCCCTAAAAAAATTGACTATCCTAAAATGCTAAAGCCGATGTAGAAATCAACACACTTTCTACATCGGCTATTTATTATATTTCTAAAATTCTTTTTCATGCTTGAGTATAAGCCCTAATTCTGTGGTACTAATATCAGCAAATCTGCGGCTTCACGGTATTTCTCACTCATCCATGTGATATGATAAGCTCCTTCAGTCCAATCATTCATTTGGTCAAGATACCAAGGACTCATTACATGACCTGACTGACCGGGACCAACGATATTGTAGCTCTCCAAAGGTTTTTTCATGTCCACGACCGTTCTCCAAGATGCTCCGTGGTTCACTTCTCCCGTTTCACTATTCCAACCAGCAGCTCCAACGGTCACGCGGCTTCCTCTCATTGGAACCGAGCCTTTTGCATTAAAAAGAAGATGCAAAGGCTTAACGGATGATAATGGATGAGTAAACGTGACCGCATGAACTTCGCCCCATTTCCAATTAGCAGGTGTTTCTCCTTGAAACGAACTAGCACGATTGACGGCATTCTTTAGAGATTTTTGTAGCACGTTTGGCAAACCGCCGTTTTCAGCCATCCATATTCCTTCTTTCCCTTCATGTGCTTGTCGTAAGAGTTGATCAACTACTTGGGCTTTTCCAATGAACAGTTTTAGCATGTCATCACTAATCTCTTCATTAAATAAAACATTTGCTATTTCTTCCATCCAAAAATGGAAGAGTAGAGGTGCAGCTAGCTCGGTGTCATCTGTAAAATTCCAGTCTTCCAAGGTCTTAAGAGCTTCTTTATCTATCTCTCTTAAGGTAGAGGTATCAAGGTGTTCTAATAAAATTGGTGTAAACTCTTCCGCTTGGAGGTTGTAATGGTCAAGTTGTAGATGCATCATATCCTTAGCATTTAATTTTTCTTTGGATTCTAGCACATCTTGAATTCGTTGCTGACGATACGGTTGTGCCCATATGTTGGAGAGGTGATAAGGATACTCACTCCCAGCTATTTTGTTATTTGCTGTTGATATATAACCTTTCTCGGGATTGACAATAGTAGGCAGCTTATCCCAAGGGATGTAGCCATTCCATTCATACTCATCTGTCCAACCAGGAACAGGTAGTAAACTATCTCCTTTTTTCCGAATCGGTATTAAGCCATTTGCACGATATGCAATCGTTCCATCAGTAGAGGCAAAAACAAAATTTTGGGCTGGCGTATGAAAATATTCTAAGGTATCTTTGAATTCCTCCCAATTTTTTGCTTTGCTGAATTTCAAAACAGCTTCGAGCTCTGCGGAAGGATCTAGTGCAGTCCACCTCATTGAAAGAGCTGTGTTAGCTTCTTCGTAATGAGCAAATTCAGACAATATAGGGCCGTGTCTTGTTATCACAACTTCATAGTTTACAGCTTTCTCATCTTTAACTGGAATGGTTTCTTTTATAACTTCTGCAGGTTCCCATTTGTCTTTATACAAGAATTCGTGTTTGTTTTCAGGGTTACGCTTTTCAATATAAAGATCTTGTACATCTGGTCCAACGTTTGTTACGCCCCATGCTATAGTGTCATTACGCCCAAGAATAATGCCTGGAATACCTGCGAAAATAACACCACTGACGTTAACTTCTGGGGAACGGAGGTGAGTTTCATACCAAATAGCTGGTGTGGCTAAACCAAGGTGAGGATCATCAGCTAAAATTGGAAAGCCTGATGCAGATTTTTCTCCACTTATGACCCAGTTATTACTTCCATTAAATTCATGGGGAACAACGGCCTTAGCAAAACTTTTCTCTATATTAAGCGTAGAGTTTTTTACTGAATTAATAATGGTAGGCCCGTCTTTTGGATAGCTTGGAAAAAGCTCCAGAGCCTTGTCTTCTGAGAAGTTCTGAAGTAAGTAATGACGAAATGCCTGGCCTTCCCAATGACCACCAAGATCGAATGCCATATATTTACCAATTGTCAAGGAATCCAGTTCGGACCATTCCGTTGGTTCATAGCCAAGAATGGTAAATTCGACTGGTAGCGTATTGTTTGCTTTTGCTTCTTTAATAAATTGATTTACTCCCTCAGTATAGGAGTGAAGCGCACTTATTGCCTCTTCTGAATAAAGCGCTATTGATTTTTCAGCAGCTCTTCTTAATCCTAATGTTCGAAAAAATTTATCTCGTTCAAGTGCTTGTTTTCCCACAACTTCACTTAGCATACCTGAAGCTTGTCTTCTGCTTAAATCCATTTGAAAGATGCGATCTTGCGCTGTTACATATCCTTGAGCCAAGAAGAGATCATGTTGATTTTTTGCTTCAATATGAGGAGTTCCTGCTGCATCACGATAAACGCTTACTTCCGCTTTTAACCCATTAATTTCTATTTTCCCTTCAGTTTGTGGCAAGCTTTTATGTAGAAACCAATAGAAGTATACCCCTGTTATGACTGCAAGTAGCAGAAACACAATAAATATTGTCATGGTAATTTTCCATCGTTTTTTCTTTAGCCAATTCGGCAATTTCTTTTTTATAACAACCTCCAATTTAACCCCTCCTTTTAATGATAACGCTTACACAATATAACCTATGTTCCTGTTAAATTATATAGAATGAAGTTACGGTATAGGTCGCAAAGATTTAGACTGTAGCAGGTGTACCTTATGAATAGAAGTGTTTACTTTTACATTTTTGGGTTGTTAGATCTAATGCTATATGTTTTAAATGCAAGGCATCAGGTAAAAAGAGTAGTGTGTAATTCATGTGCGGAAGCATGGTTTAAATCATTTTAGGAAAACCTCATAAATAAAGAACGCAGAGAGAAAAGGTTGGTGTTAAGTAACGTGACAACATATATGATAGGTGTTGATATTGGAACAACAACAACAAAGTCGGTTTTATTTACTGCTGATGGAAAAGTGAAGGAGTCACATCATGTTGGGTATCCTCTTCATACGCCGGATGCCCTAACAGCTGAACAGAAGCCAGATGAGATTTTTGCAGCTGTCCTATCAACAATTAAGAAAGTAGTGGCAAAGGGAAAGGTAAATAAAGAAGATTTAAAAGTTGTATCTTTTAGCAGCGCGATGCATAGCCTTATTGCTGTTGATGAAAGTGGTGAGCCACTTACAAATTGTATAACGTGGGCTGATAAGCGAGCGGCTACATATGCAGATAAGCTTTGTAATCAACGAATGGAACTATACAAGCGAACGGGTATGCCTCTTCATCCTATGTCACCTCTTGTTAAGATTAAATGGTTAAAGCATGAGCACCCCGAAATCTTTGAAAAAACAGCTAAATTTATTTCAATTAAAGAATATATATTCCATAAATTATTTGATGAGTATATAGTGGATTACTCCATTGCTTCTGCAACAGGAATGCTTAATTTAGAAACAAAACAATGGGATGAAGTTGCGTTAACAAATGCAGAAATCTCTTCTGTTCAACTATCTACTATTGTGCCAGCAACACATGTGAGCAAAGGGATTAAAAGTGAAATCGCTCATACGCTTAAAATTAATGAGGATACTCCTTTTGTAATAGGGGCAAGCGATGGCGTATTATCTAACTTAGGCTTAGATGCTATCCATCAAGGTGAGATTGCCATTACAATTGGCACAAGTGGGGCAATTCGAACGGTTACAAAAAAGCCTGTTCTAGATAAAGAAGGTCGAACATTTTGTTATGCATTTACGGATGACTTATGGGTCGTAGGAGGCCCTATTAATAACGGTGGAATGATTTTACGATGGGCAAAAGACGAATTGGCCAAAAGTGAATCTGCAGTTGCTGAGCGTTTAGATGTGAATGTATATGATTTACTGACGAAAATGGCCGATACAATTCGGCCTGGAGCTGAAGGGCTTATTTTTCACCCTTACTTATCAGGAGAACGGGCTCCTTTATGGGATGCAGACGCAAGGGGTTCATTCAGCGGGCTATCTCTTCATCATGGTAAAGAGCACATGATCCGTGCGGTGTTGGAAGGAATTATGTACAATCTATATACAGTGTTAGAGCCTCTTGAAGAACTAATTGGACCTGCTCGTGAAATTAAAGCTTCAGGTGGATTTGCTCGTTCTGAAGTATGGAAGCAAATGATGGCTGATATTTTTAATGCAGAAGTAAGAATTCCGGAAAGTTTTGAAAGCTCTTGTCTTGGCGCAGCTGTACTAGGTCTCTATGCAATCGGTGAGGTTGAATCCGTCAATGTGGTAGAAAAGATGGTTGGAAAAACTACACACTTAGAGCCGATTGCTGAAAATGTGAAAGTATATAAAAAAATCCTGCCAGTCTATCGAGATATTATGGATAGTATGAAGCCTCATTACGCGAAATTAGCAGAGCTTCAGCATGAAGAAGAAGCGAATCCTTACTCTAAAAATAAGAATGACGCTTGATAATCGGTAAACTTTCATTATAATGATAGAATAGTCTGTACATTCAAAGAGAGAGGGAACTTTATGAAATCGCATATTGAGCAACACGTAACATCATACAAAGAGAAGTATAAAAATAGAGGGCGGTTGTTAATTAGCTGTTCAGACCAACCTGGAATTGTGTCGGCTGTCTCTACGTTTTTATTTGAACAAGGAGCAAATATTGTAGAGTCTAGTCAGCATTCAACTAATCCAGAAGGTGGAACATTTTTTATTCGTTTTGAATTTGAATGCGACCGTTTGGATGAAAAAGGACCAGCAATGGAAGAAGCTTTCCAATCGATTGCAGAATCCTTTTCAATGGAAGCGAAGTTTACGTACGCACATCGTTTAAAGAGAACAGCGATCTTCGTGTCAAAAGAGTTACATTGTTTATTAGAACTACTATGGGCATGGGAAAGCGGCGACTTAATGAGCGACATTGCCGTAGTTGTTAGTAATCATGAAGATGCGCGTGAAGTCGTTGAGTCTTTTGGAATTCCGTTCTATCACATTCCTGCAACAAAAGAAATTCGTGCTGAAGCGGAAGCACAGCAGCTCCAATTATTAAAGGACTATAACATAGATTTAATTATCTTAGCGCGTTATATGCAGATTTTAACGCCGACATTTGTAGCCGAAAATCCATATCGTATCATTAATATTCATCATTCGTTTTTACCTGCTTTTATCGGTGCAAAGCCATACGAGCGAGCGTACAAGCGTGGTGTTAAGCTAATCGGTGCTACTTCGCATTATGTAACGGATGATCTAGACGAAGGACCGATTATTGAACAAGATATCGAACGAGTAAATCACCGAGATGATGCGGAAGAACTGAAGAAAAAAGGGCGCTTAATTGAGCGTACGGTCTTAGCAAGAGCGGTAAAATGGCATTTAGAAGATCGAATTTTAGTTTACGGTAATCGCACAATCGTATTTAATTGATGAAAAGAGGCTGGGATATAAACGTTTCAGCTGATGATTTATCCGAGCTATTTAAAGTTAACTACTTTTTATAGCTCGGATTTTTTTGTTGAGTAGGAACAAATTTTAAAGGACAGTGTTTGTAACAATGGAGCGAACATGTTTTGAAAACTATATCGTTTAGAAACGGGATGAATCGTCTCCATGAAGGAATCAGTCAGCTATGTCTTGGATTTTTTCTATAAGAAACCCTGCACTTTCTCATAGACATGAGAAAAAATCGCCTATACAATAGAGAAAGACTTTTGAAAAAGGAAGTGTCGGAAGTGAAACAATATCTCGACTTATGTGAACATGTACTGAAACATGGAACGAAAAAAGAAGATCGGACAGGAACAGGAACAATTAGTACATTTGGTTACCAAATGCGATTTAACCTTCAAGAAGGGTTTCCTGCTTTAACCACTAAAAAGCTTCATTTAAAATCAATTATTCATGAATTATTATGGTTTTTAAGCGGTGATACAAACATCAAATATTTACAAGATAACGGCGTACGTATTTGGAATGAATGGGCTGATGAAAATGGAGAATTAGGCCCTGTTTATGGTCACCAGTGGCGCTCTTGGCCAACACCAGAAGGAAGTACCATTGATCAAATAACAAATGTTATTCATCAAATTAAAAATAATCCAGATTCAAGAAGGTTGATGGTAAGTGCGTGGAACGTTGCGGATGTTGATAACATGGCGCTTCCGCCATGCCACTGCTTATTTCAATTCTACGTAGCAGATGGTAAATTATCTTGTCAGCTATACCAACGCTCAGCTGATATTTTTTTAGGCGTACCTTTTAATATTGCATCCTATGCCCTTCTGACAATGATGGTTGCTCAAGTGTGCGATTTAGAACCAGGTGATTTTGTTCATACGTTTGGGGATGCTCATATTTATACAAATCACCTTGAACAAGTAAACCTACAGTTAACGCGTGAACCTCGTTCCCTACCAAAAATGAAGATTAACCCAGAAGTCAAATCTATCTTTGACTTTAAATTTGAAGACTTCGAGCTCGTTGAGTATGATCCACATCCTCATATTAAAGGAGCGGTTAGCGTATGATTTCGTTAATTGTAGCGATGGACAACAACCGCCTAATTGGGAAAGAAAATGATTTACCTTGGCGTTTGCCAGCTGACTTACAGTATTTCAAGCAAACCACAATGGGCCACACAATTGTAATGGGACGTAAAACGTTTGAATCAATTGGCAAGCCTCTTCCAAACCGACGCAACGTTATTTTAACAGGGAATAAAGACTATCATCATGAAGGTGTAAAAGTTATTCACTCTGTTGACGATCTTATGTCTCTTGAAGAGGAAAGTGAGCTTTTTGTAATTGGTGGAGCAACAGTATATGAGCAAACTATGAATGTGGCGACTCGTTTATACGTTACTCATATAGAAGAGGCGTTTGAAGGAGATACATACTTTCCTGAAATTGATTCATCAGTTTGGAAAGAAGTATCCAAAAAGCAAGGTATTAAGGATGAAAAGAATCCCTATGTTTACTACTTCACAGTTTATGAACGTTCATAATGAAATAACTACCCACAGCAAGTCAGTATGTTTATTGGGAGAAATAGAATGAAAATGATTCGAATGATTGTGTTTTTTATCTACTTTTTTACGTATCTTATTTTCAGCTTACCTACTCTATCTAAAATGAAGCGGCTGCCAACTGAGTGGAGTAATGAGCGTAAAAGACAAGAACAGCATCAGATCCCTAAACACTGGGCGCGCACTCTTGTAAAAATTGCTGGAGCCAACGTTGAAATAACTGGAAAATCCAACATTCCCAAGGGGCCAGTTCTGTTTGTAAGTAATCATGAAGGCAACTTTGATGTTCCCGTTTTACTTGGTTTTATAGAAAAGCCATTCGGCTTCTTTTCAAAAATTGAAGTAAAAAAAATTCCGCTTGTTGCAAGGTGGATGGAAGTAATGGACTGTGTGTTCATTGATCGAGCTAATCGCAGAGCATCGGTTCAAGCTTTAAAAGATAGTGTTTGCTTACTCGAAGAAGGGCATTCAATGGTCATTTTTCCAGAGGGGACACGAAGTAAAGGCGAAGGAATTGGTGAGTTTAAAAAAGGAAGTATAAGGATTGCGCTAGATGCTAAGGTACCAATTGTCCCTGTTGCTATCCAAGGAACATCGAAAATTATGGAACAGTCTAAAGTTGGGTTCCAAAAAGCAGATGTAACCATACGAGTTTTACCTGCAATTACAACGCATCTAGATGCAGAAAGTAATCCAAACGTGATTCACCATGAAGTTCGTGAGCAGATTATTCAAGCTTTAAACAATCATCATCCAATGCAATCAAAAAGCGTCTCTTAAGTGAGACGCTTTTTTTGTTCAATATATTCCTGCAAATGATGAACTAATTGTCTAAATTCTTCTGGATTAACAAATTGTTTCTCATTCCAGTGTTTTTGGACCCATTGCGTAAGCTCAGAAGCTGAATTGAACACTTCCCCGCTTGTATCTGCATTTCTCAGCATGTATCGTCCATTATCATCATCAACAGTTACTTCACAAGGAATGGCACTATCAATGCTTTTTAACGTATACTCCATGTTACTCACCAGCTTTCGATCTTTTTTTTACTGTTTACTATCCTGCTGAAAATATGCTGATTAAAAAAAATCAAAAGATTAACTAAAAATAATGATTTTTCTAAATTTTATGTGATATAATGTACAAATTAAAAAAAGGTAGGAAGAGGAAGGAAGTTGGTTATGAAACAACAAGTAGATAATCGAACAAAACATGTACAGTTAGAGGACATCATGATTGCGAATCAAATGATTAAAGATGTTGTTGTACATACACCACTACAGCGCAATGATGTGCTTTCTGAACGTTATGAATGTAACGTGTATTTGAAGCGTGAAGATCTGCAAGTCGTTCGTTCATTTAAAATTCGAGGAGCGTATAATCGTATTAAGCAATTGACGAAGCAGGAGTTAGAGCATGGAATTGCATGTGCAAGTGCCGGTAATCACGCACAGGGTGTGGCTTATGCTTGTCGCCATTTGAACATTGATGGCAAAATCTTTATGCCTAGCACTACTCCCCGACAGAAGGTCAACCAAGTTAAATTTTTAGGGAGAGATAATGTAAAGATTGTTTTAACAGGTGATACGTTCGATGATTCCTATGAAACAGCGATCCAGTGCAGTGAAGAAGAAAAGAGAACGTTTATTCACCCTTTTAATGACGTTGATGTAATTGCGGGACAAGGAACGGTTGCTGTTGAAATGTTTAATGATTGTGAAGATGAAATAGACTATGTGTTTGGAAGTATTGGGGGAGGCGGTCTAATTTCAGGCGTAGGGACTTATGTGAAAAGTATCTCTCCTAAAACAGCAGTTATTGGCGTAGAGCCTGCTGGAGCAGCTGGAATGCAAACGTCTTTTGATAGAGGGGAAGTTGTAACGCTTGAGTCTATTGATCCATTTGTAGATGGGGCAGCCGTAAAAACCGTTGGTAGCGTATCTTACGAGATTAGCCGAGAAGTGGTTGATGATATCGTTATTGTTCCTGAAGGGAAAGTCTGTACAACCATTCTATCCCTTTATAATGAAAATGCAATTATTGCAGAGCCTGCCGGTGCACTTTCCATCGCTGCTTTAGACTCTTATCGTGAACAAATTAAAGGAAAAACAGTAGTGTGCGTTATCAGTGGAGGAAACAACGATATTGGTCGTATGCAAGAAATCAAAGAGCGTTCCATGATGTATGAAGGTTTGCAGCATTATTTTATTGTGAACTTCCCTCAGAGAGCAGGAGCACTACGGGAATTTTTAGATGAAGTGCTTGGGCCAAACGATGACATTTCACGATTTGAGTATACAAAGAAAAATAACAAAGATAGCGGTCCAGCGTTGGTGGGTATCGAATTAAAACATAAAGAGGATTATTATCCATTAATTAGCCGAATGGATAAAAAAGGATTTCCTTATACGGAAATTAATAAAGAAAGCAGCTTGTTCCATTTATTTATTTAAAATTGATAACATAGCCTGTAATAAATTAGCGGTATGACAAAGGAATGTCTCATTGTACGTCGAATATGATGTCCATGAGACATTTTTTCTAAAAATAAAGTAAAAATGAAAAGACAAGTAATTAGTTTACCATGTATAATAAAAGAAACGGGTAAAAAGAGGGTTGATCGCCTTGCTATTGAAAAGCCTTGAATTTAAACATGAGAATGGTCAAAAGGTAAAAATTATTGATATTCCAGTATTGGAGGAAGATAGCACATTTCGGTTTATAATCTCTGTAAAGTTAAATGCTTTGATAACGGATATTATGAAGAAATCCATGCCGAAACAAACCTACTCGTTTCAAGAATATTTAAAACGTGTGTTGAAATGGAAAGATTATGAACAGCTATTTAAGTCTGACGCATTAAAACATAATGCTTGAAGAGAAAAAGTTGACTATTCTGGATTCTTCAGCGTAGTCAACTTTTTATGTTTTACGTGAAATAGTTGTATTATACTAACGTAGTAACAAACACTTTAGGATATTGCTGTAACCAAGTTTAGAACAATGCTATAATGAGCGCAAAGGATTTTGTAGGGGTGAACTCATGACGAAAATTAAAGTGGTAACGGATTCAACAATAGATTTAACCGTAGAGCAAGCAGCTCAATATGGTATTGAAATTGTTCCGTTATCGATTAATATTGATAATGAAACATATTTAGATCGAGTTGAAATAACGCCAAGTGATTTTATTGAAAAGATGAAAAGGTCTGATGTATTACCAAAAAGCTCTCAGCCAGCGGTTGGAGCCTTTGTTGAAGTATATGAGCGCCTTGTAAATGAAGGATACGATGTTTTATCAATTCATATGACAGGCGGTATGAGTGGTACAGTACGTTCAGCAGAAAGTGCTGCTAAAATGGTAGATGGAAATATTACCGTAGTGGATTCTATGTATATCTCAAAAGCGCTCTCTTTTCAGGTGTTTGAAGCTCTGGATATGATTAAACAGGGTTCTGAAATGCACGAAATTGTCCAGCGTTTGGATGAAATTCGTCGTAATACGACACTATTTGTTGTAGTCGATACGTTAGAAAATTTAATAAAAGGTGGGCGAATTGGACGAGGTAAAGCGTTAATTGGTTCGCTACTAAATATTAAGCCTATTGCTTCACTTGCTGATGGGGTATATACGCCTGTTGCAAAGGTTAGGAGTCATTCTCAAATCGTGAAATTTTTAACAAAGCAAATCGTCGAAGAGACGGCAGGAAAGCAAATTAAAGGTATCGGATTAGTACATGCAGAAGGGCGTGAACTAGCTGAAAAGCTAAGAGAATCGATTATTGCTGCCTGTGGCTATGAAGATTTTATAATTGAAGAGACAACACCTGTTATATCTACTCATACAGGGGTTGGCGCAATCGGGTTTATGTACTTTGCTGAATGAACTGAAAGTGATCTGTCTGATGAGCAGGTCACTTTTTTATTGGGAAAATCATATAGACTTCAACGTTAATAGTGGTGAAAAAATGTTATAATAGTTAAAAAGTAACCATTGTCTATTTTGAAAAAAATCTATATGGAGTGCAATCATGAGAAATTATATTCGGAATTTAAGTGTGTTTAACAAAACTGTTTTGTTCTCCACGTTAATTGTTATTATTGTTGGAGTTGGGACAGCTTCGGTTAGCTACTATCTCCAAAATGTAACGACCAAGCAGTTACTCACTCAGAATGCACTAACGACAACAAAGCTTTGGAAAGAGACGTTATCTCCTAATGAGATCACGCAATCTGTTAAGGCAGAAGATTTACCTAGTGCTTTAGCTCGAACAGGGATTGAGAAACAGTTTGAGCGTATTTATAAGGCAAGTCCAGAATATTTACAAGGTCATCTGTTTACAGTAGAACCTTATGAAAATCATGGATTTAAAATAGTTGTTACTGCTAATCCAAAGGTGCGTCAACAGCTTAAACCTTCTATGATATACTATGGAAAAAAAGAGTTTTATACCCATTTTATGAAAGCGAAAACAGAAAAAACAGAAGCGATAACAGATACATATACGGATCAGTTTGGGACATGGATTACTGCCTTTTCTCCTATTTTAAACGAAAAAGGCGAAGTTATTGCTATGCTGGCAATTGATGTTGATGCTAGCGTAATGACAATTTATCAGCAGCGTTTGTTTTCATTACTATTTTTTGCTCTTCTTTTTCTATTTACAATCATTATTTTTATTCAAGATTGGGGGCTGCGCGTGGTAATGGCGCCTCTTAAAGAATTAGTAGAGGGCATTAAATCAGTTAGTAATGGTAACTTTCAAGTTAAATTACAGCAGAAAGATGCTTCGGAAATTGGTCAAATCAGCCAGCAGTTTAATGTAATGACACAAAGATTACAGCATTTGTTCCAGCAGGTTGCTGCTACAAAAGAACAGTTGGCAGTAAAGCAATCGAGCTTGGAGTCTAGTGGAGATTTAGAAAAAGCTCTGGATGAACTTGAGATTATTATGGAACGAACGAAACTTCAAAAGGAGCTTCAGCGTGCAGAGAAGATGAATGCAATTGGTCAGTTAGCTGCATCTGTCGCGCATGAAATTCGAAATCCAATGACCGTGGTAAAAGGTTTCTTACAGCTGTTTCAAGATAACCAAAAGCTAACAAAATCGGAGTTGGGTTATATTCATTTAATGATTAGCGAAATGGACCGAGCCGAAGTTATCATTAACGATTATTTATCTTTAGCACGACCTGGGGTAAAAGAAGTAGATATTATTGACTGCATCGTAAGCGTAACGAGCTTAGTTGATTTATTGTCTTCATATGCACTGTTAACAAGCAATATTGAAATTGAAATTCAAACGAATCAGTTAGCATACGTTCGAGGCAATAAAAATGAATTTAACCAAGTGCTTCTTAACATTATGAAAAATGGTATTGAAGCTATGCAAGATGGTGGAAAGCTCTCTGTGTCTATTGATGTACAAGATAATCAAGTTCAAATTGCAATTAAAGATACCGGTGAAGGAATGACGAAACAAGAGTTGGAGAGGCTAGGAACAGCTTTTTATTCATTAAAAGAAAAAGGTACAGGGATTGGCTTAATGGTATCGTATCAAATTATAGAAGAAATGAGAGGCAAAATTACGGTTGAAAGTGAGAAAGGAAAAGGATCTACGTTTACTATTTTAATACCAGCATATAAAACGTAAACCATCGTACTGGGGGAAAAGATATTGAAAAACAACAATCAAAAGCTGATGCTACTGTGTTTGGTTTTAATTCTTGTTTTAGCAGCTTGTGGATCACAAATTAAAGACCCTTTAAATTGGAAGCTCAATTCTTTTACTTATACAAATCAAGAGAATAAAAAAGTTAGTCTAGACGATCTTAAGGGGAAGGTTTGGGTCTCTAATTTTATTTTTACAAATTGTGAAACAGTTTGTCCACCAATGACTGCTCATATGGCTAAGCTTCAGAAAATGGTGAAAGAAGAGGGACTTGATGCTAATTTTATTTCTTTTAGTGTAGATCCAGAGAATGATTCACCAGATAAATTAAAAGAGTTTGCTACTAAGTTTAATGCAGATTTTTCGAATTGGCATTTTCTAACGGGTTACACCCAACAAGAAATTGAAAAATTTGCTTTGGACCAATTTAAAGCTGTTGTGAAAAAGCCAGAAAAAGATCCGCAAGTTATTCATGCTACAACTTTTTATTTGATCAATAAAGAAGGCACTGTTATGAAGTCTTATAGTGGTGTAGGAGATACTCCATATGACGAGATTATTAAAGATATGAAAACGTTAAGTAAGTAAAAAGAAGGTATCTATGAGTTAAAAGTCGTATTTTAATTCATGGTTACCTTTTTTTAGAATAAACATTCTTATCCATCTTTCTACATATACTATAGACATGGAAAAGACCGCCCTTGACAAGGTATGTTACTATATAAAGATATATAAGTGCGCTATAGTAAATCTAGTCAAGCAAGGTGACAACTAGAATACAGCATAGTAAGTAGGTGTTGTGATGAAAAGATGGAAAAAAATAATCGTGGCAAGCGTGTGCTCTGTCACTTTAGCTAGCTGTTCTCAGCCTACCTTTCTTGTTAACCAAGAGGACGTTGTAGATCAAAAAGAAGTTCAGCTTACAAAAAAGGAACAAATACCAAAGGGCTTTTTCCCTGTGGAATTAGAAGCTGTTGCGATAGGCGACTCGTTAACGGAAGGTATAGGAGATGAATCCAAAAAAGGTGGATACGTACCTTTTATTGAACAGTATATTGCTAAGCAAAACGAAGTGGGAAATGTAACAATTTCTAACCTGGGCAAAAAAGGTAATCGTACGGATCAGCTGTTAGCAAGACTGAAAGATCCATCAATTGCGAGCAAAGTTTCAAGAGCAGACATGATCTATGTTACAATTGGTGGTAACGACGTAATGAAAGTTGTAAGGGACTATTTTTATGATATTTCAATTAAAACATTTGAATCAGAAAAATCAAAATATGAAAAACGTTTAAATGAGGTCTTTCAACGAATTCGAAAGCTAAACCCAGATGCACATATTTATTTAATAGGATTTTATAATCCATTTTTTAAAACGCTAAGTGATATGAAAGAGATTAATGTTGTAATTGATGAATGGAACCAAGCAAGTCAACAAGTGGCAATGAATTATGGAAATGTAACATATGTGAAAGTAGATGATATCTTTTACGATTCTCCTGACAACCTCTTAGGAAAAGACGAGTTTCATCCTAATAAAAAAGGGTATGAGTTAATGGCGGAACGAATTAGCCATGCAATGGAGGAAGAAGATCCTTTATTGGGTCAAAACAAAGAGAAAGCACAGGGAGAAGAACCGAACGGAAACGAGTAAGGAGCTTATGAAATGAAGAAGTGGAAATGGTTATTTATTGGATTGCTAAGCGTTAACCTTCTCTTAGCGGTTGTAATCATTGGCCTTATCTTTCAACCGGTCGATGAAGTAACACCGCTGAAGTCTGGAGACGTAGAAGGGGACGCTGAACTAACAATTTTAGCTAAAAAAGAAGATTTAAATATACTTATTGATAAGTATCTAAAAAGAGAGCTTAATAATCAGCCTCTTAATTACGACATCACGTTAACGGATGTCGTGCAGCTAGATGGAACCATTGAGGTTTTTGGAGATGATATTGATATTCGAATGACCTTTACTCCGGAAGTGCAAGAGAATGGAGATATTGTTCTTGAACAAGAAACGCTATCAATTGGAAAAATTCAACTTCCGGTAAAAACAGTACTTCGCTACGTTAATAATAATTTTAATCTTCCTGAATGGGTGACCATCGATCCGAAGAGTGAATCGGTATATGTAGCTCTTCAAGAGATGGAGCTTCAAACAGATTTTAATGTGAAGGTTGAAAAGTTTGACTTAGAAAATGATGATATACAAGTCAAATTAATTTCAAAGAAAGAATAGCCAAAAAGCTCTCAGTAATAATTTGTTACTGAGAGCTTTTTTGGCGTTAGCGATCTTGTGAAATTAAGGCTTCTAATGCAGGTTTTCCTTGTGCATAACCTACTGCATAGACAGTATAAGCTCGGTTTGGACGCAGGCTGAGAGGTGGAATAGATAGAACAACATCATCGGTTCCTGCTATTCGTACATCAAGCTGTACAAACATTGGAGATAATCCTAGATAGTTAGTGATTTCCTTAAACGTAACGTCGGAAAAGACAACGTCTCCCCCTCTGGCAGCAATGTCAACTGCTGGTGCATTAGGAGACAGGTGAATAAACCTCACCTTTGTTTCTCCACTGGGAACTTTACTATCATCATAAATAAAAAGCAATTCTAGCTCGTTTAAATTATTTACGGCTGCAACCGTATATTTTTGGTTCCCTTCAAACGTAAACGACTTTGTAAGTAACGGTTTTTCTGTTTGGCCAGCAGGATAAACAGAAATTGTATAGCGACCTGGGTCTCCTAAAGGCAAATAGTCGGTTTCTTGCTTGTAAGTAAGATTACGAATGACACGTCTTCCATTCAAGTAAATATCAACGGAAGGTGCATCAGGAGAAGCGTGGAAAATTCTGGCCATTGGTTTAGCTACTCGTGGTCCTTGTGTATGGTCCCCTGCTAAGATTGCTTGTTGCACATAGTATAAATGCTTTTCGTAATAAGCAATATGACGGGAAGGGTCGCTATATTTGTAGTAGTTTGATAAGAAATCATATTTCATTGCTTTTTTAATGTATTGGTCAAATGAATAATTAGCCATGCGTTCAGCTCCTCTGTTATACGGAGTAGAAAAAGAAATCTATACGTAACCAAACATATGCTAAAACTCATAAATTATGCTGTAAAACAATTGACCAACTTTCATCTTGCTTTTTCTTGAATAGAATGAATCATAGCCGTTAATCCGCAATGGTTATAAGTAAAAGAGGTGAAGAGGATGAAGCTGTTTTATGAGAAGATGCTCAAAATCATGCTCACTGGATTTGGACTCATTCTTCTATTACTGTATTTCATTGTCTTCTCATTTTAGTTATTAAATTACTAAAAGGGGTGACTGCATTATGAAAGAAAGCATGTGGTTCACCGTCTTTCGGTATGTACTTGTGTGTTATGCCGTTTTTTTTACTCTTATTGTTGCGAGTTTATTACCGGCTTTGTTTGGATTTACTGTAACGTTACAGCAAGAAGATGGACCGGGAGTTCCAAGCGGGTCAGTAGTCGTTTTTCAGCCATCACAAGATATGGATACCGAAGGAGTTGTACTAGTTGCTCGACAAAGCTCATTGGTAGTGATAGAAGCCAATACCGTCTTGCCAGGTGAAAGGGTAGTGGGATCATACTCTTACCATATTCCATATGTAGGCTTTCTACTTACACTTATCAAGAAGTACTGTGCAGTTCTTGTAATGATAACGATTCTTTGTTTTATACTCCTTGGAATGAAGAATTTGACAATAAAAAAAGGAGAATAAAAATGGGCATTCGCACATACACATCGCTTTTTCACAACATAAAGTAACAATGTGCTAAACGAATATCACGAATGAGGAGAGATTGCTATGTATAATTATGATTGCTATGATCAATGTCACTATCCGGTTGGAGGGTATCACCACCACCACTGTGGATCAGGAAATTCATTTGCATTAATTCTTGTGCTGTTTATTTTATTAGTTATCATTGGGTGCAGTTACATCTGCTAGTTTATCTAAAGAGCTCTTTTCAAACTTCGGGGTGGAAAGAGCTCCATTTATGCGAAGGTTGGGAAAATATTTTTGTTCGGAAAAATAAAAATATTTTGCCAAATGTTATTTTTCCATATTATACTATAATTACTATCCTAATAACTGAAGGTGAACATATGGATCAAGAAAGGCTATATGAACAGCTATTTTCAATGTCGTTAACACCCATGCTTATCATGGATCTTAATGGAGAAGTTCAAGCTTTAAATGATGCTTGTGCACATCTATTTAAGAAAGAAAAAGAGCAACTTCTTTCTTCCAATGTCTTTCAGCACGTTAGCCAATTTTTAATTAAAAAAGCTGATATTGCTCCTCTTCATAATTGTGAAGAAGAAGTGGTTGTACTGAACAAGCAAATAAACCAACAAGTGCCTATACATATTCATATTCAGAGAATGAAAGAGCAACCTCATCTTCTTGTTGTACAGTGGAAGGAATTTTCTTCTAGTTTTGAAAAGCAAGAGGAAGTTATCCGGAAAATGAAGCAGTACAAACAGTTTGTAAAGCAGAGTCAAGATGCTTTTATCGTTACCCAAGAAGGCAAGATTCAATACATAAACCCAGCTGGTGTGCGTATGCTTGGTGGAACTAAAAAAGCGGACTATCTAGGGCGATATTGGCTTCACTTCATCCATCCAGAACATCTAGAAATCGTAAAAAAACGAATGAATCAGCTCATGAAAGGAATGTCTATTCGCCCTCGGGCTGAAGTGAAGTTATTAACTAAGCGCGGAGTGGTTAGTATTGAATCTTCTGCAACAAAAATTAAATTTAAAGGCGAAGATGCCATTCAGTATATTATTCGTGATGTAACTGATCGAAAGAAGTATGATGAAATGGCAAGTAAGTCTGAAAAGCTCATGATGGTGAGCAAGTTAGCAGCTGGCGTAGCCCATGAAATAAGAAACCCATTGACTGCAGTTAAAGGGTTTGTACAATTATTAAATGCATCTCAGCAGTATAATAAATCCTACCATGATATTATGCTAGAAGAACTGAATCGCGTTGAATCAATTATTCAAGAGTTTTTAACGCTGGCAAAGCCAAAAAGCGAGCACCCTTTTAAGAAGAAAAGCCTTCACCAAATTTTAAATCATGTAACGTTACTGCTTACTACTCATGCAAATTATAAAAATAGTGAAATTAAAAGTTTTCTCGAAGGAGACATTGAAATTCTCTGTGAGGAGAATGCATTAAAGCAAGTATTCATAAACCTTATTCAAAATTCATTGGAATCAATGGATAAAGGTGTAGTAACGGTTAGAACAGAAAAAAGAAACGGATATGGCGTAGTAACAATTGAAGATCAGGGTTGTGGAATAGACGAACAATCACTAGCTCGTTTAGGTGAGCCGTTCTATTCTACGAAGCAAACGGGAACAGGCTTAGGTCTGATGGTCAGCTATCAAATTATTGAACAGCATCAGGGGCATATTTCATTTACAAGTCAAATAGGGGTAGGCACAAAAGTTGAAATTGCGATTCCGCATGTAAAAGAGCCAGTGAATGTATAGTAGTGGTACTATTTATTCGCTGGCTTTTTTGTGTATACGTCAAAAGCGAATATTATAATTTTATTTTTTTATAATGTTCGTGTTTATTGTTGACGTAAGCGTTTTTGTTTGATATAGTATCAAATGGCTAGAAGATAACCGAATAATAAATAAAAACGGTTGATTGAAATGAAAAAGGTTAACGGGGGAATGTATCGATGAATCAAAATTATGATGTAATTGTTGTAGGAGCAGGCCCAGCTGGAATTTTTACTTGTTATGAATTAACGCTAAAACTACCTGAAGCAAAAGTATTGTTAATTGATAAAGGACACGATATTTACCGAAGAAATTGTCCGATTCTTCAAAAAAAGATAGAAAAATGTCCGCCGGCAAATAACAAAAAAGATTTTGCAGGCTGTTTACCCGCTTGTTCAATTACCAATGGATTTGGTGGAGCAGGCGCATATTCAGATGGGAAATTTAATATCACAAGTGAATTTGGAGGATGGATGACAGATTATCTTCCTGAATCACAGGTTGTCGATTTAATTAAATATGTAGATGAAATTAACTTAAAGCATGGGGCAACAGATTCGATTACGGACCCATTAACTGACAAAGTACGTGAAATTGAAAAACGTGGCTACGCAGCAGGCTTAAAGTTATTGCGTGCACAAGTTCGTCACTTAGGGACAGAACAAAACTTAGAAATTTTGAAGAGTATTTATGAATATTTAAAAGAACGCATCGACATGCAGTATAAAACGGAAGTTGCTGATTTTGTTACAGAGAAAGTTGATGGAAAGCATATTGTTCGTGGGATTGAACTTAAAAATGGAGAAGTACTAACTGCTGATAAAGTCGTTGTATCTCCAGGACGAGATGGTTCAAAATGGATGACTGATTTATTAAAAAAACGCCGATTAAAAATGATTAACAACCAAGTCGATATTGGAGTCCGTGTTGAGACTTCGGATATTGTAATGGAAGAGATTAATAAGCACTTATATGAAGGTAAATTTATTTATAATACATCAGTTGGTACGCAGGTAAGAACGTTCTGTAGTAATCCTTCAGGGCATGTAGTTGTTGAAAATCATTCAGGCATTATGTTAGCAAACGGTCATGCGTACAAAGATCCAAAGCTAGGTAGTAAGAATACGAACTTTGCACTGCTTGTATCTCATAAATTTTCAGATCCATTTGATCAACCAAACGAATATGCACACGAAGTATCAAGGCTAGCAAACATGCTATCAAATGGAGGCTTAGTCGTACAGAAGTACGGTGATATTTTAAAAGGCCGACGTTCAACACCAACTCGTATTAAAGAAGGGTTCTTAGAACCAACGTTAAAAGAAGCAGTCCCTGGAGATCTTGGACTTGTTCTCCCTTACAATACAATGAAGAGTTTAATTGAAATGACCGAAGCA